>CAYPZH010000065.1:3695-13721 GCA_964415205.1 uncultured Actinomycetota bacterium | reverse complement strand
CGAAGAGCTTTCTCAGGTTGGGGACGTCGCCGTCCTTCAGGCGCAGGCACTGGTCCTGCATGAAATGGATGCTGCCGCGGTACGGCCACACCATGAGGCCGTTGCCCTGGCCCAGCGGAGGGGCGACCTTCTGTTCGTCCCATCCCCAGCAGAAGCGCAGGGTATGCCCCATGAGTCCGTCCAGCTCCTCCTTTTCTATCTCGTAGTCGTAGATGTCGGCCATGGATATGACCTCCGGGGGATATTTCTTGCGCACCCCGGCCTTGACGGCAAGGAGACCCTGTGAGCCCTCGGCGTCGATGACTATACGCGCGCGGATGTCCTCTCCGGCCTCCGTTTTGACCCCCGCTATCCTGCCGTCCTCGCGCAGCACGTCCACTACCGTCACCGACGTGCGCAGCTCCGCCCCGGCCTCCACCGCCTTCTCCGCCTCCCACTGGCAGAAGGGCTGGGAGTAGGCGTTGTAGCCGAAACTTATGACCGGCGAAAGCGGCTTGGGCACGCGCAGCGAATCGTCTATTTCTATGTCGCCGGCGTCGATGTCCTTGATGATGTAGTTGATGATGCCGTCCACCGGCCGCTCTATGGGGGGGTTTCCGTCCCGGATAAAGGCGGGCCCGAAGAGAAAGCCGTAGAAGGGGATGGTCAACCCCGATATGACTTTCTCGCCCACCTTCTCTGAACGCTCGAGCATGAGGGTGCGCAGCCCAGCCTCCGCGCACTTCTTCGCCGCGACCGGGCCTCCGAAACCTGCGCCCACGATGACTACATCGTATGCGTCCATCTTCCCCTCCCCTTGTGGTGCGAAAAACCCAGGCGTGTAACCGGCAAAGCGGCTGGGCGCGGGCGAGAGGCTGGAACCCACACCCGGACACGCAGACGAGCGGCCATGCGGCCGTCAAGCCAACTTATCTATAATATCTTGCCGCTGCCGCAAAGCCTAGGGTCAAAACCGGGGTCCAGACCGTGCCTGCATGTTTACCCGGCGCCAGGCCCGGGTTCCTCCCCGGCCGGGGAGGTCACGGCCGGCTTTCGGCCCCGGGGCGGCGGCGGTCACGGGAAAAGACCGGCAGGCAAGCTCCTGCCCGGGGCCCCGTATAGACATACCGTGACATGGACCGCCCCCCCTGGCGGCGCGCTTATTCCAGGGCCCCATATAGACATACCGTGACATGGACCGCCCCCCTGGCGGTGCGTATGCTGTAAAATCGGAATCGACGTCATGAGCGTGTGAGACGGAAGAGCAAAGGGTGATGACCTATCGGATACGAGGAGAAAAAAAGCTGGTACCGCAACTGGTACGTGGTCCTGGGGGCCATGCTCATCCTGGCGACGGTGGTCCTTTACCTTATCCATTACGCCATCTTCCGGGATACCCACCACATCTTCATCTACCTGCTGGGGGACATCGCCTTCCTGCCCATCGAGGTCCTGCTGGTCACGATCATCGTGCACCGCGTCCTCGACATGCGCGAGAAGCGCGCCAGGATGGAGAAGCTCAACATGGTCATCGGGGTCTTCTTCAGCGAGATGGGCATGCAGTGCCTGCATTTACTGGCGGAGCTGGACGCGACCTACCAGCAGATCCGGGGATGCCTGGAAGCGAACGCTGAATGGAAAGACGAGGACTTCAAACGGGCCGGTCGGGAGATCGCCGAATACAGGTGCTCCATCGGTAGAGATGACGTTCTCCTGGAGGAATTGCGCGAGTTTTTACTCTCCGAGAGGGACTTTCTGCTCACCCTGCTGGAAAACCCCACCCTGCTGGAGCACGAGACCTTCACCGACCTGCTCTGGGCCATCTTCCACCTCACCGAGGAGTTGAAATACCGCTACGCCATCAGCGAGCTGCCGGAGGCGGACCATGAGCACCTGCGCGGCGACATCTCCAGGTCCTACAACCTGCTGCTGCGCGAGTGGCTGGGGTACCTGGAGCACCTCAAGAACAACTACCCTTACCTCTTCTCCCTCGCCGTGCGGATGAACCCCCTGGACCCCGAGGCAGACCCCGTCGTCCGGTGACGTCAGGGAGAGAGCGCTCCCGTTCCAGACCCGGGCCGGGCCCGTTAACGGCACTTCCTGCCGCTCAGCAGCAGCCGCTGGAATATGGCGTTGACCGGCCTCGCATCGGGATAAGGCGGCCTCAGCACCATATCGAGCCGCGCTCTCTGTTCGACGACCGGCTTGTAATGGGTGAAAGTGTCGAAGGTGGCCTTGCCGTGATAGCTTCCCATCCCGCTCTCGCCCACCCCGCCGAAGGGCAGCGCCTGGGTGGACTCCTGCAACATGGTGGTGTTGATGCATACTCCCCCCGCCGAGGTCTCGAGCAGGGCCCTCTCCTGCCTTGCCTTGTCGGTGGAGAAGAAGTACATCGCCAGCGGTTTGGGCCGTGTGTTCACGGCCTCGATGGCCTCGTCGAGATGGCGAAAAGAGACGACGGGCAGGACGGGCCCGAATATCTCCCCCTGCATCGCGGGTGCGTCCCATCCCGGCTCGTCGATGACGGTGGGAGCGATATAGCGCTCTCCCGCGTCGCTGTCCCCTCCGATGACGATGTCCGCCCCCTCGAGAAGAGACACGAGACGCTGAAAATGAGCGTCGTTGATGATGCGGGCATAATGCCGGCTGCGGCGCGGGTCTGGGCCGTAGAACGAGCGTAAGGCCTTCTTCAACTCCTGCAGCAGTGAGGTCTTGATGCTCTCGTGGGCCAGGACGTAATCGGGGGCGATGCAGGTCTGGCCGGCGTTGAGGAATTTCCCGAAGGCGATGCGGCGCGAAGCGTAACGCAAGCGCGCAGTCTCGTCCACTATGCAGGGCGACTTGCCCCCCAGTTCCAGGGTGACCGGGGTGAGATGCGCTGCTGCCGCCTTCATGACCTCTCTGCCCACGACCGTACCGCCGGTGAAGAATATATAGTCGTACGCCTGCTCGAGCAGGGGGACGTTGACCTCCATACCTCCCTCCACCGCCGCGATATAGCGCGGGTCGAAGTACTCGCGCACCATCGCGGCGATCGCCCGCGAGGAATGCGTCGATATCTCGGACGGCTTGAGAACGGTGCAGTTCCCGGCGGCGATGGAGCCGACGAGGGGGGTGAGGAGGAGCATGAAGGGGTAGTTCCACGGCGCGATGATAAGCACTACCCCGTAGGGCTCCGGGTAGATGCGGCTTCTGGCCCCCACGTAGACGGGCGGGTTGGAGACCCTGGCGGGACTCGTCCAGCATCGCAGGTTTTTTAGTGCGTGATCGATCTCCGCCAGCAGCATGGCTGTCTCGCTCGCGAACATCTCGAAGGGGGGTTTACGCAGGTCGGCGTGGACGGCCTCCTGGATGCGGGAGCGGTTGTTCTCTATCATCTCCCGCAGCCTCTGCAGCTGTTCGCGGCGGAAGGCTACCCCCCTGGTCGCCCCGCTGGCGAAGTACCTCTTCTGCTCAGCGACGAGTCCCGGTATATCTACCGCCTGCACCTTCATCACCTCTTTCCGGACCAGTTCCCGCGGTAGACGGGGCACTTCGCCACGCACAGCCCGCAGCGCACGCCGCTCATGCCCGGCAGCCCCAGCTTGATGTAGTATTTCAGGCAGGACGCCTTGTCCGTCCCCCGTCCGTCCTCGCTCAGCGCCCCCGCCGGGCATGCCCTCACGCAGGCATAGCCGCAGCGCTCTGGCTGGCACAGCACGGCCTCGCGCGGTGTCCCCGCCGGCAGCTCGGCGTCGGTGAGCAGGGCCACGAAACGCACCCGGGCCCCGTGCTCGGGGTGCAGCAGGAGGTTGTTCACTCCTATCTCGCCCAGGCCGGCTTCCACGGCCATGTGCCGGAACGACAGGTTCTCCCACAGCACCTTTTCGTTCAGCAGGTCGTGGACGCGGGGGACAGTGGATAGTTGACGCAGCAGCTTGAGCAGCCAGGCCGGCCGCTTGTCCAGGTTCCATCCCGGCATCTCCAGGTAGGGGACGGGAAAGACCCTGTATCCCTGGTCCTGCAGGTGACCCGCCGCGTCGAAGAGCGCGTGGTTCAGCCGCGTGTTGGCCATGTGGAAGTTGACGGTGTATTCCCTGCGGGTCGCAGGGAGCTCGTCCAGGGGGAGGTCCAGCATACGCATCCCCAGGAGCACGATGGAGCGCGCGCCCTCCAGGTAGTCCCCGGGGCGGTGACCCGGCGGCGCCTTCTCGCCGTAAGCCCGGGCGTCCGCCACCCCGAACAGCTCCGTCCCCGCCGCTTTTCTCAATGCGTCAACGTCCATGGCCACCTCCAGGTACGGATGGCTTGCAGGGCTGCATGCTATCTATGACTTGGCTACGGGGATGGAGATCTCGGTGAGCAGCTCTGATTCCGCCACCTGGCTGGGGTCGTTCAGCCAGGTCTCGCGGGCGGACCCGGCGTACCGGTACCCGTTCTCCTTGATCCAGGCGTCCAGGTCGTTGTAGGCCGGCTCCACCGCGTCGTAGGGGCCCTTGTGCAGGGTCACCGCCGCGAGCCCCCCGGGGACCTCCCGCGCCGTGATGTCCCCCTTGCTCTCCAGCGGGCGGCTCACCGGGACGCACAGCTCCATCTCGAAGTCCTCGAGGTTGAACTCCTTCATGTCCCCGTAATACAGGGCGAAGGGCGCCCCGCTGGGGTTCTCACCCATCTCCCCCAGGTAGCCGAAGATGGCGCCGAAGCTCGCCTCGATGTCCCCCGGGATCTTCTCCATGGAGGTGCGGAAACGTTTTCCCACCACTGCCTGTGCCGGCATCTCCCTCAGCTCGATCTCTCTCTCCATCTCGCGCTCCTTTCATCCTCGGCGCCGTCCACAGACGCACGGCGCCTGCGTGCTCGCGGCGCGTACCGGGGAGAGGCCCCAGCGCCGGATCGCCCTCTCCGCCTCCTCCTTCTCGCCCGCAGGGGGACATCAGCCCCGGCGAAACCACAGCCCTTGATGTCGCCCGCAACGGGCAAGCCACTATGAGACCATACATCTCAATATTACCCATAACGGATGACAACCAAGCGCTTCAAGTGACCCGCGCACAGCGTATCTCGCGCCCGGGAGGCGAAAGAGGATTGTCACCGCCCCCGCTCATAATGATCGTGGATGAGTATGGACGGAGACAAAGAAGGTGCGGCCGTGGACGTAGAGGAGAAACTGAGGATACTGGGAGCGGCGGCGCGCTACGACGTCTCCTGTTCCTCCAGCGGGGTGAGGAGGCCCGGGCGCCGGGGAGGGCCTGGGAGCTGCACCAGCGCCGGCGTCTGCCACAGCTGGTCCGACGACGGGCGCTGCATCTCCCTGCTCAAGGTGCTCTTCTCCAACCACTGCATCTACGACTGCGCCTACTGCGCCAACCGCGCCTCCGTATCCCGCCCGCGCGCGTCCTTCACCCCCGACGAGCTTGCCGACCTGACCATGGACTTCTACAGCCGCAATTATATCGAGGGCCTCTTCCTGAGCTCGGCGGTGTGGGTCAGCCCCGACTACACCATGGAACGCCTCCTGCTCACCGCCGCCAAGCTGCGCCTGGAGAAGGGGTTCAACGGCTATATCCACCTCAAGGCCATCCCCGGCGCCAGCCCGGAGCTCATCCGGCGCGCGGGCGCCTACGCCGACCGCATGAGCGTGAACATCGAGCTTCCAACGGAGAAGAGCCTGCGCCTGCTGGCGCCGGACAAGAAAAAGGAGGACATCCTCGGTCCCATGGGGGACGTGGCGGAGAACATCTCCTGCAACAGGGAGGAGAGAAAGCGCTACAAGAAGGCCCCGGCCTTCGTCCCGGCGGGGCAGAGCACCCAGCTCATCGTGGGGGCGACGCCAGAGGACGACCTGCGCATCATGAGGCTGGCGGAGGGGCTGTACGGCAGGTACAAGCTCAAGCGCGTCTACTATTCCGCCTTCGTGCCGGTTTCCGAAGACCCGCGCCTGCCCGGCCTGGATGCGCCTCCCCTGCTGCGGGCGCACCGCATCTACCAGGCCGAATGGCTGCTGGGCCAATACCATTTCACCTCGGGGGAGATACCTGGACGAGGAACTCGACCCCAAAGCCGCTTGGGCCCTGCGCAACCCGCAATTCTTCCCGGTTGAGGTGAACCGTGCCGACTACGAGGCCCTGCTGCGCGTCCCCGGCCTGGGGGTGAAGTCGGCGAAGAGGATCCTCTACGCGCGGCGCGCCCACTCCCTGGACTTCGATGCGTTGAAGAAGATCGGCGTGGTGCTCAAGCGCGCCCGCTACTTCATCACCTGCGGGGGCAGGTATTACACCGGCGCGAAAGTCGGTGACGTAGAGATAAGACGCGGCATCAGCACCCTGGTGCGGGCGCCGGCGGGCGGGTCCGCACGCTCGCGCCAGCTTTCGCTCTTCGCCGGCAGCGAGCTGCTCCCAGGAGTTGAGGACGCCTTCTCCAGCACCAGCGGGGAGCTCTAGGCGTGCCGGGGCTCTACCTCTACGAGGGTGGTTTCCAGGGGCTGCTCACCGTGCTGCAGCTGCTGCGGGAGTCGGGTGACGGGCCCGAGGACATCAGGGCGGACGGCGAAGCCGTGCAGGAGAGCCTGCTGGCGGAGACGGTGCGCGTACGGGCGGACGCGGCGCGGGCGGAGCGCATGAGCAGCGACGTGTGCGGGCTCATCTCCCCGGGAGCGCTCAGGCGCGCCTTCCGCGCCTACCTCTGCGAGGAGGAGGGAGCGGAGTACCACATCTACCGTTATCTGTGGCTGGGGTGGGAGATGGGCGCGGAGGTGGACGCCTGCCTGGGGGACGGGCACGTACATGCCGTGCACGCCATGAGCAGGCGCACGGGGCTCGAGGCCCACCGCATGCAGGGCCTGCTGCGCTTCCGCCAGCTGGAGGGAGGCCCGTACTACGCCCCCATGCGCACGCATTGCGACGTGCTGTGCCTGGTGGCGCGGCACTTCCTCGGCCGCATGGGAGACCAGGAGTGGATGATCCACGACCTGGGGCGAGGGCAGGCGGCCTTACACCGCGGCGGCGAGCTCGCCTTCGTGGCACTGCCCGAGTTCGGCCTTCGCCTGAGCGAGCGGGAGCAGATGTGCCAGGAGATGTGGAGGGAATACTTCCGCACCATCGCCGTGCGCGAGCGGTGCAACCCCCGCCTGCAGAAGAGCTTCATGCCCGTGCGCTACTGGCAACTCCTCATAGAAGAACCCTCCTTCTAGGGGGTCAGGTCTTGGATTTTGGATACCGCGGTATGTTCCCAGTTGGCACCAGGGGTTTTGCGTGCAACATCCAAGACCTGGCACCTCGAGACAAAAACGGGGACCCGCCCCGCTTTTCATGGGGAGCAAACGATATGATAGTATCATTATGTCTGCTGAGTCCATGGGGAAGCCGTGACACTACGCGAGGGGATGGGCCTATTCAGCGCGGATCTCCCGTCGCGGGAAGCACCGGCACGGCGGGGGCCGTTTCGAGATCAGGGGGGATGTTCATGAACCTGCACCGTTATCTCTTTAAGATTCCCGCAAGAGGAAAGGCCGCCGCGGCTTTCGCCCTGGTCATGGCCCTGCTGCTGGCGTCCACGCTCGGCCCCCTGGCGGCGGTCGCCGGGGCGAGGGGGCCGTCGGGCCAAGATCCCACCGCCCAAGCGGATGGGGACGGAGGGCGTGGCCACGGGAACGAGAGCATGGAGGCCCTGGACGATGAAGGGCCCTTCGAGCTCTCCAACCCCATCTCTGCGGACGATTTCCAGGTCGTCGCCAGCTACGGCAACAGCTACCTCGCCGAGAACAGCGCGGGGAAGAGGCTCCTGTATCTCGAGGGGGACGCCTACCAGAGGGGTTACGCAGAGGGCTACCTCTGCCCGCAGAGCGTCCAGAGGATGTCACAGGACTACCTGGAGAACGTCTTCATCGAGCTGGCGGGCGAAATGGGTATAGGCGAGGAGATCAGGCAGGACCCCTGGCTGTGGAACCTGCTTTGGGACGTCCTCAAGATGTTGGTGACCGCCAACCAGGACGCAGTACCCGAGGAATTCCTCGCTGAGATGCAAGGCATCGCCGACGCCTGCCGCGACCTGGGATACGATGTCAGCTACCGCGACCTTCTGACCCTCAACATCGGCATAGACACCCTGCAGAGCGTGGTCACCGGGTTCCGGGCCCTGCTCTGCAACGAGTTCGCGGTCTTCGGGGGTGCCACCGCGGACGGCGGGCTTTACCACGGGCGCGACTTCATGTTCCCCACAGGCGGAGACGTCTTCGCGGACGAGTCCCTGATGATGGTGCACGATCCCACGCAGGGCCATCCCTTCGTGGCCGCGGCCGCTCCCGGCTTCGTGGGTTTCCCCACCGGCATGAACTCCGAGGGGGTGAGCTGCGGCATGGACGTGGTCAATTCCATCTTCACCAGGCCGCTCGTAAGCGGCAAAGGCACCCTGATCCTGTGCAGGGAGGTGGTGCAGTTCGCCGGCTCCCTGGATGAGGGGATCGCCACCATCCGGGACAGCGACCGGGCGGTGCCGTGGCTCTATCTCATCGCGGACGGAGAGCAGTGCGAGGCCGCGGTGCTCGAGACCTTCGCCTCCAGCCTGCTGCCCCCGGAAGATTTTCTGCAGAGATATCTCAACCGGGTGTTCGTGGGCCTGCTGGGCCTGCTCTTTCCAGGTCTCGTCGGGAGTGAGCAGGCCGTCTCGCCCTCGGGTATGGTAAGCGAAGATGGGTGGGAGATAGTGGGCGGAGAGGTGGTGGGCAACGACCTGGCGGAGCTGCCGCAAGACCCCACCTGCCCCAGCCTGGAGAAAGGCGTGATGATGAGGTGGCCGGACTATGCCGACCCGGATTGGTTCGACTGCCCGCTTTTCGCCTCCCAGCCGCAGGAAGGCTCCGGCCTCGCCTGCGGGTTCTTCCCCCGCCAGTCGGAGCGGTACCCCGACCTCGTGGCCATGACCAACCACTACATCATCCCCCTCATGGCGCTGACCTATCCCTCCCTGGCCGGTGGTGGGGGCACTTCGCTGTGGAGATACGACACCATGCTGGGGCTGCTGTCCGGCAGCTACGGGGACATCGATGAAGCAAAGGCCCTGTGGATCATCGATTTCCTCAACCCGGCACGCTGCGCTTACTACGGCACCGACACCACCCAGTCCGTCAAGGGGCACCACGTGCTCATGGACAACGGAGACCTGGAGATGTGGTCACTGCACGGTTACTACGATACACCGTGGGTGCATGTGGACCTGATGGACGTGCTCGCGGGTTCCTGACTCCTATTCGGGGACGGCGGGCAGGATGAGGCGCGAGGCCGCGCCCCCGCCGCGGAAGAGCTGGATGAAGCTCAGCCCGAAATGCGGCAGGGTGGAGAGCAGGTCCGCCGTGGATATCTCCAGCTTGATGCGGCTGCCCGCGGCGAAGCGGTGGTAACAGGCCTGCATCTCGACCGGTTCCTCCGCGGTGTTCAGCGGGGTCCACGTCCTCTCGTCGTAACCCTCGTAATACCCCCGGCTGACCAGCGTCTCCGTGCCGTCCGGCGCGACTTCGTAGATCCACGGGATGAGCTGGGTAAAAGGGGCCGAGGACTGGTAATAGACCTCCACCAGGGGAGCGCCCAAGACAGAGAGGTCCTCGGTCAGCGGGTCGGATATGTAGCTGCGCTCGGTAAGGGGTATGGTGAGCAGCTTGAGCCTGGCGGGTATGTCCATGGCCTCGCCCCCCAGCATCTCCGTCACGTCCTGGTAATAGGGGAGGGAGATGGAGCCGGTGATGCCGAAGTTGATGAGCAGGTCGGCCGCCGTACCGGTCGATGTCTGGGCGCCATCGGAAAGCTTACCCCCCTCCCAGGAGGCATCGAGGTACAGGGACTTGTCACTGGTGCCTGGCAGGGGAAATGAGTCGGCGGCGCCGTAGTCATCGGGGCCGCGGTAGTAGGAGATACGCGGCTCCCCGTCCGCACCGTTATCCTCGCCCTTGAGGTAATGGTCGAACCACATCTCCGCCTGTCCGTTCACCCAGTCATATTCCGCGTTGCCGGGGAGGGGTATGGAGAAGTTCCCCCCCATGCCCCCCACGTGCCCGTGGTTGGTGATGATCAGCCGCGC
>CAYPZH010000065.1:0-3685 GCA_964415205.1 uncultured Actinomycetota bacterium | reverse complement strand
GGCATCCATGCAGGTGGAGAAGGTCCTGAGGGTCTCGTTGGCGTAGAAGATGTCGTCGTTCCAACCCGCCACCATGAGCATGGGCGCGGTGACCGGGTGCTCCACCACGCCGTCGTATTCCGCGTCGCACCAGTAGCGGAGGGAGCGCTCCCGCAGGTATTGACGGCCCTTCTCCACGTCATCGACCCGGCGCTCCAGGGCCGCCCCCACGATCCAGGCCAGGGTGGGGGTGACGCTGCTGAAGGGGGAGGTGAAACTGCCGAGCTGGCCGAGGAAGGTGGTGAGTTTCTGCCACGGGTTCAGGTCCTCGCGCAGGAGCGTGTTGAGCGAGCCCAGCATCAGGCCCGCGATGTTGCCGATATACGAGCCGGCCACCAGGAACACGCCCCACAGGGCCTTGGCGGCGCCGTTGGGCATGATGGAATAGACGAGGTCGGTCCCGCCGTGCATGGGTACGGCGGCGCGCACCCGGGGGTCGCACGGGTCTCCGGGGCGGGGGTCCTTGCGCGGTGTGATGAGATAGGAGAGGCACCCGCCCATGGAATAGCCCATGACCCCCACCACCGGCCCCCTGTCGTCCTCGAGCACGGGGAAGCGCGCGTCCTCCGAGAGCAGGGTGATCACGTCGCTGATGTCGCGCACCTCGTACGCGGGGTCCATGCACTCTATCTCGCCTTCCGCGCCGAACCATCCCCGCACCGTGAAGGTGACCCCCACGTAGCCCCGGGCGGCGTATTCCGCCGCGGTCCCCTCGAAGAAGGTCTTCTCGCAGTCCCAGGGATGGATGAACACGATGGCCGGGTATGCCGCCGCGCCGTTCTCCTCCGCGTCCCCGGGGCAGGGGTAGAAGACGGAGACCGGCAGCCTGATGCCGTCCCGCATGGTCCAGGTCTCGTCGACACGCTGCACGTCGAAGGTCGCGTCCTGCGGGGGCGGGGCCTCTGTGGAGGTTGTTGCGTCTCGGGAGTGTTTATCCCTCCGGTGCGGTGGATCGTCCGTGGCCGGGGCGAGGACGGTCCCGAACCCCATGACGAGCAGGAGGACCAGGACAACACAGACGATGGTCCTATAAGGATGGCAGCGCAGCATCTTTCCCCCTTTTTTCGATGACCATGCTTACGTATCTGGGAGATAGCCGCGTCAGGAACTGCGAGGAAATAGAATGGTCGTTGCCTGTATCCCCCCTGCAATCTCACCTCGCCGAATAATATATCATTGATTGTATGAAATGTACAACCGTTGCACGGTGAGAACACGGGGCCAGTCACCCATGTCGCGCAGCCGCGACACCACCGAGTATGAAAATGCAGGTCGTTTATTTCCATGGCAGCCAGCAGCATCCGTCATCTCATAGACGGGGAAACAGGTATCACGATGGGGGACAGGATCGGCCCATAGGATGAGGGGGCCCGGAGGCCCCCTCAATGCTCAGGGCGATTAGCCACAGCTCTTATTGCACTTGCAAGTGCCGCCCTTGCGCCTGGGGATCTTCGTGATCCTCATTTCACCACCTCCTTGGTAGTGTGTCATTAAGCATATTATACACGGGGATGAAGAGAGGTAAACAACATGCGTCAACCCGGAAAGTGACTAAGGACTATTCAGGGCGGGGCCCATAGAACGCATGCGGCTCGAGGTTAACAGCAGGCGTCAGTCCGCAAAGTGCCTGAAACGTTACCGCATCCAACCCGGCCGGGAAAACCCCGTCAGCGTTGCCGCCAGTCCCTGCCCATGCGGGCGCACATCAGCGGATCCGGGCCGCCCGCTCCCGCCATGAGCTCGGCCCGGAAGCGGCAGCCGCCGCCGCAGTCCGCCAGGACGTCGCACCCGGCGCAGGCGCCCTCCAGCCTCATCTTGGGCAGCTCAAGCCAGGCGCGGCGCAGGCCACCCTCCGAGGCGACGTTGCCGCCGCTCTCCTCGCGGTAGTAACCGCATTTCACCAGGCGCCCTCCGGGCTCCACTGCGGCGAGGTGGGCACCGCAGGCATAACCGGGGGCGCCCTCGTGCGCCCCCCACCCCCACTCCATCTCGAACAGCGGCGCCGCGACCCCGGGCTCGACCATGAGGTCGCGGTTGTCCTTCATGCGCCCCCACTCCACGGGGTATTCCAGGGTCCAGGAGAGGACGTCCATCTCCGCCAGCGTCTCCCCCAGGCCCTCCAGCTCGTGCAGGTTGCGGGCGTGGATGACCGTGGCCACGGACACGTCCATGCCCGCCTCCAGGGCGCGGCGCACGGCCGCCATGGCCTTGCGGTAGGTACCCTTGCCCCGCAGGTAGTCGTGCCCCTCCTCCAGCCCGTCCACGGAGAACTGTACCTCCTTGAAGTTCGACTTCCCGAGGTTCACGCCTTGCATGAGGGTGCCGTTGGAGATGAGCACGCCGCGGAAGGACCTTCCCGCCAGCGCCCGGTCGAGCAGGTCGAAGTGGGGGTAGAGCAGGGGCTCACCCCCGGTCACCATCAGCCGCAGCCCCCCGATGTCGTCGAAGTCGTCGAGGACGCCCTGCAGGGTCTCCCATTCCAGGTCTCTCGTGCCGGCGTCGCCCAGGTAGCAATGGCGGCAGCGCAGGTTACAGCGGTCGGTCACCTCCACCATGAGGTAGCGCAGGGAGGGCGCCTCGTTGCGGCCCACCTCGACGGCCCGCCTGTGCGGCTTGTCTGAGGCCTCGAGCACTCCCTCCTCCAGGCAGTAGGCGAGGAAATCGGGCTCGGCGCTCAGCACATTCGCCCTGCGCGAGCCGTCGCAGCGCTCCAGCAGTTCCATGGCACCCGCTGAGAGCTCGTAGAGCTCGTCTTTGTCCACGTTGTATACGCAGGGCTTCTCCAGCGACTTGAGGAAGAAACCGTCCCCGAGCCTGAGGTAAGGATCGCCGGCAGGACCGCCGTTATCTGAACTCACCCAGAGCACCCCCCGGTAAGTATGCATGTCCCCGGCGGCCGGTCGAACGGCAGGGACGGGGCCCCTTGCCGCCGCAGCCCCCGGAAGGCTCTACTCCAGTGCGCGCAGCGCGCCTTCCAGGTCGAAGGAGTCTTTCTCCAGCAGCGCCTTGAGCAGCAGGAAGCTGCCGCACTCCTCGTTCTCCTCCTCGCCGTGGTGATAGAAAGCGCAGTCCTCGCAGAGAAGTGCGCGGTAATCCTCGATATCCTCCAGCCCGGAGGTACCCTCGAGTATCTCCCGCGCCTTCTTCACGAAACCCGGAAACCCATCGCTCATGGCTGAGCCCGCCTCCTTTCCGTCCTTTCACACCACGTCTTCCGTATTGACCATTATTGCACATCCGCGGTCTGGCACTCCCGGGGTAAAGCCCCGGCCGTGCCGGCATGCCTGGGGTCAACCCCCACACGTGCCATTTTCTCTATATCCCCGCATACCCGCACCTTCAAGTCCCTCCGGGGTCCCCCGGACCGTGCCATCATTGACCGTTCTTTTCCGAGAGTGAATAATCGTAACAGGAGCTAGATCACATAGAGAATGCCGAATGCGGGAGGAGGGTTCCATGTATGCGAGGATAGTGCAGGCGAAACCAGGTAAAAGCGATGGGGCCGGCGTTCTTTTTTTTACCGTCGTTTTCGTGTTATGCGCCCTGCTCGCGCTATCGGCCATGCCCCTGATCTCCCCCGCCAGGGCGGAGGCGTCCGGGGAGAGCGTGCAGGCCGCGGCCGAGGGGATAGCCGCCCCCGAGGACA
>CAYPZH010000064.1:0-13750 GCA_964415205.1 uncultured Actinomycetota bacterium | reverse complement strand
TTACAGCGAAAAACAAACCCTACTTTTACTGAGTAGGGTCTTGGAGCTGATCCCCATCGATGAGCTTGTAAGCAGTATCATAGTGGTTGAGCAGCAAAGGATTAGGCGTAGGCGACTCCCGATTGTTTGATGATTGTATTCATGTAACACTGGTAGATAAAGATATTTGCTAATTAATTTAAGGACGCGATTTACATATCAATCTTTTAAACTGCCATAAATTTCTAGTTTCGGTCAACAAATGGTCAATTTAGCTGAGCGCAACCGAGGAAAACCGAGAGCAACTGAGAACAACTCGGTTCTTGAATAGTCCCAGGTAGAATGTAGTTCAGAACAACTGAGAACAACGGTCGAAAACCGAGAACAAGCGTATTTTCCGGACTGTAAATCCGTTGGCACAGCCTACGGAGGTTCAAATCCTCCCTCCCCCACCAGGAATAAAGAAGCAGGCCAGGATATGTTTCCCGGCCTGATTGCTTTGTTGGAAGGTTCAAATAGCTAAATGAGCACTCCGTAACCGAGCCCTGAGCGTTGAAACAGAAGGGCGATCACGCGCCGTCAACCATTTCCTGGATGCGCGCTGGGGCCGTGCGGTGGCTGGTGGTTGCACGCCTGCCAATCGTAAGAATCGGTCGCCCACACCCCCATCGGGATACCGAGCAGATACCAGGGGACGAAGAAGATGATCCACACAGCCGTTGTGATGAGGAAACGCGACAATATGAAGGCGACCACGGAGAGGTATTGACTCGTCTGGACTCGGATTGAAATATGTACAGTGAGAAGTGTTGCCATTCGTTTTTGGTAAACGACTGATAAGGCGCAGCAGGAATTCAGAAACATGGACTGGTTGCTCGAGGAGCATTGGTCGCCCTATGCCGTCGGCATCGGCATCGGCGTCTTGAGTTGGCTGACCTGGCTGGTATCCAAGAAAGCGATCGGTTGCTCCACCGCTTTCGCCCGCACGGCCGGCATGATGGAAAAGCTCTTCCGTGGCAAGCGGGTAGAGGACAAGCCGTACTACCAGGAATTCAAGCCAACCGTTGATTGGGAGTGGATGCTCGTCGCGGGCATCGTCTTCGGCGCCCTGATCTCCTCGCTGCTGTCCGGCGACTTCGCCTGGCTGTGGGTCCCCTCCCGGTGGGCGGAGGCCTTCGGTACCAGCGCGCTGCCGAGGGTCGTCGTGGCCTTTGTGGGAGGTGTCCTGCTGGGTTTTGGCGCCCGGTGGGCCGGCGGCTGTACCAGCGGGCACGGCATAAGCGGCGCCATGCAACTGGCTGTGTCCGGTTGGGTCTCGGCCATCTTCTTCTTCGTGGGTGGCATCCTGATGGCTCAGATCATATTCGCCCTGACCGCTTGAGGAGGGGAGCATGAGGACCCGGTGGTCCCTGGCCTGGGGTTTTCTGTTCGGCATCGTCTTCGGTTTCCTCCTGCAAAAGGGGGGCGTGACGAAATACGACGTCATCATGGGCCAGTTGCTGCTGGAGGACTTCACCGTGCTAAAGATCATGCTCTCGGCGGTGGTCACGGGTATGATCGGCATCCACCTGATGAAGAGCCTGGGCTGGATCCAGCTCAGTCCGAAGTCGGGTTCATGGGGGAAGAACGTCATCGGCGGCTTGATCTTCGGCCTGGGCTTCGCCGTGCTCGGCTACTGTCCGGGCACCATCGCCGGCGCCATCGGCAACGGCTATCTGGACGCACTGGTGGGGGGCCTGGCGGGGATCGTACTCGGAGCCGGGCTCTTCGCTGCCGCCTATCCCAGATTGAGAGACGGTATCCTGAAAAAGGGCGATTACGGGGACCTGACGCTGCCGCGGCTCTTGAAGGTCAACGACTGGGCGGTCATCATCCCCCTGTCCGGCCTGTTGGTCCTCGTGCTCTACCTGATCGAGCGCGCCGGGCTATAGACGCATGCCGCGTGACGTCCCGCTCGGGCCCGCGGGCTTGAGTCCCTGCGGACCTGGTCCTCTCAGGTCCGGATGACCACCGCCTCCTCATCCACACGTACGATGGCCTCATAGGGGATGACGTTCGCATCCCCGGTGCGTTTGTAGCGGCGGCGCACCTTTTCCACCAGGCTTTCCATCCTCCTGCCCGGCGGGAACCATTCCATGCCCACCTGCAGGCCTTCAAGAAAGAGCAGCACTCCCTCGGGTTTGAGGATCACCGCGTCCACGCGCTGCAGGCGGGTCCCCTCCTCGTCCACCATCTGCTTGTTGAGGACGTCCCTGCGCAGGAGAAGTTTTCCTTCGCTGGAGGCGACCTCGAAGCGAGGGTGCTCATGCCTGAGGTATACCACCTCGGGCTCCAGGGCTTCTACCTCCGACCATGGCAGCAGGAGCACGATGTCCTCCACGGGGCGGGGGAGCAGCAAGTCCCCGATGCGGTCAGTCCATTCGATGTGCACCGCGATGTCGGTGGCCGCGGGCGGCCGGGCGGCGAGGTCGAAGGCCAGGTCCTCGAGGTGGCCCACCTCCCTGTCCTTCGCGTCCCTGACCTCCCGCCTGAGCAGGGACGCCAGCATTATCTGACCTTCCTCCACGAAGCTTCACCCCCTAAACGTCTTCCGCGCCATCCCTCTTACCCGGATGGGAGGAAAGTGGATACGATCAGGGCCAGGTTTATAAGATAGAGAAAAGCAACCACCACCCACATCACGGCGTTGAAGCGCGGTCCGTTGGTATATTCTCCCATCAACTCCCTGTCGTTCACCAGGACCATCATGAAGGTCACGATCACCGGCAGAAGGATGCCGTTCAGGGTCTGGGACGCGACCATGATGAAGACCAGGTTGATGCGCGGGATCATGACCAGCAGGGCGCTCCCGGCGATGAAGAGGGTGTAGGTGAGGTAGAACTGGGGGGCCTCGCGGTAGGGGCGGTCCAGGGTCGACTCCCAACCGAAGGCCTCGCACACGGTGTAGGCGGTGGTGAGCGGGAGGATGGATGCCGCGAAGAGCGAGGCCGCGAAGAGCCCGAAGCCGAAGAGGTAGGATGCGTAGCTGCCCGCGACCGGCGCCAACCCAGCCGCCGCCTCCTCCGCCGAGGTGATGCTGACCGCCCCCACCCCGGGCTTGTAGTAGAAGGCGGCGGCGCAGCAGATGATGATGAGCATCCCCACCACCACGGCGAAAAACACGCCCACCATGGTGTCCGCGCGCTCGTAGGCCATCTTGTCCGCCTCCAGCCCCTTGTCCACGATGGAGGACTGCTGGTAGAAGAGCATCCAGGGGGCGATGGTCGTGCCTATGTTGGTCACCGCCAGTACCAGGTAGGGCGTCTCCATGCTCAGTTTGGGGACGATGAGCGAGCGGCCCACCCCGGACCAGTCAGGGCCGGCCATGAAGGCGGAGATGAAATACGCGATGTAGACCAGGCTTATCAACAGGAATATCTTCTCCACCCTCTTGTAGGACCCCTTGACCACCAGCCACCATATCGCGAAGGCCAGGGGGGGCACGGCCAGCAGGGGAGGGAGGTGGAAGAGCTGAAGGCTGGCGGCAAGGCCGGCGAAGTTGGAGACGGTGTTTGCGAAATTGGTAAAGAGCAGCGCGAGCATCACCAAGGCGGTGACGCGCAGCGAGAAACGCTCCCTGATCAAGGCGGCGAGGCCCCTGCCGGTCACCGTGCCCAGGCGTACTATCACCTCTTGGATGAGAGCGAGGAAAACGGCGGTCAGGGTGAGTACCCAGAGGAGGTCATAGCCATATCGGGCGCCGCTAACCGAGTATGTGGCGATGCCCCCGGCATCGGTGTCCACCATGTTCACGATGATGCCGGGGCCGAGCACGGCCAGGAACACCAGCAGTTCCCGGCGGGTCAGCCTCCTTCTCCTGCGCCTTTCCCTGGTGGGCATGGCTTCCCTCCAAGGCTTCATCACTCCCTATACGAGGTTCAGGCCCGGCATCATAAGAGTAGCGTCACGAGGCATGTCCCCGCGATAAGCGGGGCCCCGGTCGGCGACCGGGCCGGTAAGAACAACAATCCCTTCCGGTCCCAAGCAGATTTTGCACCGATAAACTAGCAGTTCAGGGCGCGAGCCGCCTGCACTGGTCGATTATACCACGTCCCGGGGTATCCCAAGCCCGGCCCCTCGCTGAGGCGAGCCCTGCAACGGGCGGCATGCGGCAAGGCGTCTGCAACCCGCCTGGCGGTCGATGTCAGGGACGCGCGGCTGTTTAAACAACACGGTCCATATGTGGCTCAGGGCAAGCGATGGCAACACCGAAAACCGAGTTCGACCCCGTTGCCCGTACTGTGAACCCGTTGGCGCGGGTTCAGCGCCCCGGTGCATAACTTGATGCTCGGATGGTGGTGGAACATACGCTTGAACTGCCGGGATATTCAGATATAATAGTAAAAATCCTGGCAGGAGAGCGAGACCGAAGAGATCCGTTAAGAGTATAAGGCCAAACGGGAGATTGCATGCTGGAGATAAGGTTTCACGGCAGAGGCGGGCAGGGAGCGGTGACCTCGGCCGAGCTGATCGCCGTAGCGGCTATCAGCACGGGCAAATACGCTCAGGCCTTCCCGAGTTTCGGGCCCGAGCGCAGGGGCGCTCCTGTCGTGGCTTTTTGCAGGGTCGACGACAAGAGGATCCTCGCCCGCGCCAAGGTATACAAGCCCGACGTGGTGGTCGTCCTAGACTCGGGGCTCTTGACCCTGATCGATCCGGTGGAGGGCCTGAAGCCGGATGGGATACTCATCATCAATTCGAAAAAATCCTATGAGGAGATAATGGATTCGTGCCACTTCTCCTGTCGTGTCGGCATCGTCGACGCCGACCAGATCGCCCGGGAAGAGCTCGGACGGGTGATCGTTAACACCACTATGATGGGCGCGGTCATCAAGGCGACCGGCCTGTTCGGGATCGACGATATCCGTGGGCCCATGCTGGACCGCTTCGGGCCCAAGCTGGGAGAGAAGAACATGAAAGCCCTGGAAAGGGCCTATAACGAACTGGTTATAAAGGAGTAGGAAACCGTGGCCAGACCGATGGAAGAGATAAAATGGCAGGACTTGGAAATAGGTGGGGCAGTCAGCGAGCCCGGCAGCTCCAGGGAGTACAAGACCGGCACCTGGCGTTCGCTCAGGCCGGTGGTCGATAAAGACCAGTGCATCAGCTGCGGCGTCTGCTGGCTGTACTGCCCGGACGCTGCCATCAACCGTTCGGAGGACGGGCATTTCCAGGCCGACCTGGAGTACTGCAAGGGGTGCGGCATCTGCGCCAGGGAATGCCCGGTAGGCTGCATAACCATGGTGATCGAGGAAGAGTGACATGGCTAAGGAACGCAAGGGAATAGAAGTATCGCTGGCCTTGGCGGAGGCGGTAGGACAGGCGGACTGCGATGTCATAGCCGCTTATCCCATCACCCCGCAGACCCATATCGTGGAGCACCTCTCCGAAATGGTGGCAGACGGGCACCTGGACGCGGAGTTCGTGCCGGTGGAGAGCGAGCATTCGGCCATGAGCGTGTGCTGCGGCGCTGCCGCCGTGGGCGCCCGGACTTTCACCTCCACCGCCTCGCAGGGGCTGGCACTGATGGCGGAGATATTTTTCATCGCCTCGTCCTCGCGCCTGCCCGTGGTCATGGCCCTCGCCAACCGCTCCCTGTCCGGGCCGCTGTCCATCTGGAACGACCATTCCGACGTCATGATGGTGCGCGACGGCGGCTGGATACATGTGTTCGTCGAGAACGGCCAGGAGGCCTATGACCACGTGTTCTGGGCCTTCCGCGTAGCCGAGGACCCCGCGGTGCGTCTGCCGGTGGCCTTGAACATCGATGGCTTCATAATGACCCACATGATCGAGCCCATCGAATTCGAGGACGATGAGTTGGTTAAGCGTTACCTGCCCGAATACAGGATGGAGAAACCCCTGCACCCGGACAACCCGCTTTCCATGGGCTGTTTCGGCATGCCCGAGATATACACGGAAGTACAGATGGCCCGCGAGCGGGCCCTGGTGGAGTCCTATATAACCTGCGTCAAGGCATGGGAGGAGTGGGAGGCCCTCACCGGACGCCGGTACCGTCCGGTTGAGACCTACCGTGCCGACGATGCCGAATACTGCATAGTGACCATGGGTTCGCTGGGCGAGACGGCCATGGCGGCCGTGGACGAACTGAGGGAGCAGGGAGAGAAGGTCGGGGTCATCAAGATCCGGCTGTGGCGACCGTTCCCGTTCGATGATATCCGAATGGCGGTGGCGGGCAAGAACGCCCTGATCGTGCTGGACCGCGCCATCAGTTTCGGCGGCCCCGGCGGTCCGGTGGCCCTGGAGCTGAGGAGCGCCGTGTGCAACAGCCCGCAGGCGCCGGTGGTCGTGGATTATGTGGCGGGGCTGGCGAGCAGGGACGTGACCGTGGAGGATTTCAAGTCGATCATCCTCGAAGGAAAAGCCAAGGCCGCCGCGGGAGAGACAGCCGGGTTCACGCTTTACGGCCTGCGCGGGTGAGGAGCAAGACATGGACAAGTTCTCGGTCTATTCGGCGAGGCTGGTCGAAAAGAACGAATATTTCGCCTGCGGCCACCGCGCCTGCCAGGGCTGCGCCGAGGCACTGGCCGTCCGCCTGGTCATGAAGGCCCTGGGTCGCAACACCATAGTGGCCATGGCCACGGGCTGCATGGAGATCGTCTCCTCGCCGCTGCCCACGACGGCCTGGGAGGTACCCTGGATACACGTGGCCTTCGAGAACGCGTCGGCCGTCGTCAGCGGCTGCGAGTCCGGCATGAAGGCCATGATGCGAAAAGGGAAGCTGCCCCCCAAGAAGATCAACTTCGTGGCCATGGGCGGTGACGGCGCCACGGCGGATATCGGCATGGGCCAGCTCTCCGGGGCTCTGGAGCGCGGGCACGACATGATCTACGTGTGCTATGACAACGAGGCCTACATGAACACCGGCATCCAGCGCTCCAGCTCCACTCCCTGGGGCGCCAGCACCACCACCAGCCCGGCCGGCAAGATGTCCAAGGGCCAGCACACCCAGAAGAAGGACCTGCCCAAGATCGCCATAGCGCATAATATACCCTACACAGCCACGGCCTGCCCCAGCTTCCCCTTCGACCTCATGGAGAAGGTCGAGAAGGCCGCCGCCATCCCGGGCCCGGCGTACCTGCACATACTCTCGGTATGCCCCACGGGCTGGCGCATCCCGACCGAGGAAGCCATCAGGTACGGACGCCTGGCCGTGAACACCTGCGTGTTCCCGCTCTACGAGTGCGAATACGGGAAATACCGCCTCACCTACAGGCCTTCCCCCATCCTGCCCGTGCGGGAATATATCGAGGGGCAGGGCCGCTTCCGGCACCTGACGCCCGAGGACGTCGAGGCCATCCAGGAACGCACCACGGAGGAGTATGAAAAATTGTTGAAGCTCAGCGAAGAGGGTTGATCGCATGACGGACGTGACTTCGTTCGACCGCATCATAGACCGTTACGAAAAGACGGAGGAATCCCTGCTGGCCATCCTGCAGGACTTCCAGCGCGAGTTCCACTATGTCCCCGAGGAGGGCATACGCCGCCTGAGCGAGGTCATGGAGGTACCGGAGAGTAAGATCTACGCTATGGGCACCTTCTACAAGGCACTTTCGCTTACCCCGCGCGGCAGGCACACCATCAAAGTCTGCACGGGGACGGCCTGCCACCTCAAGGGAGCGCCGCAGATCCTGGAGACATTGGAGCGGGAGCTGGGGGTGAAACGCAACGGCACCACGGCGGATGGGGAGTTCACGCTGGAATGCGTCAACTGCGTGGGGGCCTGCGCCATGGCGCCGTTGACCCTGATCGACGAGAAATACCATGGGCAGACCCGCGCCTCGAAGATCATGGACATCATCAAGAAACAGGTGGGGAGTTAGGAGCATGGGAGCCATCAACTCCATCGAGCAGCTGGAGGCTTACCGGCAAGAGCTGGCGGCTGCGGCCGCAGTCGATCTGCCCACCGTGATGATCTGCTTCGGCACTGGCTGCCAGGCAAACGGGGCCAGGCCGGTGGCCGAGGCTTTCACCGATATCATCGCAGAACAGGGGCTCGAGCTGAACGTGAACATCGGCATAAAGACCACGGGCTGCCACGGTTACTGCGAGAACGGGCCGCTGGTGGCGCTCCAGCCGCAGGGTATCCTCTACCTCAGAGTCGAGCCCGATGACGTGCCGGAGATCGTGGAGGAATCCATCAAGGGCGGCCGCATCGTGGAGCGGCTCGTTTACAAGGACAAGACCACGTCGGAGATGATAGCCGAGTACCGCGAGATCCCCTTCTACAAGCACCAGCACCGCATCGCGTTGAGGCACATAGGTTCCATAGACCCGGCTAGCATCGACGACTATATCCTGGCGGGCGGCTATGCCGGGCTGGCCAAGGCGTTGGAGATGAAACCGGACGACATCATCACCGAGATCGAGCGTTCGGGCCTGCGCGGCCGCGGCGGCGGCGGTTTCCCCGCCGGGACCAAGTGGCGCTCCTGCGTGGCCGTGGACAGCGATGTCCGCTACGTACTGTGCAACGGCGACGAGGGCGACCCGGGCGCGTTCATGGACCGCTCGATCATGGAGGGCGACCCGCACTCCGTGATCGAGGGCATGATCATCGGGGCCATCGCCGTGGGCGCGCACAGGGGCTATATCTACGTGCGCGACGAGTATCCCCTGGCGGTCAAGAACCTGAGTATCGCCCTCGAGGCGGCGCGCGGAAAGGGGATGCTGGGCGAGAACATCCTGGGAAGCGGCTTCTCCTTCGACATCAGCATCAGCCGCGGTGGCGGCGCCTTCGTGTGCGGAGAATCCTCGGCCCTGATGCGCTCCGTAGGGGGCGAAGTGGGCGAACCCCGCGCCAAATACATCCGTTCGGTCGAAAGGGGCCTCTACGACAAGCCCACAGTCTTAAACAACGTCGAGACCTGGACCAACGTTCCCGAGATCATCGTCAGGGGCGCGGACTGGTATGCCGGCATGGGGACCGAAGGCTCCAAAGGCACCAAGGTCTTCTCCCTGGTGGGCAAGGTCAATAACACCGGCCTGGTTGAGGTACCCATGGGCATCTCCATACGCGAGCTGGTCGAGAACATCGGCGGCGGCATCCTGGGCGGCAAGAAGTTCAAGTCGGTCCAGACCGGGGGCCCCTCCGGCGGCTGCATCCCCGAGCGCATGGCGGACCTGCCGATAGATTTCGACAGCCTGACCGAGGCCGGGTCCATGATGGGCTCGGGCGGCATCATCGTCATGGACGAGGATACCTGCATGGTTGACGTGGCCAAGTATTTCATCAATTTCCTGGTGGAGGAGTCCTGCGGAAAGTGCACCCCCTGCCGGGACGGCCTGCCGCGCATGCTGGACCTGCTCACCGACATCACCGAGGGCCGCGGCGGGGAGGAGCACGTGGCCATGCTGGAGGAGCTGTGCGACCTGCTTACCTGGGGGGCGTTATGCGGGCTGGGGACCTCGGCCGCCAACCCGGTGCTCTCCACCATCAAGTACTTCCGCGATGAGTACGACGCCCACATCAGGGACAAGAAGTGCCCCGCCGGGGTGTGCAAGGCGCTCATCACCTATGCGATAGACCCGGAGGCATGCACCGGGTGTCGCCTGTGCGCCAAGAACTGCCCGCAGGAATGCATCACGGGCAAGCGCAAGGAAGTCCATGTGATCGATACGGAAAAGTGTATCAAGTGCGGCATTTGCAGGGATGTATGCACCTTCGACGCAGTGAGGATCTCATAGCATGGAAAAGATAAGCGTGATCATCGACGGCAGGACCTTCGAGGCCGTGAAAGACCAGTGCGTGCTGGAAGTGGCGCACGATAACGGCATCTATATACCTTCGTTGTGCTTTAACAGCGAGGTGGCGAGCAGCGGCGGCTCCTGCCGCGTATGCCTGGTGGAGGCGCATCAGGGCGGCAGGATGAGGCTGGTCACGTCCTGCAACTACCCGGTGCGCAAAGGCCTGGAGGTAAAGACGGACACCCCTCTGGTGCACAGGATCCGCAGGGGCGTGCTGGAGCTGCTGATGGCGCGCGTGCCGGATTCCGAAGTCATACGGGAGATGGCCGCCGCCGAGGGGTTGACCGGCGTCCGTTTCCGCCTGGACGAGGGGGCGAACGATCGCTTTAAGTGTATCGCCTGCGCTTTGTGCACCAACGTCTGCTCCGAAGTGGTGGGGGTTTCCGCCATAGCCATGGTCAACCGCGGAGCGGACAAGAAGCCCGCCACCCCTTATTACAAGGCGTCGGACGTGTGCATCGGCTGCGGCGCCTGCGCATATGCCTGCCCCACCGGAGCCATCACCATGGAGGAGAAGGACGGCGTGCGCCGCATATGGGGCAAAGATTTCAACATGGTCAAATGCAGCGCCTGCGGCTCCCCTTACATACCGGAAGCCCAGGTGGACTGGATAGTGAAGACAACCGGCAAGGACAGGTCGTTCTTCGACAAATGTCCCGACCACAGATGACCCCCTTGGCGCGCGCTGGCATACCCTGAGACATCTCAACCCTTGCGCGGCGGGTGGCCTTACCGGAGAGATGCATCGAGTGCGCCCATGCAGGCCTGAACGGCGTTTCCTTGACTTTGCCGGGCCTGTCCTCTTAGATGAAAGGATCCTTCCATCAACGGCTCATACTCGGAGGTATCGCGGTGAAAGAAGGCATGCTGTCAGTCGCTGAGGCCAGGGAGCGGGTACTCGGCTCCGTTTCCATGCTGGAGGAAGTCGAGCTGCCGCTATTGGAGGCCCTCGGGCTCAACCTGGCGCGCGATGCGGTCGCGCCCGGCGACATCCCTCCCTTCGATAACACCGCCATGGACGGTTACGCGGTGCGGGCGCAGGACGTGGAAGGCGCCACGCCCGAGAACCCCGTGGAGCTGGCGGTCCTGGGAGACCTCCCCGCCGGATATACCAGCGAAGCTGAGGTAGGGGAGGGACAGGCCTTGCGCATCATGACCGGGGCGCCCATGCCCGCCGGGGCGGATACCGTTATCCCAGTGGAATCCACCCGGGCACAGGACGGCAAGGTGATCGTCCGGGAGGCGCTGCCTAGGGGCTCACACGTACGCCTGGCGGGTGAGGACGTGCGGGCTGGGGATACGGTGATGACGCCCGGCATCACCATCGGCCCCGCTGAGCTGGGCATGCTCGCCAGCCTGGGCTATGCGCGCGTAAGCTGCTTCCGGCGCGCGGTGGCTGGCAACATCGCCCCCGGCGACGAGCTGGTGGGCGTAGAGGAGGAACTGGCGCCAGGCAAGATAAGGGATTCCAACAGCTATACGGTCTACGGCATGGTGCTGGAGGCGGGAGCGGAACCCCTGAGCCTGGGGGTGGTCAGGGACGAGGCCGCGCTGCTTGAGCGCACGATACTCGACAACCTCGACCGCGTGGACCTCTTCATCACCAGCGGGGGAGTCTCCGTGGGCGACTACGACATGGTCAAGGACGTCCTAGGGAAGCTGGGGGACATGAACTTCTGGAAGGTGGCGATGCGCCCGGGCAAACCCCAGGCCTTCGGCCATATCGGGGGCAAGCCGCTTTTCGGGCTGCCGGGCAACCCCGTATCGGTCATGGTCTCCTTCGAGCAGTTCGTGCGGCCGGCGCTGAAGAAGATGATGGGGAGCCGCGAGCTATTCCGGCCCGAGGTGACCGGCGTCCTCGACTCCCCCCTGGGCCGCAAGACGGGAAGGGTGGAGTTCATACGCGTGGTGGCCGAGTGGCGCGACGGTGCATACCACGCGCGGCCCACTGGGCCGCAGGGGAGCGGCATCCTCCGTTCCATGGTGTTGGGCAATGCTCTGGCCATCCTGCCGGAGGACGTGTGGTGCCTTGTGCCCGGCGACGAGGTCACCCTGCAGCTGCTGCGCTGAGACTCCCCGAGGAAGCCGGCACCACGACACGGGCATGCGGCGGCCATCAACGGTCACAGGGCCGCCGGCCTTGATGTGAAGGGTGCCTCCAAGAGATATCGGAGGCGCCCGGTCCATGCCTGGCGCCTCCACATCCGCAGAGATCAGGAGAGGTCGAAGCGATCGAGGTTCATGACCTTGTCCCACGCCGCCACAAAGTCGTGCACGAACTTTTCCTGCGCGTCGTCGCACGCATAGACTTCCGCGATGGCCCGGAGCTGGGAGTTAGAACCGAAGATGAGGTCTACACGTGTGCCGGTCCACTTCAGTTCGCCCGTCGCTCGGTCGCGGCCCTCGAACACGTCCTCGTCTTCCGAGGTCGCCTTCCATTCCGTGCCCATGTCGAGCAGGTTCACGAAGAAGTCGCTGGTGAGCGTCTCCGGGCGCGCGGTGAAGACGCCGTGCGGGGACCCCCCGAAGTTGGCGTTCAAAGCGCGCATGCCGCCGACTAGGACCGTCATCTCGGGAGCGGTCAGCGTCAGCAGCTGCGCCCGGTCTACCAGCATCTCTTCCGCCGATACGGCGTATCTGGCCTTCTGGTAGTTGCGGAACCCGTCCGCGACCGGCTCGAGCACGGCGAACGACTCCACGTCGGTCTGCTCCTGGGAAGCGTCCGTGCGTCCCGGCCTGAAGGGGACGGTCACGTCGTGGCCGGCGTTCTTGGCGGCCTGCTCCACGCCTGCGCATCCGCCCAGTACGATGAGATCGGCGAGCGAGACCTTCTTCCCGCCCGAATGCGCCTCGTTGAACTCTTTCTGGATCCCCTCCAGGGTCTGCAGCACTGTCTTCAGCCGGTCCGGCTGGTTGACCTCCCAGTCTTTCTGCGGCGCAAGGCGGATGCGCGCCCCGTTCGCGCCGCCGCGCTTATCGGAACCACGGAACGTAGACGCAGACGCCCACGCGGTCGAGACCAGCTCCGAGATGGTCAGGCCCGAGGCTAGGATCTTGACCTTGAGACCCGCGATGTCCTGCTCGTCGATGAGCTCATGATCGACCGCCGGCACCGGGTCCTGCCATATCAGTTCCTCCTCCGGGACCTCAGGACCGAGATAGCGCGAGCGTGGCCCCATGTCGCGGTGGGTCAGCTTGAACCACGCCCGGGCGAAGGCATCCGCGAACTCCTGCGGGTTTTCTTGAAAACGCCGCGCGATGGGCTCGTAGACGGGATCGAAGCGAAGCGAGAGGTCCGCGGTGGTCATGATGGTCGTGACCCGTTTCGACGCATCGTGTGCGGCGGGCGCAAGAGCTTCTTCGGCTGGGTTGACCGGCTCCCACTGCCATGCGCCGGCGGGGCTCTTCACCAATTGCCATTCATGGCCGAACAGCATGTTGAAATAGCCCATGTCCCACTGGATCGGGTTGGGCGTCCAGGGGCCCTCGATACCGCTGGTGATGGTGTCATCGCCTTTGCCGCTGCCGTAGGCGCTCTTCCAGCCGAGACCCTGCTCCTCGATGGGCGCGCCCTCGGGCTCGGGACCGACGAGCGACGGATCACCGGCGCCGTGGCACTTTCCGAAGGTATGACCGCCGGCGATGAGCGCGACCGTCTCCTCGTCATTCATGGCCATGCGCCTGAAAGTCTCGCGGACGTCGCGACCAGAGGCCACGGGGTCAGGTTCGCCGTTTGGGCCTTCCGGGTTCACGTAGATCAGGCCCATCTGCACGGCGGCCAGCGGGTTCTCGAGTTCCCGGTCGCCCGAATAGCGCTTATCGCCAAGCCACTCGGCCTCAGAGCCCCAGTAGATGTCCTCCTCCGGTTCCCATACATCCTCGCGTCCGCCGCCGAAACCGAAGGTCTTGAACCCCATCGACTCGAGCGCGCAGTTGCCGGCCAGGATCATGAGGTCGGCCCAGGAAA
>CAYPZH010000063.1:9962-13762 GCA_964415205.1 uncultured Actinomycetota bacterium | reverse complement strand
ACGAGCGGAAGTCATAGGTGCCGCGCAGCAGCCTGCGCAGGGCCACCTCGAAGGATCCCCTGCTCGGTCCGGGGGCCACGCCTCCCCCGCGCTGCCAAGCCAGGACCGCCCTCAGGAAGCGCAACTTGTCGGACAGGGACAACTTTATCAGGGCCTCCTTCAGCTCTGGCCTGGCCTGTCCCCTGAGCAGCCCCAGAAGCGACCATTCGCGAGCCGTCCTCTCCCGCTCGTTCACCACACTCTCGCGGTAGAGCGGCCCGGGAGGAGAACCCCCGCTCGCGGCGGCGGCACCGCCGGCCAGCCTGCCCGTGGCCAGCGCCGAGGATATGCCCTCCCCGAGGGCGTTCATGAAGCCCGCCGCCTCCCCGGCCACCAGTACGCGGCCGGTTCCTAAGCAGAAACGGTTGACGGCCGCGGTGAAGACCGCGCTGCACCCGAAAGTATGCACTACTTCGCGGGAGCGGAAGCCGAAATCCCTTGCGAGCATGGAGTGAAAGGCGCTGCGAACCGGGGCGATCTTGTTGCCCTTGCGGACGGTGGAGTCCACGACCATGAGGTCGTCCTTGAAATACACCGCCGGGTAGACGCCGTAAGCCGCGTCCATGAAGACGTGGAAAGCGCCTGCTTCCAGGTCGCATTCGGCGCGGTGGTATTCGTGCCTGGTGCAGATGAAAGGGGCTCCGCAATGGAAACCGGGGTCGATCCTGCGGGCGACGGCGGATACGCCGCCGTCCGCGGCGATGAGGCTGCTCGCGCTGAGCCTGGACTCCCTCCCGCCGCGCCTGCACACCACTTCCACCCGGTCTTTCCACTCCGAGAAGTCGACCAGCGAAGCCTGGTCCCAGACCTCCGCCCCCGAGCACTCGCACAGCCAGCGGTCGAAGCGGTCCCGCCATATGCTCAGCCCGTCCTCTTCCACCTCCACGCGCAGGCTTCCCGCGTGCAGGAGGATCTTGCGCAGGTGGTAGGGTTCGGCCTTGACCTCATCCGGGACATCCGGGTAATGCTGCACCAGGGATTCCCTGGCTTCCTTGAAGATCAGGCCTGCACATGGTTTGAACCGCGGCATACTCTTCTTCTCCAGCAGGAGCGTCTTCGCGCCGCCCTCCACCGCCGCCTTGGCCGCGGCCGCTCCCGCAGGCCCTCCTCCCACCACTATGACGTCATAGCCTACGGACTTCATGTCAACTCCTGACCAACGCCGACCCGGTGGGAAGGGCTTTCGGGCCGCGAATTAAGGAGGCCGACGATGCGCGGATCACCCATCCGGCCATCAAGTGCCGCCTTCGCCGCTCTCCCCTATCCAACCCCTCAGGGCCTCCACGATTTTCCTGGCCTGGTCGGCGCTGGAGATGTTGAACTTAGCCTGTTGCCTGTACTCGTCGTTCATCTTGCGGTAGCGGCGGATGGTGAAACGGTCGGGACCGTAGCCCTCCTTTGCCTGCTCCCACTGGCGATAGCGGAAGATGATAGTCGCCCAGGCCCCTTTGGACAGTATGACCTTGTCCAACTCCTCTATCACCTGGACGCCGTCCTCCTCGTAATTGATGGTGATGTCTTCCACATCCGAAAACATGCCTACCTCCCCGGTATCAGGTCTTCAGCTCGATGCACAGCGGGCAATGGTCCGACCCCATCACCTCCGGCAGCATGTACGAGGACTTGACCCTGTCTCGCAGGTCCTCGCTGACGAAGAAATAGTCGATCCTCCAGCCTATGTTCCTGTCCCGCGCCTTGGTCTTCAAGTCCCACCACGTATAATGGCCGGGCTTGTCGTTGAACATGCGGAAGGTATCAACATACCCGCTTTCCACCAACCTGTCCATCCAGGCTCGTTCCTCGGGCAGGAAACCGGACACCTTGCTGTTCTCCCTGGGGCGCGCGAGGTCGATCTCCCTGTGGGCGGTGTTGAAATCCCCGCACGCTATTATCCCCTTGCCTTTCTTTCTCATCGCCTCGGCATAGTCGAGGAAAGCGTCGTAGAACTCAAGCTTATAGGCCAGCCTTTCTTTGGACTGCTTCCCGTTGGGGAAATAGACGTTGAAGAGCATGAAGTCGCCGTAGTCGGCAATGAGCGTCCTTCCCTCGCCGTCGAAGCGGGGCAGGCCGAAACCGCTTCTGACGTTGAGCGGCTTCGGTTTAGAGTACAGGGCGACCCCGCTGTATCCCTTGCGTTCCGCCGCTGTGAAGAAGACTTCGTACCCTTCCACTTGCTTGAGCTCGGCTGGCAGCTGGTCCTCGCTGGCCTTTGTCTCCTGCAGGCACAGGATATCCGGGCGCCTCTCCATGAACCAGCCGAGTGAGCCCCTGGAGTGGGCGGCCCTGATGCCGTTGACGTTCCAGGAGCAGATGACCAGCTTCTTCACGCGCAGACCTCTCTATCAAGGCGATGCCTTCACTCGCCCCGCGAACATACCGACAGCGTTAATCATACCAAATCCGGGCCGGCACTCGCCCCGGCCCCACGCTACCCCCACGCGGCGGTCAGCGTCTCCGTCACAACCACCGCCGCCACGCGGGGGAAGGGGGGCGGTCAGGGTCGGATGAAGACGCTAGGGAGTGGCGCCCCGGCAGGGGTAAGGAGCGAATACGCCGAAATCAGTAGAGGAAGTCATCCGGGCGGCGAAGGCCTCCGGGGGTGATGCGGTCAAAATGAAAGAGAGGGAGCGCGTGGGCGGCGAAGCCGGAAGGGGTGACAGCACCGGGGTCGAGCGCGTCAACGGTTTCAGCGACGCCGTTTTCGCCGTGGCCATAACCCTACTCATATTGACCATCGTGGTTCCCGAGGTCTCCGATATCGACCGGCTCGCACAAGAACTCGCGGACCTTTGGCCCAAGTTCATGGGCTTCGTCGTGAGCTTCTTCATCATCGGCGCTTTCTGGATAAACCATCACGGCATGTTCAGGTTCATGCAGCGCACAAGTCCCGGCCTGCTGTGGATAAACCTCCTGCTGTTGATGTGTATCGTGCTGCTTCCCTTCTCCACCGACCTAATGAGCGAGTACCAAGACAGCGTGCTGCCCGCGGTCTTCTACGACATCAACATGGCCGCGGTCGCCCTCTCCATGAGCCTGCTGTGGTGGTATGCGAGCTACCGAAAAGGCCTGGTTGACGACTCCGTGGACCCTGCGCTGCGCAGACACCTCCTGCTCGTCTACCTGAGTATGGCCATCGTGTTCTGCCTGTCCATGGCCGTCGCCTTCCTGGACGTCTCCGCCTCCCGCTATCTATACCTCCTGCTCATCCCCGCCAGCGCTTTTCTGGAGCGCATGCACCGCCGGCAGACAGTGGGCGAGGAAAGGTAGGTAGGCCCGCCCGGTACCCCTACCCGGAAGCGGGAGGAAGAAATAGACAACCGCAAAATGGGGAGTAATATATTGTTTAAGAGCCTTCTTTCCCCACTAAGACGCGCGATGATCTCGAAGACCCGGAGGAATGGCGTGACAGGTAAGACAGGCAGGGGGGCGAGCAGGGAACGAAAAGGCCGGACCGGACGGCGGCGGAACGCGGAGCCAGGACCTGACGAGAGTGCCCATGCAGGGCAAGTAGAAGAGCGCGGCTTCCCGGAGGAACTCTTCCGCTCCATGGCAGAGGCTGCCAACGACGCCATCCTCGTCCTGGACGAGAGCGGTGACGTGATATATGTCAACCGCGCGGGGGTGGACCTGTTCGGGCGGAAAGCGGAGGACTTGCTCGGCAGCAGACTTCACGAGACGCTCATCCCAGAGCGCTCTCGCGGCAGCGCCACGGCATCTTTTGCCGCCCACGTCGCCACGGGCATGGAAGACATGCTGGGAAC
>CAYPZH010000063.1:9066-9952 GCA_964415205.1 uncultured Actinomycetota bacterium | reverse complement strand
GAGGGAGTTCCCGGCGGTGAAGGCGGACGGCACCGAGCTCCAGGTAGAAGTGTCTATCTTCTCCGCACGCGTGAAGGAGCGGACCTATTACATAACCTTCTGCCGCGACAACACCAGGCGAAAGAGGGCGCAGGAAGAGCTGCTGGAATCACAGCGGCGGTACCGCGAGCTGGTCGAGAACCTCAACGACGCGGTCTTCAACCTCGATAACCTGGGACGCTTCACCTACATCAGCCCCGCTGTCGAGCGCATCACCGGTTACAGCCCGCAGGAGATCGTCGGCCAGCCTTTCACCCACTTTATCCACCCCGACGACCTGCTTACAGCCATGGCCAACCTCGAGCGCTTCCTGGCCGGGGAGCTGGAACAGTACGAATACAGGTTGCTGGACAAGTACGGGGATACGGTGTACATAAGCATCTCGGGCAGGCCCCTTTTACGCGAGGGAAGGATGGTGGGCATAGCCGGTATCCTGTCCGATATCAGCAAGCGCGAGCGTGCGGAGGAGGAGCTTGCCGTCTACCGTGGCCGCCTTGAGGAACTGGTGGATGAGCGCACTCGGGAGCTGGAGAAGGCCACGCAGGAGCTGCGCCGCAGCGACAGGCACTACCGCTCCCTGTTCAGAAACGCGGCGGATATGGTGGACATCATCGATGCCGATTTCAAGCTGATTTGGGGAAGCCCATCCGCCGGGCGTATCACCGGTTACACGCGCGAGGAAACCTACGGCAAGAGCATACTGGACAAGGTCCACCCCGAGGACTTGGAGCAAGCCAGGGAAGCCCTGGAGGACGTACTGCATAACCCGGGAAAGGTGAGGTCCGTCACGGTGCGCTACATGCACAAAGACGGCTCGTACCACTATCATGAAGCCTGGGCGACCAAC
>CAYPZH010000063.1:0-9056 GCA_964415205.1 uncultured Actinomycetota bacterium | reverse complement strand
CCCGGGGGCCCACACCCCCGTCCATTCCCCGGGGGGGGGGCAAAAACAAAAACCCCCCGCCAAAAACCCCCCCAAAAAATCGGAGCAGGCCCTGCGCGAGAGCGAGGAGCGTTACCGCATCCTGGTGGAGACGTCCCCGGATCCCATCATCCTCACCGACCTCTACACCTCCATTCTCATGGTCAACCAGTCCGGCGTGGACCTTTTCGGGTACGGAAGCGAGGAGGAGATGCTGGGGAAGAGCGTGCTCGACCTTATCGCGCCAGAGGAGCACAGCAAGGCGCTCGCTTCCATGCACACCAGGCCCGAGGTGGGCATGACGAGAACGGATGAATATGTGCTGGTGCGCAAGGACGGCACCCGCTTCCATGGAGAGATCACCGTATCCCTTACCTTGAACACGGCGGGAGAGCCCATAGGTTTCACCGGCATCACCAGGGACATCTCCGAGCGCAAACGAGCGCAGGAAGCCCTGCGGGAGAGCGAGGAGCTCTACCGTTCCGTGGTGGAGACTTCCCCGGACTGCATAATAATAGTCGACCTGGAGGGGACGATATTGATGGTCAACCGCTCCGGGCTCAATCTCTTCAGGTGCAAGGACGAGAGCGATATGGTGGGCAGGAAATGCTTCGACTTCATGGAGGCGGCGGAGTTTTCGCGGGCGCAGATCCCCATGCAGGAGCAGGTCGACATCCTCGCGGAGCCGATCGAGTTCACCTCCATCAGGATGGACGGTTCACGTTTCATCAGCGAGAGCAATTCCCGCCTGTTGAAGAACGCCCGGGGGGAGCCGGTGGGGTTCCTCAGCATCACCAGGGACGTGACCGAACGCAGGCTCGCCGAGGACAGGCTGCGCAAGCTCAACAAGTGCTTTCTAAGCCTGGGGCCGGACCCCCTCGAGAACATACGTCTGCTGGCGCTCACCGGCAAGGATATACTCGCGGCGGACATGGTGAGATACGGCAGGCTGGAGAAGGGGGAGTTCTATGCCTTCTCCTCCCTGCGGGCCGAGGACGGGTTCACGTTCTTGGAGGAGGCCGAGGACTACCTCTGCTACCAACTCCTCTCCCGCGGGGTCAAGGGCCCGGTCACAACCGGAGACGTGGAGGACCGCGTCTTCGCTGGTGACCCGGACGTGCGGCAGCACGGTTTCCGCTCCTGCCTCTTTCATCCCGTGACCTTGCGGGGAGAAAGCGTCGGTTGCTTCAATATGCTGTACGCGGATGAGAGGACTTTTTCCCGGGTCGAGATGGATACAATGTCCATGCTCAGCCGGGCAATAGCCATCGAGGAGGAACGCTACGCTTTTGAGGAGAGCCTGAGGGACTTCGTGGACATAGCCTCCCACGAACTGCGCCACCCCGTGGCGCTCCTGAGCGGCTTCACCGAGACGCTGGGGGAACACGGCTCTGACATGGACGAGCCGACGAGGAAAGAGGTCGTGGAATCTATAAAGCACGCTGCGGAGAGGATCAGCCGCATGGTCATGGGGCTGATCGATATCTCCCTGATGGAGAGGGAGCGTTTCCAGATAACCAAACGCCCCGTGGACGTCGTGGCGCTGGCGGAGGGCGTCCTGCGCGAGATGAGGTTCAAGGTCCAGGGGCGGGAGTTCGGAATCGAGCCCACGGGAGAGGCCATGGAATGCGAGGTGGACCCCGAGAGGATCCACGACCTCCTGGTCATACTGCTGGATAACGCGGTGAAGTACTCCCCCGATGGCGGTGCCGTGGAGGTCGCGATCGAGGGTTCCGAGCAGGAGGTCACGGTCTCGGTGCTGGACCGGGGGATCGGCGTCCCCCCGGAGCACCGCGACAAGCTCTTCCGGCGTTTCTACCAGGTGGAGGAGGCCCATCACCACTCTACCCCGGGGCTGGGGCTGGGACTGTACCTGGCCAGGCAGATCGTCGCAGCGCACGGCGGCAGGCTGTGGTACGAGCCGCGAGAGGGCGGCGGCTCGGTCTTCCGTTTCACCCTGCCCCGCGCCTGACCCCGCGCCGGGGCGGACGCGCGGCGGCGCCGGACCGGGCAGCCGAGATGGAAAAACAGCCTCTCACGCCCTTTTCCCCCACAGCATTGCGTATAACAACTGCTTCCTCTCTCTGAAGCACCAGGTGATATCTCGCCTGAGAGTGAGTCAATCCCTTGCCTGCAGGGTAGAATAGTGAGGCAGGCACGGCGAGAGGAGTGTGGCCATGCGCAGGCTGGCGGAAGTACCGTGGGAGGAGATCAAGGACCTGCTGGGCAAGGGTTGGCTCACCCACGACGGCATGTGGTTCTACCACACCTTCCTCGACTCCGGTATGGAGAAGGCCAACCGCATCAACCGGCAGGCGATAAAGTCCCTCGCCGCCATCGAGATGGCCAGGGCGAGGAAGGTGCTGCAGGTGGAGGAGGAGGACCTGCGCACCTTCGAGGGGCTGCAGGACTTCATACGCGATGCCCTGGAGATGACCCTGCCGCGCTCGGTCTTCTCCCGGGCGAGCTTCACCTTCGTGCCTCCCGACGTGTTCCACTGGGAGTGGAAGGACGGCGAATGCTTCGCCTACCAGGCGATGCGGCAGATGGGGGCCATAGAAGAATACGTGTGCGGGGTGATGTACCGCATCGAGTGCTGGTTCGAGGTCTCGGGCATCCCCTATACGGTGGAGCCGAAGATAGAGAGATGCATCATGCACCAGACCGGGCATTGCCGGGGGGACTTCACCATAGATGTCGCGGGATCGGGGCCGGAACACGCATCTTGAACCGCCCGACTCAGGGAGAAGGCACTCTAAGGTCCTAAAAATGTATATAGCCCTGACATGAAGGGGCCGCGTAACGCGGAAAGGAGGGCGCGGTGAACGAGACTTCCCTGCTGGAGGAGCGCAGGCAGCGCGTATTCAAGACCATCGCACTGGAGAAGGCCGACCGCACGCCGGTGGTCCTGGAATACTCCGGGTTCGCAGCCGGGGCTATCGGGGCGCGGATGGGCGACTACGTCAAGGACATGCCGACGGCCACGGAGATGATGATCCAGGCCTGGGACAGGGTGGGCGGCGCCGACGCCATGGAGTACGCCACCTACATCCCGGACATGCTCAGCCTGGCCTGGCTCTCCAGGGTCTACGTCCCCGGGCGCGAGCTTGCCTACGACGAGGCCTGGCAGGTGCAGGAGAGGGAGCTCATGACCACCGAGGATTACGACCGCATCATCGCCACGGGTTGGAACGCTTTCATGGTCCCCTTCCTGGAGGAAAAAGTGGGGCTGGACTTCGGGCAGGCCCTGGGCGGCTTCATCTCTTTCGCGCCCCAGGCCATCGGGCTGTGGGCCGAGCACGACGCGCCGGTCCTGGTCATGGGGATCATCACCACACCGTATGAGATGTTCTGCGGCGCTCGCACCCTGGCCCAGTTCGTGTTGGACCTCTACCGCATGCCCGACAGGGTGCAGGCGGCCATGGACGCAGCCCTCCCCGACATAGCGCCCATGATCGTCAATGCCAACAAGCAGTTCGGGTTCCCGGCCATGTGGATCGGCGGCTGGCGTTCCGCTTCGGAGATGCTCTCCCGCCCCATGTGGGAGCGCTTCGTCTGGCCCTACCTGGAAAAACTCGCCTACGAAGTGATCGACTCCGGCACCATCGTCATCTTCCATCTCGACTCGGACTGGACCCGCGACCTGGACATGTTCAAGTCGCTCCCGGCGGGAAAGTGCGTCATGTCCTTCGACGGCTCCACCGACATCTTCAAGGCCAAGGAGGTCCTGGGTGATACCATGTGCATCATGGGGGACGTGTCCCCCGTCCTGCTCTCGCACGGGACCCCCGACGAGGTCTACGACTACAGCCGCAAGCTCGTGGAGGGCCTGGGCCCCACCGGCTTCATCCTCCACTCCGGCTGCGACATCCCCATCGATGCCAAGGTGGAGAACGTTCAGGCCATGATCGCCGCCGCCACCGGGAAGTAGAGGAGCGTGGGTATGGCTCTCATCGAGGTCCCCGGGGGCGAGCTCTACTGTGAGGTGGCCGGCTCCGGAGAGCCCCTGCTCCTCATCCGGGGTTACGGTTCACACCTGGGATGGTGGGAACCCGAATTCTTGCAGGCCCTGCGAGAGCGTTTCACCCTCGTCCTCTACGACCACCGCGGCACCGGCTGGAGCTCGCACCGGGAAGGGGATTACACGATTGCGCGGCTGGCGGACGATGCCGCCGCCCTCCTCTCCAGCCTGGGCATCGAGAATGCCCGCGTCTTCGGGCTGTCCATGGGGGGCATGGTGGCCCAGGAGATAGCCCTGCGCCACCCCGGGCTGACTTCCGTCCTGGTGCTGGGAGCCACGAACTGCGGGGGCGAGAGGACGGTAGCGCCAGCACCCGAGGTGATAAAGATCCTGCTGGCACGCGCCGATGCGAGCACCGCGGGGGAAGTGGGCAGGGACTGGCTGGAGGCGGTGTTCACCCCAGCCTTCGTGCGGGAAAACCCGGACGCCGTGGCCGCCTACCTGGAGCGGGCCGAGGTCCTTCCCACCGCCCCGGAGGTAGTGCGCCTGCAGGCGGAGGCGGTGGCCGCCTTCTCGTCCTGGGACAGGCTCCCGGGCATATCCGTCCCTACCTGGATACTCCACGGGGAACTGGACAGCATCGTGCCTCCCGCCAACGCGCGCTTGCTGGAGGGGCGCATCCCCTTCGCGCGCACGGTCTTCCTGCCGGGCATGGGACACGATTTCACGGCGCAGAACCCCCGCTACGCGGCTTGGCTCCTCACGGGCATGCTCTGCTGCGACTCGTGGAACGGCTGAGCGACCCGGGGCCATGGACACGGGCACATGCAGGGAGGCGGTCTTCCGGGAGCGGCCCAACCGCTTCCTGGCCCTGGTGGAAGTTGACGGAGAGAGCGCGGAGGCCCACGTGCCCGATCCCGGGCGGCTCAAGGAGCTGCTGGTCCCGGGCGCCAGGGTGCGGCTGAGGCCGGCCCCGGCTCCCGGCCGCCGTACCGCCTGGGACTTGATCGGGGTAAAGTGCCCGCAGGGCTGGGTGAACATAGATTCCCACCTCTCCAACCGGCTCTTCGCCGAGGCGGTGAGGGAAGGCCGCCTGGAGGAGTTCCCCGCGGAGTGCGTCGTCCATGGCGAATACAGCTATGGCACGAGCAGGCTCGATTTCCTCCTGGAATGCGGCGGCCCTCCCTGCCTGGTGGAGGTAAAGGGATGCACGCTGGTCGTGGATGGGACGGCGCTCTTTCCCGACGCCCCCACCCTCAGGGGCTCGCGCCACCTGGAGGAACTGGTCAAGGCGGTGGGCGAGGGCTACCGAGCCTGCCTGGTGATCGCGGTCAAGCACCCCGGCGGCGAGGTCTTCTCGCCGCACGAGGCCACCGACCCGCTCTTCGCCTCCACCCTGCGCCGCGCCGCCGCCGCCGGAGTTGAGGTGCTCGCCTACCTCGCCCCCTGGCGCGGGAGGACCATGCGGTTGGAGAAGCGCCTGCCGGTCCGGCTGTAGGAAGGCTTCCCGCCCGAGAAGGACATCATGCACGTATCCGTTTCTGTATTATTCGGCATTTACAGACCGTCATCGCCGGTGGGAGGCCATGTCTTACACCGCGCCCGGACTGTTGAGAAGGGCGGGGCTTCCGCCCGGCTGGATGCGGACTATGCCACAACAAACCCGGCTGAATCCCTGACGGAAAGCAACAATCATGAATACTTGCCCGTCTGAATCACCGAAAAATGTTTCGTGTACATTTTTGCGTGAGTCAACGGGGACCTGACCCCTTATAATCAAGGTGTCCGTGTCTGCGTTGAGCTGGCCTGGAGGTCGAACGGGATGGAGCTGAGGTGGGACCCGTTTCTGAGCACCTGGGTCATGGTGGCCTCGCGCCGCCAGGAGAGGCCCCTGCTACCGCAGGAACAGTGCCCCTTCTGTCCGGGCTCGGGTAAGGTCCCGGACACCTACGACATCCTCGCCTACGACAACGACTTTCCCTCCCTGGTGCTAGACCCCCCGCCGCCGGAAATCGCGGGAGACGACCTGCTGCCGGTGCGCCCCAGCTTCGGCAAGTGCGAGGTGACCCTCTACTCCCCCGAACACGACGTCACCCTTCCCGAGCTGCCCCTCGACCACGTCACCAGGCTGGTCGAGCACTGGGAGGGCCGCTACCGCGAGCTGGGAAGCATCCCCGGGATCGAGTATGTCTTCATATTCGAGAACCGCGGAGAGGCGGTGGGCGTCACCATCCACCACCCCCACGGCCAGATCTACGCCTACCCTTTTGTCCCCCTGCGCATCAGGACGGAGCTGGATTCCTTCCGGGAGCACCGGGAGAAAACGGGCAGCTGTCTACTGTGCGCCCTGCTGGAACGCGAGCGGGAGGAGAAGGCCCGGCTGGTATACCGCGGGGACGGTCTCACCGCCTTCGTGCCCTCCTTCGCCCAGTACGGCTACGACGTCATCGTGGCGCCGGACCGCCACCTCGGCTCTCTGCCGCAGATGAGTGAGGCGGAGAAGCGGGGCCTCGCGCAGGCGCTGAGATGCGTGACCGGGGGATACGACGACCTCTTCGGCTTCGCCTTCCCTTACATGATGTGCATGCACCAGGACCCGACGGACGGGGGCGAATACCCGCACTATCACTTCCACATCGAGTTCTACCCTCCCATGCGCGACCGCGACAAGCTCAAATACAGCGCCTCCTCCGAGACCGGTGCCTGGGCCCACATCAACACCACCGTCCCCGAAGAGAAGGCGGCGGAGATGCGGTCGGCGGTCGAGAGGGCGCGGAAGGCAAGGGGGGAGGGCCGGTGAGACCGCCGCGTCTCTCCCGCGACGCGCGCCGCCGCGCGCGTTATGGATGGCAGGCCTGATGCCGACGGCCGAGATAACGAAGCGGCGCCGGGAGTTCGCCGAGCGTTTCGGGGAAGGAGGTCAGCCCGACCTCTATTTCGCGCCCGGGCGCGTCAACCTCATCGGCGACCACACCGACTACAACGGCGGCCTCGTGCTCCCCCTGGCCACGGCGGAAGGCACCTACGTGCTCATCCGGCCAAGGGAACGGTTTCCCGCCCGCCTCTACTCCGTCGCCACCGCGGGCTACGCGGAGTTCGACCCGCGGGAGATAACCCGGCGCGGGGACTGGGCGGATTACGTGCGCGGCGTCTTTTTCGTCCTCGCGCAGACCCACGGGGCGGCCCCTCCCTTCGACGCCCTGTTCTTCGGCGACCTCCCCGTGGGCGCCGGCCTCTCCTCTTCCGCCTCCCTGGAGGTGGCCGCCGCCCTGTCCGCGTCCAGCCTAGGCATCGACCTCACGGGCGAGGAGGCCGCCCGCACCGGCTGGCGCGCCGAGAACGAGTTCGTCGGCATGGAATGTGGGATGATGGACAAGTTCGCGGTGTCACTGTCCCGGGAGGGGCACCTCATGCTGATGGACAGCCGTACGCTCAGGTACGACCATATCACCTTCAACCTCCCCGGCGCCACCCTGCTCATCGGGCACACCGGCGTCACTCGTCCACTGCTGGGCTCCCCCTACAACCTGCGGAGGCGTGAATGCGAGGAAGCCCTGGCCTTCATCTCCGCCAGGATCGGGGCCAGGGACGACCTCAGCCAGGTCACCCTGGAGGAGTTCGAGGAGGTCGCCGGCCACCTGCCCCCGGTGCCGCGCATGCGCGCCGAGCACGTCCTGCGCGAGAACCGGCGCGTGAGGGAAGCGGCGCAGTGCCTGGAGGAGGGTGACGCGGAGAGCCTGGGCCGGCTGATGAACGAGTCCCACGCTTCCCTGCGCGACCTTTTTCAGGCTTCTTCGCCGGAGCTCGACCGCCTGCGGGAGATATCCCTGCGGCAACCGGGGGTGTGGGGGTGCCGCATGACCGGAGCGGGCTTCGGCGGCTGCGTAATCGCCCTTATCCGCGACGGGTCCCTACCTGCTTACCTTGATAAGGTCCCCGGCCTCTACCGCGAAGCCGCCTCTCGCGAGCCGCTCTTCATCGCCGCGCACCCGGCTGCGGGCGCTCGGAGACTGGACTGAAGCTCAGCGCCTTTCGAGCTAGGTGAGCTTTCTATGAAATAGGTTTGTTGATATGTAAGCACCCTGTCCTGCAGTCCTTGCACCAGTTTAACAACATCTTTTAGTGGGTATAGACTCGATGAGGGTTACTACAACCGGAACTATCACATCAATTCAGTATGACGTTGAGTCGTTATGCGTTTGTATATGAGCGAGAAGCCAAGGAGGAATCACCATGGCGGTCGATATTTTTTCAGGCGTGCAACAAACGGACAAGAGCATCGGGGATGTCGGTTTCAAACTGCCTTTCTTCTTCAGGGATGCACGTATCTTCTCGATATACCTCCCCGCGCCGGTGAAAAGCTTGTGCAAGCTGCTTACGAGCGAGGATCTATCCCCAGCCCAGTTTTTGCCGGGAACGGGGCTGGTTTCATTGACTGCCTATGAATACCGCGACACGGATGCAGGTCCTTATAACGACTTCTCCGTTGTGATACCGCTCAATTCACCACGTTTCCCCAAGCTGCCGCTGTACAATCTCCTGAAATCGCGTTCCTCGGGGGAGATCTATAATTTCCTTATGCACAGGGGGCCGACTTCGGAGGCCGCGGTGCGTATCTGCAGGGAATACTTTCTATTTCCCGTGTTCCACGCCGCCATAGATTTCAGCGAGAGCGATGACTGGTTGACCTGCGATGTCAAAGAGGACGGGGAGCTCGTCTGCAGCCTGCGGGGTCGCAAGCTCCCCATGAAGCCCACTCAGAAAGCCGAGAGAATTGGAGTTCTTATCTCTACGCCTCAGCACCCGCAAGCTCAAGGGGTTGATATGAACGTCGTGCAGAGCGCCACGACCCGCAGCTCCTCCGACGCTGAGGTGACCCTGGGCTCGTCCCATCCCATAGCCGTAGAGCTCTCAGAGACCCTGAACTCGGTCAAGCCACGCATGTACACTTACTCGCCGAGCTGTCAATTCATCGCCTACGGGCCTTAGGGATTGCCTTGACCTTAATGACCTTACCCGGACGGAAGCAGATGGAACTCGACGGAGGCGGGTTCATTCACCCTGCGTGAGGCATCAA
>CAYPZH010000062.1:2849-13913 GCA_964415205.1 uncultured Actinomycetota bacterium | reverse complement strand
GTGCTCGAGATAGTGCTCCTTGACCTCATCCTCGAAGCGCCCGATGATCTCCTCGCACACGGACCGCGCGCCCTCGCAGGGGCAGATGAAAAAGAACTCGTCGTTGGAGGGTTGACCGAGGAAGCCCTTGTCCCCGCACCCCTTGGCCGCATCCTCCAGCAGGCGGGAGACGAAGAGGAGCAGCCTGTCCCCCCGGCTTATCCCGTAGGCCTCGCGGTATTCGCGTAAGTGCTCGATGCCCGCGAAGACGGCAGTGAAGATCTCTCCCCCCTGCAGGCGCCGGTTAACCTCCCTCTCGATGGAAGGGGCGCCGGGCAGCCCGGTCACGGGATGCGACGAGAGGTCCTCCCTGCTGCTGCGGATGTGGGCCTTTATCCTCGCCATGAGCTCCTGGTTGCTGAAGGGCTTGGTGATGTAATCGACGCCCCCGGCCTCGAGGCCCATGATCTTGTCCTCCACCGACTCGCGCGCGCTGAGGAAGATGATGGGGATGAGGCGGGTGCGGGTGCGCGAACGCAGGTGGCGGCACACCTGGATGCCGTCCATATCCGGCATCATGACGTCGAGGATGATCAGGTCGGGCTGCACGGTCTCCGCCAGCTCGATGGCCTGGTTGCCCTCCTCGGCGATGTGCACCTCGAAGTCCTCGTCCTCGAGGTAGAACTTCACCGCCTTGAGGATCTCGGGCTCGTCGTCTATGAAGAGTATCCTACCCTGCATCGGGCCCCCTCGCGGTCTCCCCTCCCGTACCTGACTATATTATCGTATCATGGAGGCCCATTACCTTACGTCGCTTCACTTCACGCCGCGAGGCCGTCTTCTCCTGGGGCCGGGACCTCCCTGTTACCTCCGGCCGCCCGGGGGCCGTCCCGCGGGCCGCGCGCGCACCGCGCGCACAAGGTTGCTTGTTCACCTGTAAATGCGAAATATCCTACAGATTGCGCCGCCGCGAGCCGAAGAATTACTTGGAAGATAGACATAATCCCAGGTGGGGATTAACATATTATTACATGTCGGCAAGCGGCCTCGGGGGGCTATGACCCGCCTGGAGGCGGTTCGCCTGCAAGGTGGAGGCGGAGGAAAGAGAGGATGAACACCGCCGTCTCGTACGGAGACAACAGGCGGGATATGAAGGGGGTGCGGTCAGAGTGGAAAAAAAGAACCTGAGCAAGGGCTGGCTCCGCCTTGTGGCGGTCTTGTGTACCCTGCTCCTGGCGGGAAGTGTTTTCCTTGTCCTGGGGATGACGGTATGGGCGCAGGAACAACCCACGGAGCAGCCGGCGGGTACGGAGCAGCCCGCGGAGACGACCCAGCAGCCGGCGCAGACGGGGCAGACCGTCAAGGAGGAAAGCCTGGTCATCGACTACTGGGAGCCCCAGGTGGGCACGAAGACGGTGTACTACACTAACGATTCTCTCAACGACAGACATGGCAACATCTTCGGGACCAGCATGCTCGGGTACTGGGATGACGCCTATCTCTATTCCACCCGGTACTCCGGCACCATCAACTACTCTTCCTCGTACTACAAGACCGTCGATGCCTTGAGCGACATGAACCCGGTATACTTTGACCTCAAGGGACCCTGGTACTTCTCCATGACCACTCCCTTCCAATACATCGAGGAGGTCATAGGCATCAACGAGGCGCCCGAGGCGGCCCAGTTCCCCCAGGCGACCTACGCGGTGCGCTACATGCTCATCGGGTCGGGCGGGCACAGGATATGGGGGACTTACTACCGCACCAACGACGCGACTCAGAAGAAGTGGATGGAGTGGGGCTATACCATGCAGTTGTTCCCCACTGGGGAAGAGAAGTCGATCAACGAGATTGTTCGATACTACAGCCCGAGCGACAAGAAGACGCCGGTGGCCAGGACTTTAGTGACCTTCCCCCTCAGCGTGGGCGTGACCGGCTCGCAGGATGCATATTATGAGGAGGGAGCCGGTATGCACAACGTTACCGGCTCGGGAGCCATAGAAGTCGTTGCAGAGGGACAAGTGACCGTGCCCTCGGGGACCTATGATGCCCTGCTGATGAAGGCCAACCTGACTTCTCCGCCCAACGGAGAACGTTACAGCGAGATTATGTATGGGTGGTTCGTCAAGGACATCGGTTTCGTTGCGCAAGCAAGCAGCCTCCCGAACGAAATCGGCCCGCTTTACGAGACGGCCACGGATATGATGGTCATCAAGTCCTTTGCCCTTCCCGGAGCCGCACAGCAGTAGCCGGGAAAGCAAAATAGAACATGCGGGCGGCCGGGCGGCCGCCCCGCTTTTTCGCCGTTTTCCCTTCCCGCGTCATATCTCTTTGGCTGCCTGCGCGCGGGCTCATACCGGCGCGGCGCGCTCGTCGTCCTCATTCCACGATGCTCCTTGCTTCCCATGGACCGCCGTGTGCGATATCCACGGGGGATGCCCGCTTTCGGGCCTTGAGCTCAAAAAGCCAGCCGGGCTAAGCGTGCTATAATCTCATGGTGTGAGCATGGCGGTACAAGCCGGCGCGAGGCATTTCGGCAGGTGAGATAGAGGTGGATGAGGTCTGCATCGAGCGCGCTGCGCAGATGATCCTGGAGTCGGTCCAGGTGGTGGCGCTGACCGGCGCCGGCATATCCGTGGAATCCGGCATCCCGGATTTCCGTTCCCCCGGCGGCCTGTGGACCAAGTACGACCCCATGCTATACGGTACCTACGAGGCCTTCGTCAACCATCCTGAGCGCTTCTGGGAGATGGCCAAGGAGCTCAACCCCCTGCTTGAGAACGCCGAGCCAAACCCGGCGCATAAAGCCCTGGCGGAGCTGGAGCGCCTGGGGAAGATGCGGGCGGTGATAACCCAGAACATCGACCACCTGCACCAGAGGGCGGGCTCCAGCGACGTCCTCGAGCTCCACGGCACCCACCGCACCGGGCACTGCACGAGATGCCAGTGCGTTTTCACCCTGGAGGAGATGAAAGAGCTGAGCCGCGGCGGCGAACAGGTGGCCTGCTGCCCGCACGACAACACCGCCATCAAGCCCGACGTGGTGTTCTTCGGGGAGCCGCTGGACTCCCGCGTGCTCTCCCGCGCCGCGGAGCTTGCCTCCACGTCCGACCTCATGCTGGTGGTGGGATGCAGCCTCGAGGTCTATCCCGCCGCCGCCCTGCCCGATTACACCAAGCGCAGGAAAGGGCGGCTCATCTTCGTCAACACCGTGTCGACCTACTGCGACAGCCGCGCTGACCTCCTCTGCCTGGGCCTGGCGGGAGAGGTGCTCCCGGCGATCGTGGAGTCATATAAGAAGCTGGCCGGGCTGGGCTGAGACGCCCCGCCCCTGGCAGTGCCGGAAACCGCCGCGGAGGCGAGGGGGTTTTCAAGCTGCCCCCGCTTCTGCTTTGATAGTAGAAAGATTTGGTAGCAGAAAGAAAAGAGGTGCAGGGCAGGGCGAACGGCCTTCAGGGCCGCGCCTCGAGGCAGCGGCCCCGACCCGCGCCCTTCCCGTGGCTTGAAGGAGGGTGAAGACGTGCCAGAAGACAAGTTCCCGTGGGAATCCCTTTTCAGGGGAGGGGGCAAAGACGGGCTCGAACTGCCCTCCATATTCCGCCGCAAAGACAATAAGGGCTCCGGAGATGGTTTCAAGGAGAGATGGGGCAAGATAAAGCCCCGCACCAAGTGGATCGTGGGCATCGTGATCGTCGTCATCGCCGTCATAGTCCTCGCCGCCTCCTGGCTCTCCACTTTCTACACCGATGTCCTGTGGTATAACGAAGTGGGGTACAGCTCGGTCTTCTGGAAGAGGATAGTCACCCAGATATGGCTCTTCTTCGCCTTCGGGCTGCTATTCTTCGTCATCCTCTACGGCAACGTATGGCTTGCGAAGCGTTTCACCCCACGTTATGAGAGACCGGCCGGAGACCTCAGTAACGTAGAGGAGTCCCTGGCGAACTTCCGCGAGAAGGCGGGAAAGTGGCTGGGACGCGGTCTGCTGGCAGGCTCGATCCTCGTATCGTTCGTCGTCGGTTGGACCTCGGCCGGGCAGTGGGAGAACGTGCTCAAGTTCTTTAATCACACCGCTTTCGGCAAGGTCGACCCCATCTTCGGCAAGGACATCGGATACTATGTCTTCGAGTTCCCGTTCCTGCGCTACTTCAGCGGATGGCTCTTCACCTCGCTGGTCATGATCCTCATCGTCACCGCGGCCATACATTTTCTCTACGGTGCGATCAACTTCGGCGCCGACAAGGGACAGCGTTTCGCCACCCATGTCAAGGTGCACCTCTCGGTGCTGGCCGGGGTGATACTGCTGGTTCAGGCCTGGCGCTTCCGCCTGGATATGCTGGGGCTGCTGTACTCGCCTCGGGGCACCGTCACCGGGGCCAGCTATACGGACGTGCACGCCCAGATCCCGGCTTACTGGATATTGATCGTCGCCTGTTTCATCTGCGCGGGGCTTTTTATCCTCAACATACGATACAAGGGGTGGAAGCTCCCCGTGGCCGGCATCGCCGGCATCGTCGTGGTCGCCCTGCTGGCCGGCGCCCTTTATCCCGCCATCATCCAGAACTACGTGGTCAAGCCCAAGGAACTGACGCGGGAAAGCGAGTATATCGGCTACAACATCGAGTCCACCCAGGATGCCTACCGCATCCAGAACGAGGGCGAGGGCGCAACGGTGGAGGTCAAGGAATTCCCCGCCAACCTCGACCTGACCTACGAAGATATCTCGGCCAACGCGGCCACCATAGATAACGTGCGGCTGTGGGACCCGCGCCAGATGGTGCAGGTCTTCGTCCAGCGCCAGGAGCTGCGCCAGCTCTACGATTTCAGCGATGCTGACGTGGATCGCTACACCGTCTTCGACGACGTCTATACGCAGATGATGGTGGGCGGCCGAGAACTGGTCATCGAACAACTGCGCGAGGACGCAAAGACCTGGCAGAACATCCACCTCTCATTCACCCACGGATACGGCATGGTCATGGCCCCCACCAACGCTTTGAACGCGGAAGGCGACCCAATATTCCTCATCAATAATATCCCGCCCGTGTCCGAGGCTGGTCTGGGCGTGAAGATCGAGCGCCCGGAGATCTACTACGGGGAGATGACCCAGGATTACGTGGTGGTGCGCAGCGGGGCGGAGGAGATAGACTATCCCCTCGAGGACGCTAACAAGCTGGTGGAACCGTATTACGAGGGCGAGGGCGGCATACCCGTCTCCAACTTCCTCAAGCGCCTTGCCTTCTCCATCCGCAACACCGACATCACCTTGTTCTTCAGCGGTTACATCAATAGCGAGTCGCGTCTCATGTTCCGCCGCAACATAAAGGACAGGGCGGGGGAGGTCGCCCCCTTCCTTACCTTCGACCGGGACCCGTACCTGGTCATAACCGATGACGGCCGGCAGAAGTGGGTCCTGGACGCCTATACCACCACCGACCTCTATCCATACTCGGAGTTCCTCGACCTCGAGGAAAAGCGCATCAACTACATCCGCAACTCCGTGAAAGTGGTCATCGACGCCTACGACGGCTCCCTCACCTATTACCTCATAGACCCGGAGGATCCCATAGCGTCCACCTACGGCAAGATCTTCCCCGGTCTCTTTACCCCCCTGGAGGAGATGCCGGCGGACATCAAGAGCCACCTGCGCTACCCCGAGGACCTCTTCAGCGTGCAGATGGAGATGTACAAGACCTATCACATAAACGACGTGGAGGCCTTCTACCAGAAGGAGGACGTGTGGGAGGTCGCCACCGAGACCTACGACGTGACCCAGAGCCAGCCGGTGACGCCCTACTACCTCATCCTCAAACTGCCCGGCGAGAAGAAGGAGGAGATGGTGCTCATGCTCCCCTTCAACCCGCGCAACCGGCCCAACATGGTGGACTGGGTGGCGGCGCGCTGTGATTTCCCCGGCTACGGGACGCTGATCAACTACACCTTCCCGCCGGGAAAGCAGGTGAACGGCACGCAGCAGTTCGAGTCGCTGGTGGACCAGAACCCAACCATATCGGCCCAGATATCATTATGGAACCAGTCGGGGTCACGGGTCATCCGCGGCAACACCCTGGTCATCCCCATCGAGGATTCCCTGATCTACGTCGAGCCGCTGTACCTCGAGGCCACCAACCCGGCTATCCCGCAGCTGAAGCGGGTGATTGTGGGTTACGGAGACCGCGTCGAGATGAGGCCCACCCTGAAGGAGACGCTGGAGGCCATCTTCGGCGCGGAGCCCGGGCCGGAACCTGAGCCGGAGCCGGAGCCGGAGCCGGAGCCCGGGACGGAGGCAAACCTCGCGCAGCTTATCCAGCAGGCGAACCAGATATACGATGAAGCCCTGGCCGCCCAGCGCAGCGGCGATTGGGCGACCTACGGCGCCAAGATAAACCAGTTGAGCCAGGTACTGGACCAGATGGCGGCGATCTCGGGGCAGTGACCCGGCACAGGTCGGACAACAGGCCGGCCCGGCACGTTCCCGGCTGAACCGGGAGGGCGGATGCGGCCGGCGCTGAGGGTGGTGCGGCGAGATGGCCTTGAAAAGGTGCGGCAAGTGCGGCCTTCCACTACGCCTGTCCAAAGGGTATGTCTGGCCCGGCAACGGGGTCATCCTCTCGCGCAGCGACCCGACCATGCGCATGGTCATCTTCGAAGCCGACTACTACGCCTATATCTGGTCAGAGCTGGCAGAGCTCCTGGGCGCTAACATACCGGATCTCATGATCCGGGGTCAGTACGCGGCGACGCAGGATTATATCGATGACAACATACTCTACGGATGGCGTAAGGCCGCCGTGCGCTACTTGCCCATGCGCTACGCGTTCGGCCGGACCGTGAACGAACTGGCCCTGTTCGGCTTCGGAGGCATGCAGCTCGAGGAGTACAGGCGCGGGAAGCTGATGGTCATCAGGGTCAGGCAACCCTTCGACATCATCTCCATCGCCTGGGGTACCAAAGGGCTGCTGGAGATAGTGGAGGGGATGGGTTCGGAGCTTGCATGGAGGAAAGACGGCGATGACTACATCATCTCCGTCATCTTTCTCCGCAGGAAAGACCCTCCCCGGGAACGGGACGTCGAAGCGATGCGCATCATGAGGGAGGCGAAAAAGGAGCTCTCGCTGGCGGGCAAGCTGCTTCCGCCCCAGCAATACAGAGGTGACCCTTGCGACTCCTGCGGGCTGCCCCGCGCCCTGACCGAATTGGAATGGAGAGAGGAGGAGGGGACGATCCAAAGGCGGGACAACAACAGAAGATTCATATTCACTTCCGGGCATATCTTCGTGGGCATGGTGAGGGAACTGGAGCAGAAGACCGGCCGCGACCTGGAGCCCCTTATCCTGCGCATGAGCAAGGACTATCACCTACGCGCCCTGCAGGGGATAAAGATCCATAACCGTAACCGCGCCTACCGCGCCGCGGCCCGCTACCTGTTCGCGGGGGGTTTCGGTAACGTGCAGAGTCTCGATTGCGGCGAGGGCCACCTGGAGATGTTCATCGCCAACCCGTTCTACATCCCTAGACTGGTGGGCCGCATCGCGGGGCTGTTCGAATACATCGAGGATCACGAGGCGGACATCAGTTACAGCAGCCCAGAACCCCAGATACTCAGGCTTGAGATCAAGGCAAGCTGACGGGCAGGAGCTACTGGCCCTGCTCCATCTCCTCGACCGGGGTAAATCCGGCCAGCGTGGCGCGTACGATCAGGCGAAGGGTCGCGTCGCCCTCGGGCGCGCAGGTGGTGAGGGTCAGCGTGGCTTCCTCAGTCTGCAGGGTCACGTTCTCCGCGGGGTCGATGTAGCGGAGCTCGGTGACCCGGTATTCATACAATCCCCGCGGGTTCTGGATGTAAACCACGTCCCCGCCCTTGAGTTCGTCCAGGCGGTTAAAGGGCCTGGTCTTGGTGGTGCGGTGGCCGGAGATGACGCAGTTGCCCGGCCAGCCAGGATAGCCCGTGTGGGTGAGGTGGATGGGGCCCATGGCCAGGATGTCGTACATCTCCTCCTCGTCATCGCTCCCTTCCCGTACCTCCTCGTCTATGCCCACCGCGGGGATGCGGATGTAGGCGGGGGTCTCGAAGGAGAGCGGCGCCCCCAGCAGCTCGTCGTGGGTGAGGGGCCTGTATTCCTCCGCCTCCCCGGCCCCCTCCTCCCGCGCCTCCGCCGAGTCCCGCCTTAGACGGTCGTAGAGATAAGGCCCCAGCACGGCCAGGGCAGTGACGACGATTACGGACAATATTACCGCTATGATCGCGCCTTTTCGCCCTTTCAAGCGTCCCACCTTTCCTGCGACTGTCCCGCGGTCCCTTGCGGCAAGGGAGCCGTACAACCGTTTATTCTATCGACACCATGGTAAACCCTCGCATGGGGTCAGGTCTTTGATTTTGGATACCGCGGTATGTTGCCTGTCGGCAACTGAGTTTTGTCGTGTATGCCAAGGACCTGCCCAGAAAACGTCGACCAGCATTCTTATCCTTGGCGGTATCACGACCGTGCGACATGGATGACTGAACCCGCGTTGCTTTGTTGCGATGAACATCGTGTGGCGGGACGGTCCAACGCCGCGAGAAGCGCACCGCATTTCAAATTACCCGCCACTACATGTATAATGGAGAAGTTGAAAACCGGCGCGGGGTGGAGCAGTCAGGTAGCTCGTCGGGCTCATAACCCGAAGGTCGGGAGTTCGAATCTCCCCCCCGCTACCAGCGAAACACCAGGCCGGAGGGCTAGCCCCCCGGCCTGTTTGTTCGGTCGTTCTCTCATGACCCCTAGGCCTGAACCCCGTGGCTTTAACCGCAAGGTAAGTCCGTTGTTGTACCCAGCTTAAATGTCACATTTCAGGGGCTGACCCCATCGGTATTATAATGGGAAAGGGAAAAGCAGGACCGTCTATCGGTTGCATATGCCGGGCTTTCCTGGCAAAGGATAGGGCAGATGAGAGCAATCTATGTATTCCTCGCCGGGATTATCATATGCACTTCTTCCATACCTATTTGCGGTTGCCGGGGAGCTGGTCCTGAGGTCAATCAGAGGGCGCTGGATGCTATCGCAGCCGTCAGGGAGAATATGGACGAAACGGGATCGTGTGCGATAAAGACAACGTATGCGCTCAGGGACGAATCGCGCGATGTGGATATCATCGGACATCCAGATAACAACATCATTGTGGAATGTGAATGGAAAGACGGATCCTTCAGAGCATGGATAATGTCCGCATACGATAATACGACTCTGGGCTACATCATCGACGATAAGATCTACATGATCGATGACACGGGGAAATGGGTGTATTCCGACTACAACCCGCTGACCGGGGCCCTTAACGGTAACGGACAGATCCCTGCCATGATCAGCCTGGAGGACTACATGGAAATGCTTGAACAAACCGCGTCAGAGATAGAACTGCTCTGGGAAGACGACCTGGCCATCTCCTGTCATCTCGTGCTGGGAGAGAGTTTCCTCCGTGCAGCTCAGGAAGAACTGAAAGATGTCTATTCGGATTCCGGCGAGGACGCAGACAGTTGGTACGATATCTATGTACAAGGGATAACGTTCGATACCATATACACGATCGACAAACGGAGCAACCTTCTATTGAGCACATCGGAAAAGGTACATGTTAAGGACTTCGAGTATGGAAAGAACAGGTATCTCTCTCTTACCTTGGAGACGACGAGCGTCTATCGAGACTACGGAAAAAGAGTTCGGCATCGAGCTGTCTGAGGAGGCGAAGAGCGCCGAATACGTACCTGCCGATCGATTGCTTTCAGGAGGGTGACCGGTGACCACGCAGGCTACCATGACCAGGGGGGTGCCCACGGAGAGGGGGCGCAAGCTCAAGCAGAGGCTGCTCGCGAGCCCCTACGAGATAGACATCGAGCGCGCGCGCCTCTATACACGGACCTGGAAAGAGATGGAGGACGCCCCGCCCTGCATGCGCGCCGCGCGCGCCCTGGAGAACACCCTGCGCAACATGACTATCCGCATCGACGACGACGAGCTGCTGGTGGGCGTGAAGACGGCCAAGAGGCTGGCGGGCGTGATCCCGGTGGAGCGGGGGGAGTTCAACACCGTCATCGCGCAAGAGCTGGACCGGCTCACTTCGCGCGAACGCCACCGCTTCTATATAACGGACGAGGAGCGCCGCGAGCTCATGCAGGAGATCCTGCCCTACTGGAGGGGGAGAACGGCGCGGGAGCGCAAGATCCGCCTCTGGAAGGAGGAGGGCATCTACGAGCCACAGGCCTTCAGCCCGGCCGCGGTGCGTCGCATCGTCAGGGGCATGGGGTGGAGGAACCTGGAGAAGCTGGGCAGGCTGACCATGGGCGGGAGCCTGAAGAGCGCGTACAGGCTGCGCAGCATGGGCAGGGAACTCTCCGGCCTCAGGCCGAACCTCGCCCTCACCGTCTTCGACGTCCAGGGGCACCTGGTCCCCGGGCACCGGCGGGTGCTGGAGATGGGCTTCGAGGGCATCGAGGAGAAGGCGCGGGAGAGGATGGAACAGCTCGACCCGAACGACGCCGAATACGAGCATTCCCGGGACTTCCTGCAGGCGGTGCAGGTGGTCGCGGCAGCGGTATGCGACTATTCGCTGCGCTACGCCCGCCTGGCTGAGTCCATGGCCGCGCAAACGGAGGGACATCGCCGCACGGAGCTGCTGGACATCGCCGAGCGCTGCCGCAGGGTGCCCGCACAGCCCCCCCGCACCTTCATGGAGGCGCTGCAGTGCATGTGGATGACCCAGGTGGCCATGTGCATCAGCTACGGCATGGCGGAGATACTCTCACTCGGGCGCGTGGACCAGTACCTGTATCCCTACTACCGCGCCGACCTGGAGGCCGGGCTCATCACCCGGGACGAGGCCCTGGAGGCGGTGGAGGACCTATACGTCAAACTGGCCACCTTCCTCATCATGCTGGTGGAGATAGGCAAGGACACCGCCAGCGAGATGGGCGTGGGGTCCAATACCATCACCATCGGCGGCCTCGACCGCGATGGGAACGATGCCACCAACGAGCTGTCGTACTTGTTCCTCGCGGCCCACGAGAACCTCAAGGCGCTGGCCAACAACCTGTGCATCAGGGTATCCTCGCGC
>CAYPZH010000062.1:0-2839 GCA_964415205.1 uncultured Actinomycetota bacterium | reverse complement strand
CCCCCGGGTTTTTCCACCGTGGGGCTTGGTTTTCTACCCCTTAACCAAGGGGGCTGGGTTTTTTAAAGATGAACTCATAGTAGACGAGCTGCGCGAGGACGGCTTCTCCCTGGAGGACGCCAGGGACTACTCCATCGTGGGCTGCGTGGAGCCGACCTCCACCGGCAACGCCTTCGCCTGCACGGCCGGAAACGACATCTCCCTGGTGGGGGTGCTGGAGATGGCCCTGAACGAGGGCAGGGCGGTGCTCACCGGCACCCGCGTCGGGCTCCCCACCCCCGACCCCGCCGGATTCCGTGACTTCGAGGAGGTGAAGCGGGCCTTCGAGGAGCAGCTCGCTTTCAACGTGAAAAAACTGGTGCGCGCGGTGGAGGCGAAGGACCGCGCCCACGCCGAATCCTTCCCCAGCCCGCTGGTGTCCGCCACCCTGGAGGGCTGCCTGGAGAGCGCCCGGGACATGACCCGGGGCGGGGCGAAGTACAACTACGGCTCCATCACCGGGCGCGGGCTGGGGACGGTCGCCAACTCCCTGGCCGCCCTGCGCTGGGCGGTGTTCGAGAAGAAGATGCTGACCATGCGGGAGATGACCTCTCACCTGCGCGACAACTTCGCCGGCGCAGAGCCGCTGCGCCAGGAACTCGCGAGCAAGGCCCCGAAGTACGGCACCGACGAGCCCGGGGCGGACGAGCTGGCCGCATGGGTGGCGGAGGTCTTCTGCCGCGAGGTGCGCGCTCACCCCTGCGGCAGGGGCGGTTTCTACCGGCCCGGTATATTCTCCTACGGGGTGCACGTGGCCGACGGCATGTCTTTGGGGGCCACCCCGGACGGCCGCAGGGCGGGGGAGCCGGTGTCCAACGGCATCTCGCCGGCCAACGCCAGCGAGGCCCGCGGGCCCACCGCGGTGATGCGGTCGGCCGCGTGCGCCAGCGGCGCCATGCTCTCGGATGGCACCGCGCTCAACCTCAAGTTGACCCCGGCTCTCCTGGACACGGAGGAGAAGGCGGAGAAGCTCGCGGGCATGATCGAGGCCTACTTCGCCCTGGGGGGCAGGCACGTGCAGTTCAACGTGGTGGATACCGCCACCCTGCGCGACGCCCAGGCGCATCCCGAGAAATACCCCGACCTGGTGGTGCGCGTCTCCGGTTACTGTGCCTTCTTCACCGACCTCGGGCGCTCCATCCAGGACGACATCATCGCCCGCACCGAGTTCTCGTCCCTATAAGGACGGGGTCAGTACTTGGTGGTCATGTACCATTCCCAGGGCAGGCGTTGCAGCAGCCGCTCCGCCGCCTTCCTCTTCCACTTGTAGGGTACGTGTTCGCTGGAGAGAGCGAAGTCCACCGCGCGTTCCAGGGGGCGGGAGAGCGAGTCCGGCAGCGTAAATATCTCGTGGTACAGCCAGGCCAGGGGGGTGAAGTACTCGCTCACCAGCTCCACTTGCTCCTCGGTGATACCGTCGAGCTTGAGGGCGGAGCGCCGTGTGAAGAGGGTGTCGGTGACCTCGTCCACGAAAAGACCTTCCTTTACGCAGGTATGGTACAGCTCGGTGCCCGGGAACGGGTAGAAGACGGTTATCTGGGTGATGCCCGGCTCGGCCCGGCCGTTGAGCTTGATGGTGTCCAGCACCATGGAGAAGTCTTCCTGTGGGAAGCCCATCATGTTCAGGGAGACGGTGCCGATGCCGTACTTGCGGCAGAGGCGGAAGGCATCCAGTATCCTCTTGTCGCTCATCGTCCGCCTGAGGACGTTCCTCCTCAGCCAGGGGTTGCCGCTCTCGATGCCCATGCAGATGGTCTTGCAGCCCGCCCCCTTCAACGCGGCGATCTTCTCCTCGTCCAGGAGGTCGGCTCGCGAGTTGCAGATGAAGGGGAGGTCTATCCTCTTGCGGTACTGGCGGATGAACTCGTCGAACCACTTGGGGAAAAGGGTGAGGATGTCGTCGTCGAAGCGCACGTGGTCAACGCCGTCGGCATGGGCCGCCAGCTCTTCCACCTCCGTGAGCACGTTGTCCACGCTGCGGAAGCGCACGTAGCGGCCGGGGTTGGGGTAGGCGTTTCTCTGGGCGTGGTTGGAGCAGTAACGGCAGCGGTAGGGGCACCCCCGCGAGGCCATCATGGTTATCCTTTCCAGCTGGTCGGGGGCCATCCTCTCCATGTCGAAGATGGAGCGGTCCGCGAGGGGCAGGCGGTCCAGGTCCTCCAGGAGGGGGCGCACGGGGTTGGCGAAGTCCCTCCCGCGCCAGCGTCCCATGAGGCTCGCGACCTCGTCCACCTCGCCGCGTCCCTCCAGCGCTTCGGCCAGCTCCACCAACGTTGCCTCGCCTTCCCCGACGCAGACCATGTCGATGCTCTCGTCCGCGAGGGCGCCCAGGGGGTCCAGGGTGGGGTGGACGCCGCCCACCACCACCGGCAGGCCGGTCTCCTCCTTGGCCCAGCGCGCCATCTGCCGCACCTTGGAGAACATGAGGCTGGTGGAGGAGAAAGCGACCACCCCGGCCTCCTGGGCGCTCAGCCACTCCAGGAACCCCTCGCGCTGCACGGGCTCCACGATGTGCAGGAAAGAGACGTCGTGGCCGGCCTGCTTGAGGCAGGCTGACAGGTAACCGCAGCCGAGGTGTACCCTGCCCTGGGGCTCTCCCTCGATGCAGCCGGACTGGAAGTAATCGGGATATATAAGGGCTACGCGCATTCCTGAGCCTGTCCCTCCCTCGTTCTTGCGCACGGCTATCCTATGATAGCAACTTTTTGGGGTCAGAGCTCAAAAGTCGGCTGTTCAGCAACTTTTTGGGGTCAGGAGCCTGTCGCATAAACCCAGAATAAATAATAACGTGAAATAGCTT
>CAYPZH010000061.1:0-14145 GCA_964415205.1 uncultured Actinomycetota bacterium | reverse complement strand
TCTCTTACTCTATGTCCGTGAGTTTCTTGACGAATTTTACTTTTTTCTCCAGGTCGGCCAGGCGGTAGATCATGATGCGCTGCGCCTGGGGCGAGCCGGCGCCGTGTATGCTCTCGGTGAGGTAGGCGGCCGCGCCGCAGCCCATGGTCATGTTCTCGATGAACTTGAGCACCTTTATACGGTCCAGGGTGGGCACGTCCGCGGAACCCTTGAGGTATTTCTCCAGGTATGGTGCCACCTCCGGGTTCTCGAAGTCCTTCTGCGAGGGCATGGTCACCACCAAGCCTCCGGCGATGTCCTGCAGCAGGCGCGATATCTCGAAGGGGAAGCGGGTGACGTTGAGCTAGCACACGTTGGCCAGCATCATGTCCACCAGGTAGCACCCCGAGGGAGTCGCCTCACCCTGGCTGGAGCAGGCGATGCCGCAGGAGAACAGGGTCTCGTTGAGGTGGATCATCTCGGTTATCTTGTCCCTGATGTGGCTGACCCGGTCCACCCCTCCGTAGAAGGCCGCCAGCTGGGCCGCGCCCACCAGCACGTCCCCCACCCCGGTCTTGCAGCCGCCGTAGCTCTGGCGGTGGTAGGCCGCGAAGCGTTCCACCACCTTGCCGCTCTGCTCGTGCTCCCCGCACATGAACACCCGCTCCCAGGGGACGAAGACGTCGTCGAAGACTATCAGCGCCTCCTGGCTGCCGTACTTGAAGTTCCCCACGTCCATGGGGCTGTCCTCCAGCTTGCGGGTGTCCGAGGGCTGCCTCCCCAGGATGAAGGTGATGCCCTCCGCGTCCGCGGGCACCGCGAAGGACACGGCGTAATCGCCCTCGTTCTCGCGCATGGCCGCGGTGGGCATGACCAGTATCTCGTGGGAGTTGAGGGAGCCGGTCTGGTGGGCCTTGGCCCCGCGCACCACGATGCCGTCCGCCTGGCGCTCCACCACGTGCACGAACATGTCGGGGTCGGCCTGGTCGGCGGGGCGCAGTCCGCGGTCGCCCTTGACGTCGGTCATGGCCCCGTCCACCACCACGTTCTCGGCCTGGATGAAACGGAGGTAGTCCTTGAGCCGCTCGTGATATTCCGTCCCGCAGGCCTGGTCGCATTCGTGGGTGACGGAGTAAAGGGCGTTGATGCCGTCCATGCCCACGCAGCGCTGGAAGCAGGTGGATGTCCGCCTGCCCAGCAGGCGCTGCATGAGCACCTTGTCCACCAGGTCGTCCGTGGACTGGTGGATGTGGGTGAAGCGGCTTATCCTCTCCCCCGTGAGATGGGACTTCGCGAAAAGGAGCCCGTCCGCCTCCGGCTCGTCGCCGAGGTTGTACGTCTCGGCCACGGCGTTGATGGAAGGCCGTATCATGGGGTGGTCGGTGGGGTTCTCCACCCTCTCCCCCCTCACATAGATCCTGCGCTCCAGCTTGCGCAGGCTGTCAATATACGCTTCCGCGGAATCGATCTTCATGCCAACATCTCCCTTCATGGACTGTCAGATGCCATAACCCTAGCTTATTGCATACCCCGTCGATAACGAATGAGTGTTATCACCCTCGGATATCATATTATCAAGGAGCCGCCGCGCGGCAAAACGCTTGAGCTTCGCGCTCGAGTTCCCGTGCCCCGCGCTCGCCGAAACGGATACCCGTTGACTTTCCCCCTCCCCCGGGGGATAATTCATATTGTGAATTAATCCAGGGGGGCTGCCATGGAGCGCAAGAAGATATTCTCACATCTTCCCGAGATCGAGAGGCTGTACACCCTCTACGATTACACCACTACCCTGTGGGAGGCCAAGGAGCTGTCCCTCTACCATATCGACCAGGTGGAGTTCTACCTCCTGCTCCTCATGCGCTTCCGCGAGGACATGCGCATGAAGGACGTGGCCGAACTGCTCTCCCTCAACAACTCGACCCTCACCCAGATCGCCCAGAGATGTGAGAGAAAAGGCCTGGTGAAGAGGGAAAAGAACGAAAAAGACCGGCGCGAGACCCTGCTCAGGTTCACCCCCAAGGGGAGGAAGCTCATCGACAACATCGTCAGCCACCGCCAGGCCCTCTTCTTCCCGGTATGGGAGAAGGTGAGCGAGGAGGACATCGAAGGGTTCGTGAAGGTCATGCGCACGGTGGTGGACACGCTGGAGGACCGAGTGGCTTACCTGGAGCGCCTCAACCGACCCTGGTGAGGGGCTTCCGGATTAAATATAGTTCAACATATGAATTATCGTAGGGAAGCAGGAGGAAAGGCGCTGGGAGCCGTCCCGGGCCGGCCAGCCCGGGGACTGCGGTTGCGAAGGCAGGGGAGGACACGCAGAAAGGGCCCGCGGCGGAGGATTTGAAAAGAGAGAGGAAAGGGGGACGCCATGAAAGCGGCTGTCTGGCACGCGCAGCGCGACATGAGGCTGGAGGACATCCCCGAGCCCGAGGTGGGGCCGGAGGACGTGAAGATCAAGGTGGCATACGCGGGCATCTGCCACACCGACGTCTTCGAGTACCTGTACGGCCCGCAGACCATCTTCAATCCTCCCATCGTGCTCGGACACGAGCTATCGGGCGTGGTGGAGGAGGTCGGCGAGGCGGTGACGGGACTTCAAAAAGGCGACCCGGTCACCGGGCTGCCCTATTATCCATGCTGGGAGTGCTTCTACTGCAAGCAGGAGCTGTGGAACCTGTGCCTGAACCCCAAGGCACACGGCATGCACATACATGGTGCCTTCGCCGAGTACGTTCCCCTGCATCACCGGGCGGTCTACAAGCTCCCGGAGGGCGTGAGCCTGGAGGAAGCGGCAACGGTGGAGCCTACCTCGGTGGTATACCGGGCCCTCAAGCGCTCCGGGCTCCAGCCCGGCGAGAACGTCTTCATCGTCGGCGCGGGGCCGGTGGGTCTGCTCATGGCCATGGTGGCCAGGTACAAGGGGGCCAAGAACGTCATCGTGAGCGAACCGCTGGAGGCGCGGCGGCAGAAAGCGCTGGAGATGGGGGCGACCCACGTCATCGATCCATCCTCCGAGGACCCCATAAGCAGGGTGGCGGAGATCAACGGCGGCGTGGGGTCGGACGTGAGCTTCGACGCGGTGGGCTTGCAGGCCAGCATCGACACGGCCGTCTACTCCACGCGCAAGGACGGCCGCATAGGGCTGCTGGGGTTCGCTTTCTACGAGTCCCCCACCTATCCCCTCATGCTCCTCGCCGCCTTCGCCTGCGAGTACAACATCTTCGCCACCATGGGCTACAACGTGGAGATGAAGGAGGTCGTGGACCTGGTGGGCAAGGGCGAGCTGCACCCGGGCGTAGTGGTCAGCGACATCATCCCCTTCGACCAGATCGTGGATTTCTTCGACCACTTCGAGGAGAACCGGCGCGACCACCTCAAGACGCTGCTCAAGATGGGGTAGGTGGTGGCCTTGACCCTGAAGGAGCTGCTGCGTTCGCGGGCGGCGGAGATGGGCGACAGCCCGGCGGTCATCTATAAGGACGAGCCCATATCCTACCGCGAGCTGGAGGCGAGGGTGACGCGTTTCGCCAACGCCCTGGCGGAGTTGGGAGTGGGGCGCGACGACAAGGTGGCGTTGATGCTCAACAACTGCCCCGAGTTCATCGTCGCCTTCTTCGCCTGCTCCTACCTGGGCGCGGTGGCGGTGCCGGTGAACATCTTCTACAAGGAGCGGGAGCTGGAGTTCCTGCTGCGCGACTCGGACGCCGTGGCCCTGGTGGCCACACCCGCCTTCGCCGAGTTCTTCTCCAGGATCGAGGACAAGCCGCCCCTCTTCAAGTGGCTGATAGTGAACGGGCCCTACGGTGAGGGCCTGCAGTTCGCGGAGCTGGAGTCCAGGGGGTCGGAAGCGCCCCTCGAGGTGGAAGTGGGCGAGGACGACGTGGTGGAGATACTGTACACCTCCGGCACCACGGGCGTGCCCAAGGGGACCATGCTCACCCAGGGCAACCTCTTCTTCCACGCCGACGCCATCATCCAGGTGCTGGAGCTCGCCGATGACGACCGCGCCCTCATGGTGGTGCCCATGTTCCATGGCTACGGCATCACCGTGATGCTGTGCTGCTTCCGGGTGGGCACCTCCTTCGTGCTCCTGGACCCCTTCGATGCCGAGGAGGTCTTCCGCGCGGTGGAGAAGTACAGGATCACCTTCCTGCCCATGGTGGTGGCCATGTACTTCATGGTCTATCACCACCCGGAGCGAGAAAAGTACGACCTCTCCTCGCTGCGTATCGGCATCTCCGGCGCCTCGGCCATGCCCGCGCAGCTCATGCAGGACTGCTCGCAGGCATTGAACATCACCATCCTCGAAGCATGGGGGCTCACCGAGTGCTCGGCCTCCGCCACCATCCAGCGCATGAACATGCCCTACAAGGAGGGCAGCGTCGGCCTCGCCCACCCCGGCGTCGAGGTGGGGGTCATGGACGACGCGGGCAAGCTGCTCGGCCCTAACGAGGTGGGCGAACTGGTGATAAGGGGGCCGCTGGTGATGAAGGGCTACTACAAACGGCCCGAGGAGACCGAGGCGGCGCTGCGGGGAGGCTGGCTGCACAGCGGGGACATGGGCTACTACGACGACGAGGGGTACTTCTTCATGGTTGACCGCAAGAAGGAGATGGTCAACGTGGGTGGCGAGAAGGTCTTCCCGCGCGAGGTGGAGGAGCTCATGTACACCCACCCGGCCATCGCCGAGGCGGCCCTGGTGCCCCAGCCCGACGCCAAGCTGGGCGAGATACCGGTGGCGGTGGTGGCGCTCAAGCCCGGCGCCACCCTCTCCGAGGGCGAGCTGGTCGATTTCCTTTCGGAGAAGCTGGCCCGCTTCAAGGTGCCGCGCCGCGTGGTCATCATGGACGCCCTGCCGCGCAACCCCATCGGCAAGATCGTCAAGAAGGACCTGGTGCGCATGCTCTCCGAAAAAACCGCTTATTAGCATAAGGGGTCAGGTCTTGGATTTTGGATACTCCGGTATGTTTGCCGAATCTCTCGAAATCCAGGCCTTTCTTGCAGGCACTTTGTCTAACATGCCATATTATGGAATTCAAAATACAAGACCTGACCCCCAGGAGGTTTGATGTTTAGGAAAGCGAGGCTGAAGATATTGCTTGCGGGGATGGACTTCCTCGACGAACACCCGCTCATTGTGCGGTCCCTGCTGCGTCCGCTCTCGCGGGTCCCTTTCATCTCCCGGAGGCTCATGGTGCTCTTCAAGGCCTTCCTGGGACACGGAGCCCTGGAGATGCACTATGTGGACCGCGAAAACGGGCGCATCGGCATCGGAGGGGTGGAGGAGATACTCTTCGGCTCCAAGGTCATCGAGCAGATGCACAAGGTGCTGGAGAAAAGGCTCCCCGAGGCGGAAAAGAACGAGGCCCTCTACGAGCTGGGCTACAACTTGTGCAGGTGGGAGGTGTCCACTGCCTTGGAGAGCGGGCAATGGGCCCCCGTGTTGCTGGTGCCCCTGATCAGGAACAGCACCATCATCGACGACGTGCGCTCGGACCCCCTGCTGGCCCGCTTCTTCGTGAAAGTGATGGGCGCGGTCTCGCGCCTCATCACCGACGAGGGGGGTTGGGGGCACCTGGAGTTCGAGGTGGGATCCATACCGCTTCGCGTGATACTCACTAACTCCCAGGAGGCGGCTTGGCTGGGACCTTCGCAAGGCCCGGTCTGCCACCTCTACGCGGGCATCGTCGCCGGTTATGCCAGCGCTATAAGCGGCGAGGAACTGCACGCCCGCGAGGTGGAATGCAAAGCTATGGGGGACCCGCATTGCGTGTTCGAGATCGATAGAAAGGATTTGTATAACAACCCGGCCGGGCAGCGGGAGAGTGGACCCCGGCCTTGTGCCCGGGAGGTGACATGATGCCCGTGGATGACATGGACAGGATGATGGAGCTGTTGCGCGACCCCCATACGCCGCTGAGGGAAAAGGGAGGAACGGGCAGCGGGACCGTGGGCTACTTCTGCAGCTACGTGCCGGTGGAGCTCATCCACGCTGCCGGTTTCACTCCCCTGCGCATGCTGCAGGGCCCCGCACCCGGCGAGATAGCGGGCGCGTACCTGCAGCCCTTCTGCTGCTCTTTCGCCCGCAGTCTCCTGGAGGGGCTCGGCGGCGGCACCTACGACTACCTCTCGGCGGTGGTCATGCCCCACACCTGCGACACCATCCGCAACCTTTCCGACCTGGTGGAGACGGCCGCCCCCGCTATACGCGTCATGCGCCTCATGGTACCCACCATCACCCACACCTCCGAGGCGTTGGACTTCATGGTGGAGGAGCTGGCAGCGCTCAAACGGGACCTCGAGGAGGTGGCGGGAAAAGATGCCGCGGAGGCCGACCTGCGCGCGAGCATCCGGCTCTATAACAGCTGCCGTCTCGCCCTGGCCCGTCTGCGGGCGCTGGACCCGGGGAACCGCCCGCTCTACGCCGCCTTCCTGGCCCTTCAACTCAACGGCCCCGAGGAGTACCTGGAGCTGGCGGCGTATGAACAGTCAGCCGGGAAACCGTCGGGCGCGAAAAACGTCGCGGTGGTCGGAGGGCCCGTGCCCCAGCTGGAGGTCTTCGACCTCCTGGAGGAATACGGCATGCGGGTGGCCTGGGACGACCTCTGCACCGCCTCCCGTTTCGCCACGGGCTTGGTGGCCGAGGACGGCGATCCCCTGCGGCGACTGGCCGAACGCTACCTGGGCAAGCAGCCATGCCCCACCAAGTTCGACCCCGCCAACCGGCGGCAAGTGGAGCTGATGCGGGGCATGAGGGAGAGCGGGGCGGCGGGCGTCGTCTTCGCCCAGCAGGCCTTCTGTGAGTTCCATTCCTTCGACTACCCGGGCCTGAAGAGACGGCTGGACGCGGAGGGTATCCCCTCGGTGCGGCTGGACCTGGAGCACCCCTTTCAGCCCACCGGACAGATGCGCACGCGCCTGCAGGCGCTCTCCGAGATGCTCGGCGAAGGGATGTGACGGCCATGGCCAGAAGGTTGAAGCTGCCCTGCGAGAAGACCATGAAAGAGGTGATGACCGCCTATTACACCGAGGCTTTCACCTCGGACAGACCCAAGGCCTGGGTGACCTCGGGCGCCCCGGTGGAACTGCTGCTGGCCGCCGACGTCATCCCCATCTTCCCCGAGAACTACGGCGCCATGATCGGGGCGCAACACCTGGGGGGGGACCTCTGCTCCGCCGCCGGGGACATGGGCTTCGACGACTGCGTCTGCTCCTACGCCCGCAGCACCATCGCCTCCAGCGAGAGGGGGGAGGGGCCGCTGGGGGCGCTGCCTGCTCCGGACCTCCTGCTGGCATGCAACAACGGCTGCGGCACCATGTTCAAGTGGTACGAGGTGCTGAGCAGGCGCTTCGGCGTGCCCCTGCTCTTTTTCGACACCCCCTACTGCGACGGGGAACCCACCCCGCGGGACCGCGCTTACCTGGTGCGCCAGCTGGAGCGCATACTCTCTCAGCTAAGCGGCATCCTGGGCAGGGAGGTGGAGCGCGAACGCCTGTGGGAGACCCTGCAGCTCTCCAGCGACACCGCCAGGCTGTGGTCGGAGATCCAGGACCTGAGGCGCGCGTGTCCCTCCCCCCTGAACTCCCCGGACATGTTCGTGCACATGGCCATCATCGTGACCCTGCGGGGTACGGAGACGGCTTATAGATATTACCAGGACATGCTGGCGCAGGTGCGCGAGCGGGTGGAGCGAGGCGAGGGCGCGGTGGAAAACGAGAGGTACCGCCTGCTCTGGGACCACATCCCCCCCTGGTATGCCCTGCGCGACTTCTTCGACTTCTGCGCCGACCTGGGAGCGTGCTTCGCGATGGACACCTACACCAACGTCTGGCGGGGTGAGTTCGACCTCGACCGCCCCCTGGAGAGCCTGGCGGAGTGCTACCAGACGATCATGCCCAACCTGCGGCTGCCCCTGCGCGCCGCCATGTACGTGGACTACATCCGCGATTACGGACTCGACGGTTTCGTCATCCACTCCAACCACTCGTGCAAGTCGTACTGCCTGGGTGAATACGAGATTGCGCGCAGGATAACCGACGAAACGGGCGTGCGCGGCATCATCCTCGAGGCGGACATGGTGGACCCCAAGTTCTATTCCGAGACGCAGGTGAAGCAGATGATGCAGGCGTACCTGGAGTCGCTGGACTAGCGCAGAGGAAAGGGGTTGTTGTTTGGGCCCGGGGCCGGGGACGGTCTTAGCTCCCAGGTGCTTTGACGGCCCGAGCCTCAGGGTAACGGTCTCGCTCGCAAGGCCTCGCCGCGACCGACCCTGCAGTTATCGTGCTGGTGGCCGGGCAGACGAAGTCGCTTCAGGCCGACCCCCGGTTCCCGGGCTGGTTGGTTATCGACCATGGGCTTGGTCAAGTCGCCAAGCCAGCGACCTGTGTTTTATTGTCTAGTCGATACGAGGAGGTGGGATCTTGGATTACGAAACACTATTATACGAGGTCGAGGGGGCGGTAGGGACGTTGACCCTCAACCGTCCCAAGGCGGTGAACGCCGTCAACCGGCAGATGATGGAGGAGCTCATCGATTTCTGGGGGGAGCGCCACAGCGATTTCGAAACCAGCGTTATCATCCTCACCGGGGCGGGCGAGAAGGGCTTCTGCGCCGGCTTCGATATGAAGGACGCCACCGAGGGCTACTCGCAGGAGGGGATGACGCCCGAGAACATCTACCGCAAGCAAGCCCGCTTTTCCACCATCCTCAAGCTCATGCGCACCTGCCCCCAGCCTATCATCGCCGCGGTGCACGGTTACGCCATGGGCGCCGGGATGTCCTTCGCCATGGCCTCGGACATCCGGCTGGCCAGCCGCGACGCCGTCTTCTGCGCCGCCTACATCAACATCGGGGTCGGCGGCGCCGACCTGGCTTCCAGCTACCTGTTGTGGCGCCTGGTAGGCTTCGGGAAAGCGGCGGAGATGTGCTATACCGGCGACCGTATCCCGGCGGAGGAGGCCTACCGCATCGGCCTCACCGACCATATCTACGAAAGGGATGAGCTCCTGGCCCAGGCCGGCGCTCTCTCCCAGAACCTCGCCTACAAGAGCCCCTTCGCGCTGCACCTGACCAAGGAAGTCCTCAACGCCGGCCTCAACGCACCGGGCATGGACGAGGCCCTGATGATGGAGAACCGCAACCAGTCCTACATGCTCACCATGCAGCTGATGAAGTACCTGGAACAGCAGGGAGAAGGGCAAGGCTGAGAGGGCAACGGCTCTCCGGGCATGAATAATTAGGGTGTAGAGCGTTCCCGGTCCTAATGCGCGGAATCGAAGGGAGGGATGGTCTTGGAAAACAGTATGCCAGCGGATGAACGTAAGCATGTCTCGCTGGCGGCGGTGTGGGAGGAGACGCCCCGTTCGCACCGGGTCATGCTGGCCTTGTTCCCGCTGTTCGTCCTCTCGGTCTGCGTCGTCCACCTCATCGCCTGGGCCAGGCACGAGGCGCCACTGCAGGTATACTGGGTCGCCATCGCCATGCTCTCCATGCTGGCCATCTGCATTTGGCACGCGGTGGTGGTGAAGGGCAAGCTGCGGGCGGTGGCCTTCTTCGCCATCTGCATCCTCATCGGCTGGATCTGCGAGTTCATCGGGCACAACTACGGCTGGTTCTTCGGGGATTACGACTACACGGGTGCCCTGGGGCCGGCCATCGGCGGGGTACCCCTCCTTATCACCATAACCTGGTCCTTCATAGTGTACGCCGCCTTCATGCTCGTCGACTGGCTGGTGGGGGTGAAGGGCGAGGTTCGCGCCCGCACCTGGTGGGGCAGGACGCTATGGTCCGCCCTGGTGGCGGCGGCTACCGCCACCCTGGTGTGCGCCTGGGACATGATGGTGGACCCCATGGCGGCCTCCGGGGTATGGAAGACCACGGGCGGTCCCGGACCCTGGTGGTACTGGCAGCACGGCGGTCCCTACCTGAGGGAGCTGCACGGCGAAGGCGCACTGGGCAAACCCGGGATACCCATCGGCAACATGGTGGGATGGTGGGTAGCCCCCTTCTTCATGGTCCTCATCTTCATGCTTTTCTTCCAGAAGAAGAACCGCGTGTCCGGGACCCTTATCGAAATCGTTCCCCTCATGGTGTATTTCTATATCTTCTTCATCGTGGTCATGGTGGTGCTGGAGATGAACTGGTACTACGACGGTATGACCCAGGTGGCGCTCATCGGCTTCTTCACCATGATGCCGGTGATCATGGTCTCAGCGGTGAAGCTCGTCCACGACTACTCCTAAGGGGTCAGGTCTTGTATTTTGCATACTCCGGTATGTTCGTAATATGGTCTCATTTTTTTCCCTATCTTGCAGGTCTTTTGCTATTGCTTCCATATTATGGTATGCAAAATACAGGACCTGACCCCTATTAAGAAAGGAGCGCCGCATGGACCTGGTGGAGAAACTGGATCACGTCGCCTTCGCGGTGAGGGACAAGGAGAGGGCCGCCGCCTACCTCACCAACGTGCTGGGGGCGAAGGAGGTCTTCGACATGGAGTGGGGGAGCTTCAGGTTCACCTCCTTCCTCCTGGGCTCGGGCAGCATGCTCGAGCTTGTTTATGCTGAAGACCCCGGCAGCTTCGTCAACCGCTTCATCGAGAAACGGGGCGAAGGAGTGCACCACCTCACCTTTAAGGTGCGCGACATCGACGCGATGATCGAGCACTTGCGTGCCCAGGGCTTGAACCCCTTCGACATCAACACCGAGAATCCCCTGTGGAAAGAGTGCTACATCCACCCCCGCGAGGCCATGGGCACCATCATCCAGTACGCGGAGTTCCCCGAGGACGAGTGGACGAAGATATGGGAGCAGTCGAAGAAATAAGGGGTCAGGTCTTTGATTTTACATGCCAATTTATGGTATTCATTCTAAAATACCTGTATATATAGCATAATATCCGCCGCATTTAGCAAAGATACCGGGGTATCCAAAAAACAAGACCTGACCCCTATACGGGGCGGAAGTGGTGCAGGACCACGCCGTCCGGGGAGGTCCAGGTGCCGAAGGCTACCTTCATGCCTATGGAGAGCTCCTCGAGGGGGGCGTCGATGCGGGTGAAGACGTTGCCGGTGCCCTCCAGCTCCACCAGGCCCAGCACCTCCGGCTTGCGGCAGCGGATGGCGTCGGTCTGCTGGGTGAAGGCGATCAGCGTCCCCTCGCGCGGCAGGTCAACCCATTCCAGGTCCCCGTCCAGACAGCGCGGGCAGACGACGCGCGGCGGGTAATGGGTCTCGCCGCAGGCGCCGCAGCGCGTGGTCCGGAACTCCCCCCGCTCCAGTAGCGAGAAGAACTCTTCCGCGGCCCGGTCCTGCATGTATGGCCTGCTGTCCATGGGTCTACCCCTTCCGTATCCCGGCTTGCCCGCGCATGACCACACGCATGCTGTCTTACTCCTTCTCCCGGTCGAGGACGGCGACGATGGAGCCGTTGATGAAGCCCTGCTCGGTGTGGACCAGCCCCACAGCCGCACCCGGCCTCTGACGCTCCCCCGCCTCGCCCCTCAGCTGGCGCACCACCTCCGTGAACTCCAGTAGCGGGGTCACGTAGGCAGGGTGGCCCAGGGAGAGGCGGCCCCCGCTGGGGTTGAGTAGGACGTCTCCGCCGTGGGTGGTGCGCCCCTCCCTGACGGCGGTGGGTGCCTCTCCCGGCGCGAAGAAGCCCAGCTCCTCGTACATCATGGGCTCCATGCCCGCGAAGGCGCCGTAGACCTCGGCCACGTCGACGTCAGCGATGGTGTGACCGCAGCGGTCCAGGGCGGCCCGGACGGCCCGCCCCACGCAGGGGAACCTGGATATCTCCCCCCGGTAGGGGACGAAGCTGGTGGGGTCGTGTGCCTCCGCGATGCCCGCCACGTGTACCGCCCGCTCCCAGTCGCGCACCAGCTCCCGCGACACCAGCACCACCGCCGCAGCCCCATCGTGCATCTCCGAGCTCTCGAAGCGGTGGATGGGGGGCGAGATGAGCTTGTCCGAGAGTACCTGCTCCAGGCTCAGCGGCTCCTTGTAGGCCGCCTGGGGGTGCCGGAGGGCATGGTCGCGCAGCAGTACCGCCACCCTGGCGATGTCCTCGGGCGCGATGCCGTGGAGGTACATGTACCTCTGTATGGCCATGGCGTAGAAGGGCAGGGGGCTGATAACCCCGTAGGCCGCCTGGTAGGAATCGTAGAGGGAATTGGCGGCCTTGATGAGGTGGAAATGGCCGGCGATATCGTTCTTTATCTGCTTGGGCGGCGCCTCCCTCTGGGCAGCGAAGACCAGGCAAGAGTCTATCTCTCCCAGCCTGATGCGGTCGCAGGCGATGTGCACGGCGACGGAGGTGGAGTTGCCGCCGCTGTCTATGTCCAGCATGAGCCCGCACGAGATCCCCAGGTAGCCGGCCATCCTCTGGGTGACCATCTTGCGCGTCTCGGCCATGTAGCCGTGGGGTGTGGAGAGCAGCCCCTGCACCTGCGCGGGCTCCAGCCCGGCGTCGCGCAGCGCCTCGGTGCACACCTGCGCTCCCATGTCGTGCGGGTCCCGTTCGTGCCACCCTATGTCCGTCATGGCCACGCCGGCGATGTAGGCTTCGCGCACCGGATCATCCTCTCTTTCCTGGGGGATCGAATCGTCCTCTCACGCCCGGGTTAACCGGATTATCCTTTCCCGCCTAGGGGAATTATATACTTGAACATTTGACGTTTACAGCGGGAGGGAGATGCGAGATGGGAAATCCACGCAGACTGGTGGTCATCGGCGGGGTGGCGGGGGGAGCGACCTTCGCCTCCAAGGCGCGGCGCTGCTGCCCCGACGCGGAGATAGAGGTCTACGACCAGGACGAGTTCATCTCCTACGCCGGCTGCGGCCTGCCGTACTTCATCGGGGGCTACAGCCCCAACTGGCGCAGGCTGCTGGCCCGGCTGCCGGAGGAGTTCGAGGCTAGACAGGGCATCCGCATCTTCCTGCGCCACCGCGTTAATTCCATCGATGCGCAGAAAAAGACCATCCGCGTGGCTGACCTGGAGGGGGTGAGCGAGTCCTCCATAGGCTACGACACCCTGGTCATCGCCACCGGCGCGGCGCCCATCGTACCTCCCATGTGGGGCAAGGACCTGGAGGGAGTCTTCGTGCTGCGCTCCCTCACCCATGCCCTGGAGATGAAGTCCTTCATCGACCTGCGGGCTCCGCGCCGCGCGGCCATCGTGGGCGGGGGCGCCATAGGGCTGGAGATGTGCGAAGCCCTTAGGCGGCTGGACATGGAGGTCCACCTGGTGGAGCTGGCGCAGCAGGTCCTGCCGCCGCTCGACCCCGACCTGGCGGCCATGGTGGCGGAGCACCTGGAGGCGAACGGCGTTCATCTCCACCTCGGAGCGGAGGTGAAGGGCCTGGAGGGATCCGGCGGCACGGTGGCCAGGGTGGTCACGTCCGGGGGCGATGTGGAGGCGGACATGGTGCTTCTCTCCATCGGCATCCGGCCCGCCAGCGAGCTGGCGCAACGCGCCGGGGTGGAACTGGGCGCGAAGGGGGCGATCAGGGTGGATGGCGGTATGCGCACCAACCTACCAGACGTCCTCGCCTGCGGCGACTGCGCCACCACCCGGAACCTCCTCTCCGGCCGGGAGACCTGGATACCGCTGGGCTCCACCGCGCGCAAGCAGGCCCGGGTGGCCGCCGAAACCGCCTCGGGGCAGGACGGCCTCTTCCCCGGGGTGCTGGGGACCTTTATCCTCAAGGCCTTCGAGCTCACGGTGGGCAAGACCGGGCTTAGCGCCTCGGAGGCTGAGGAGGCCGGCTTCGCCGTGGATACCGTCACCCTGGAGGACGCGGTACTGCCCGGCTACTACCGTGGCGGCGGCCGCATGACCGCGCGTATCACGGTGGAGAAGGGGGCGGGACGTCTGCTGGGAGCTCAGGTGATGGGGGATGTCTCGTCCGTAGCCGACAAGAGGCTGGACGTCTTCGCCGTGTGCACCGGCGCAGGCCTCACCGCGTCCGAACTCACCTACCTAGACCTGGCTTATGCGCCCCCCTATAGCCACCCGCTGGACATCCCCATAGTGGCGGGTAACCTGGCGGAGGCAAGAGTGCTGGGCAAGGAATGCACCTGCAACCTGGAGGGGCTTGAGGGCTGAGCTACCAGGCCGAGGGGTCACCTTTAAAGACCCAAGTCAAGGGTATATTCCCTTTCGG
>CAYPZH010000060.1:538-14603 GCA_964415205.1 uncultured Actinomycetota bacterium | reverse complement strand
GTCGTCGAGGGCCGCCTCCACCTCGTCAAGGAAGTAAAAGGGGCTGGGCCTGGTCTTGAAGATGGCGAAGAGGAACGCCAGAGAAGTGAGGGAGGTCTCGCCACCCGAGAGCAGGGACAGTTTCTTCAGCCTCTTGCCGCGTGGCTGCGCCTCCACCTCGACCCCGGTGTTGAGCAGGTCGGTGGGATCGGTGAGGGTCAGCTCGGCGCGGCCTTGAGGGAAGAGCATATCGAAAAGCTCCTGAAAATGCTGGTTTACTTCATCGAAGGTCTCGCTGAATATGCGCACTATCTCCCGGTCTATGGCGCGGACCACCTTGAGCAGAGAGGCCTTGCTCTCCCGCAGGTCCTCGACCTGTTCCATGAGGAAATCGTAGCGTTCCTTCAGTGCCCGGTGTTCCTCCACCGCGCGCAGGTTCACCTGTCCCAGCATATCGCGGCGGCGTTCCAGCCTTTCCAGCCTCTCCCTCATCTCGGCCGCGGGCGCCGTGGGCAGGTAATCCGTGAGCGCGGCCTCCAGCGGCAGCTTGTGCTCGTCGATGATGCGCTGAACCAGCATGTCCACGCGCATCTTCAGCTGAGCCGCGGCCAGGTCGCGGTTGTGCACCAGTTCCCGCAGCTCGGCTTCGCGTCTCTCCAGCTCCTCGAGGCGCAGGCGCACCTCCCCCTGCTCCCTCTCTGCGCCCTCGAGCCCCTCCCTGCTCTCCTTCTCCCTGCGGCCCATGCGCTCCGACAAGTCCGCGTGCGCCTTTAACAGCATCCCGGCCAACCCTAATATGCGCTCCTGTGCCCGCGTCATGGCCGCCAGCTCCTCGCGTCCCGGCAGCGGCGGCTCCGCGGTCTCGGCGTCGATCTCCTTTATCCTCTCATCCAGGTGATAGCGCCTCTCATGCATGGATGCTAGTTGAGCCAGCACTTCCTGCAGGGATTCCTCCAGCTCTCTTTCCCCACGCTTCAGGTCCTCCACACGTTTTTCCGCCTGCGCCGAAAGCGGCAGCAATGAGCTCAGCTCGGCCGCTGTCCTCTTCGCATCTTCTTCCAGGGCGACCGCGCGGTCCCGCAGCGCGGCTTCTTCCTGCTTCAGGGACTCGAGCCTCGCGCCGAGTTGCGCGGCTTCGCCCTCCTTCCTCTCCATCCGCAGGCCCTCTTCCCGCGACTCCAGCGCAAGCCTCCTCAAAGCCGATCCCAGCTCTCTTTTCTCGTCGGCAAGGCCCTCCAGGCTTTCTTCCGCCGCCGAGATAGCCGAGAGGACCTCCTGGAGCTGCGCCTCCAGCGACGCCGACCTCTCATCGCATAGGCCGAGCTTTTCCTGCAACTGCTCTATCTCGCGCCTCCTGGCGACGACGTGGAAGGGGCTGCGTGGCTGGGCGCCGCCCTTGACGGCACGGCGCGCCGCTATGACGTCGCCGTCCGCGGTAACGAAGGTGAGCCTGGGGTGCTTCCCCGCCCCGCTGCTCGCATCGTCCAGAGTGGAGCAAAAGACCACCTCGGAAAGGAGGTATTCCAGGGCGGGCCGCATCTCATCGTCGCAATCCACCACGTCCAGCGCGGGGACCCCTCCCGCACTGCGCGCAAGGCCTCTCATCTGTTCCCCGGGCCCGGAAGCTATTTCCGAGAGGGGGAGGAATATCCCGTATCCCTCCACCCCTCTCTTGAGCATCCTGATGGCCTCCATGGCGCACTCGAGGTCGCGGGTGACCACGCAGAACATCCACGGCCCCAGGAAGGATTCCAACGCCTTCTCCCACTTCTCCTCGACATCTATGCTGCGCATCAACACGCCCAGAACGCCGGGGATGCTCTCTCCCGCATCCAGCACCCTGTCGGCGGCCGCGGCGTAATCGACGTGCGAGCTCACGGCCTCCTGCAGAGCTTGCAGCCTTGCCGCCACCAGCGCTTCGTCCTGGAAAAACCTCTTCTGTTCGCGCCTGATGGCATCGGCTTCACCGCGCAAGCGGGACAACTCCGCACGCAGCGACGCCTCCAGCTCCTCCGCCCTGGCCTGCCGTTCCTCGAGCACGGCCAGCTGCCTCTCCGTCTCGCAAGCCTCAAGCCGCAGGGACGCCACCTCCGCCGTCACCCTTTCGTAACGGGCCGCCAACTCCCTGCTCTCCTCGCTGCATCCGTCCGCCCTCGCCTCGTCTCTGCCGGATTCCTCCCGCAGTTCGCGCTCCCTCTCCCTCAGCTCGGAGAGGGAGCGCCTGAGCATGTCGCGCTCCCTGCGGGACTGGTTGAGTCCGCCGCCAAGGTCTTTTCTCTCCCCGCGCAACCGGGATATCCTCTCCTCGAGCAGAGATGATTCCTCCCGGGCGCGCTCCTTTTCCTCCTCCAGCTCAGCGCGTCTGCGGGCCAGTTCCTCCCGGCGCGACCTCCAGCCTTCGCGGTAAGAGATGTCTCCGCTCAGCGCCGCATACAGTTTCAGCCTCTCCTCGCCCAGGCTTTGACACGCGCGCAGCCTCTCCCCCAGCGATAGCAGCCTCATCTCCTGGCCGCGGTATCCGTCAAGCGACTGCCGCAGTCCGCGCAGCCTCTCCTCCAGTTCTCCCAGGCGCTCCCTGTCCCCCCTGACCCGGGCCGAGGTCTGCTCCAGCTCGCTGGCCAGCCTGTCCTCTTCCTCGCGCCGGTTTTCCCACTGCCCCTTGAGCTCCTGCAGCTCCGCCACGAGGATACGGATGGAGAGTTCCCTTATCTGCGATAACAGCTCTCCGTATTCGCGTGCCTGCTGGGCCTGCCGCTCCAGGGGGCGCAGCTGCTTGTTGACCTCGGAGATGATGTCCTTCACGCGCAGGAGGTTGCGCTCCATGCCCTCCATCTTGCGCAGGGCCTTCTCTTTGCGCCGGCGGTGCTTGCGCAGGCCCGCCGCTTCCTCCAGGAAGGCACGCCGGTCCTCGGGCTGGCTGCTCAGGATGGCCTCGAGCTTGTTCTGGCCAATCACTGCCGTGAGTTCGCGCCCTACCCCCAGGTCAGATAAGAGCTCCTGGATGTCCACGAGGCGGCACGGGGTCTTGTTCAGGAGGTATTCGCTCTCGCCCGTGCGGTAGATACGCCTGGTCACCACCACCTCGGGGAAATCCAAGGGTATGCCGCCCCCACGGTTGTCGAAGGACAGCGAGACCTCGGCCATGCTCAGGGGCTGGCGGGTGGCACTTCCCGCGAAGATGACGTCCTCCATCTTGCTGCCGCGCAGGTTACGCGGGCTCTGTTCGCCTAGTACCCACAGCACGGCGTCCCCTACGTTGCTCTTACCGCTGCCGTTGGGACCGACTATGACCGATATGCCGGGCTCGAAATCAAGGGTCACCCGGTCCGCGAAGGATTTGAAGCCCCGCGCGGAAAGCGACTTGAGGTACATGTGCTCCTTGCTCTCCTCTTGCTGAGTTCCTCATTGGTTTTTCTCGATAATTTTCTACCCTCGCCGCCTTTTCACCTTTGCCGGAGTAAGCGGCCCGTTCTGCTTTTTCTATATGCTACTACACCCAGGCGCGAAAGGCCGCGCTACCTCGCGGCGTCCGCGCTGGCGGGATGCCTCATCGCGGTACGTTCCCGACGCCGCTCCCGCTCACGCGTGCAAGGTAAAGGGGGCGCCGGAAACCGCGCCCCCCGTATATTCAGTCGCCTATGCCAGCGCGTCAACGGGGCAGAATGCCAGCCCCACCGTACCGGGTCCCACATGTGAGCCGATCACCGGCCCGGTCTCGTTCCAGGTAATGGCGTCGGGGTCGCAGTCGAGCGCCTTCGTGGCCATCTCCTTCAGCTCGTTCATCCTCTCCAGGTCACGCACGTGCGTCAGCGTCACCAGCACCCTGCGGCCCCCCGCCTTTTCCACAGCCAGCTCGACTAGGCGGTCCAGGGCCTTCTTGCTCCCCCGTACCTTGTCCAGGGCGTCGATGGTGCCGTCGAGGTACAGCAGTGGCTTGATGCGCAGCATGGAACCCATAAGGGCCTGGGCGCCGCCTATCCTGCCGCCGCGGTGCAGGTATTCCAGGGTGTCCACGCAGAACATCTCCACGCTGCTCGCGATCATCTTCTCCGCCAGGGACTTGAGCTCGCCCAGGCTCCTGCCTGCGTCTCGCGCTTTTACCAGCTCCGTCACGAAGAGCATGAGCATGAACCCGGTGAAGCGTGAATCGATGACCTCTATGGGATAATCTCCCATCTCGGAGGCGGCGGAGGCGGCGGACTCGACCGTGCCGCTTATCCCTGCCGAGATGTGTATGCTGATGAGGGAGTCGTAACGCTCCTTCATATCCCGGTAGGCCTCCAGGAACTCGCCCGCCGAGGGCTGCGAGGTCGTGGGGAAGATGTCCTCTTCCTTCATGCGCTTGTAGAACTCGTCGTTGTTGATGTCTATGCCCTCGCGGTAAGACACGTCGTCTATGATGACTTTGAGAGGCACCACCTTGATGTCGTTCTCCGCCACGTAATCAGCGTCCAGGTAAGCTGTCGAGTCGGTCACGATACCGATGCCAGCCACTTCGATCCCCCCTTTTCATCTCGGACCTTTTCCGCTGCATATACCGGCCTATCGATCAAGCGTCATGATTCCCGGGGCTTCCCCGGCAGCCAGGCGCGTGAAGCCCGCCCTGATAGCCGCCGTCCTCGTTCTAACCTGACGCCTCCGCCGTTCACTCACACGCTATGCGCTCCAGGGCCTCCCTTGCCGCCGCCTGCTCTGCCTCCTTTTTCGAACTGCCGCTGCCCGAGCCCATCTTGACTTCCGCGACATACACCGTGGCATGGAAGGTCTTACGATGGTCCGGCCCCTCCTCGCGCAGGCGGTAGCGCGGCAGTGTCCCCTTCTCCTTCACCACCATCTCCTGCAGGCGCGATTTGAAGTCATAGTCCAGCGTGCCCCTCACCGCCTCCTCGAGCCTCTTCTCGAATAGCCGCAGGCACAGCTTCGAGGCTTCCTCAAGCCCACGGTCGAGGTACACGGCTCCGATGAGCGCCTCCAGCGCGTCGGCGATTATCGAGGCCTTTTCTCCCCCGCCGTCCGCCCTCTCCTCCTTGCTGAGCAGGACGTATTGCCCGATACCCAGCTCGCGTCCCGTTTCCGCCAGGGAGCTCATGTTCACCAGGTTGGACCTGATGCGCGTGAGGTCGCCCTCGTTGAGTTCGGGGTGCCAGCGGTAAAGGTGGTCGGAGACCACCACGTCGAGCACGGCGTCTCCGAGGAACTCCAGCCTCTCGTAGGTGGCATCGGGTGGATAACAGGCCTCGTGGGCGTATGATCGGTGGGTCAAGGCCCGGCGCAGGAGTTCCTTGTCCCGGAAGTCCACGTCCAGGATCATCTCGACCGGCTCTCTCTCGCCCCGCCTGCGGCTCCTGCGCCTGAAGGTCAACCGGCACCACCTTTCTCCGCGGCGAAGAGGCCTGCGGTCTTCTCCACCATCCTCATCTTCACCGCCTCGGCGGCTATACGGACGGAATTCTTGACCGCGACTGCGTCGGAGCTGCCGTGTGCGATTATGCACACGCCGCGCACCCCCAGGAGAGGAGCGCCACCGACGGCGCGGTAATCCAGTTCCTCGCGCAAGGCGAGCAGGGCGGGTAGCACCGGCCTGACCTCCTCTTGTCGCAGGGTCCCGAGGTTCTCAAGCAGGCGTCCGGTGATCAGGGAGGCAACCCCCTCCACCACCTTCAAGGCGACGTTGCCGGTGAACCCGTCCGTCACCACCACGTCCGCCTTGTCCCCGGCGATATCCCTGCCCTCCAGGTTGCCGATGAAGTCGATGCGGTCATCCGAGGACAGGAGCTGGTATGCTTCTCGCGCGAGCTCGTTGCCCTTCGAACCCTCGGCGCCGATATTGAGCAGGCCCACTCTCGGCCGTTCTATATCGAAGCGCAGAGACGCATAGGCGCTTCCCAGCAGGGCGAACTGGCGCAGGTGTTCCGGACGGCAGTCGGAGTTGGCCCCGGCATCGAGCAGCAGGGTCGGCGACTGCGACGGCGGCAGGACCACGGCGACGGCGGGGCGCTTGACCCCCTTTATCCTTCCCCATGAGAAGAAGGCGGCCGCCATGGCCGCCCCGGTATTGCCGGCGGATACCATGGCATGTGCCCTGCCGTCGCGCACCGCTTGTGCCGCCACCACGACCGACGCTCCTTCGCGGTTCTTGACGGCGAAGGCGCCCTCCTCGTCCATGGCAACCGCGTCGGGGGCGTGCAGGATCTCAAGGCGTCCATGGGCGGCGGAATCCAGGGTCTCGTTGAGGACGGCCTCGTCTCCCACCAGCAGCACCTCCACCCCCAACTCGTCACGGGCTTGGAGTGCGCCGGCGACATTCGCTTCGGGGGCGTTGTCTCCGCCCATGGCGTCCAGGGCCACCGTTATCCCGTCTCCAACAGCCAAGATGATCACCCCAAAAGCCGCGCTCTACCCTAAGCGACCAAAGCCCGTTATGCTGCGTGGAACGGCTCTCGCCGGGCTGAAAGACCGCTCACACGAGCTCCCCGGGAAACCCCCCCCCGGCGGGAACCCGAAAGCCGCGCCGCAAAGACGGCGCGGGTCTTTACTCGGTCTCCAGCACTTCCCGGCCGTTATAGGTGCCGCAGTTGGGGCATGCCCGGTGGGGCAGCTTGGGGGCATGGCACTGCGGGCACAGCGATTTCGGAGGCGTTTGTATGCCCCACTTCGCACGCCGGGATGAGGCGCGCGAACGTGACTTCCTGCGCTTGGGTACTGCCATCATTTACCTCCGATAAAACCTTCCTCTATCTGCGTCTCTTCTCCGAAAAACACCAGACGAGTATATGCTCGCCCCTGCAAGCGGTCAAGCGAGCGCCGCTCTCACGTCTCCTCTCCTTCCCGCTCCAGCAGCGTCTTCAGGACCTCCATGCGGGGATCGATGTCCTCCGCGACGCAGCCGCAATCACCCCGGTTCAGATCGCTGCCGCAGTACTGGCACAGGCCCTTACAGTCCTCGCGGCAGAGGCGCTTCATGGGCAAGGCGAGCAACACGGCGTCGTTCACCAGGACGTTGAGGTCTATCACGCCCTCCTCGATCACGTACTCGTCCTCTTCCTGGACCTCGGGGCCGGGAAGCTGCCGGCCGTCAGCGCTCAAAGCGCCCATGCCGGGGCGGCGGTAGAACTCGTCCACCGCGATGTCTAGCTCCTGGCGGTATCCCTCCAGGCAGCGCGTGCACTGCATGGCCACGGACCCCGCCAGCCTTCCCTTCACCCTGATGCCGTCGGGGCTGCTCTCCAGCTTGACGTCCAGGTCGAAGTCGCCGCGGTCGCTCTTCTCGACCAGCCCGCTCTCTCCCACGGCGATGTCGAGGTGGGCCGAGAGCTTCTCCTGTGAGAACACCTTTTTGAGCAGGTTGGTTACATTCACTTTGAGTTGCCGGGAAGCAAGCTTTTCCATCATCCGCCTCCAACTCGCGTTCTCACCGCCTCCGCCCGTCTCGCCGCTTTCTCTCCGCGGAGACGGCGGCGGGGAGACGCCGCCTGCATGGCCGGGGTTTCATCCATCTCCAGCCCCTTGCGCCGGCATCAGGCTGCCGATGCCTCTTTGCCGTGGAAACGCGCTAGAGTGTATGCTGCCGTGGTGGGGTCTCTCTTGCCGTTGCGGATATCCTGCGCGTTCCGCCCCGCCCTGCTCCCCGGCGGCGACGGAAATCTGCGGTGGGCGGCTCTTTACTCCAGCTCGAACTCCTCTTTTTCCTCCGCCTGTTCCGGGGGTCCCTGCAGCCTCTCACGGGCGCGCTTGATCACCTCGAGGAGCTTGTAGCAGGTGACCTCGAGGTTGGCCAGGCGCTCATCGGCGTAATCCTCCGCCTCCAGGCGTATCTCCCTGGACTGCATCTGGGCTTCCTCGATGATCCTCTCCGCCTCTGCCCGCGCGGACTTGATGATCTCGGTCTCCTCTATCAGACGCGTCCTTTCCTCCATCGCTTCCTCGCGGATTCGCTCAGATTCCTTGCGCGCCTCCTCCATCAGCTCCGCTTTTTCCTTCACCATCCAACGTGCCTGCTTCAACTCGTCGGGCAGAGAGCTGCGGAACTCGTCCAGCAGCTCGAAGATCTCGGTCTCGTTGACCATCACGGACGAGGAAAACGGGACGTGCTTGCTGGATACGATGAGATCCTCTATCCTGTCCAGTTGTTGAAAGACGTCCATCTAGACCGCCCCTTTCTTCAACTTTTCATGCTTTCTTGCGAACAACTCGTTCAGCTCCGCCTCCACTTCCGCCGGAACCAGGCCGGTTATGGAACCTCCATAGGAGGCTACCTCGCGCACCGCGCTGGAGCTGATAAAAGTATACTCGGGGTTGGCCATGACGAAGAAGGTCTCTATCTCCTCTCCCATGGCCTGGTTTATCTGCGACATCTGGAACTCGTACTCGAAATCGCTGATGGCCCTGAGACCTTTGACGATGGCCGTGGCGCCTACCTTGCGCGCAAAATCAACCAGCAGGGTGTCGAAGCACGTCACCTCCACGCCGGGCATCCCCGCGGTGGCCTTCTCCAGCATGCTCACCCTCTCCTCGACCGTGAACAGTGGCTGTTTGAAAGGGTTGACCGCCACCGCCACTATGAACTTCTCGAAATATTTATATGCCCTGCTGATAACGTCCATGTGACCGTTGGTGATAGGATCGAAAGTGCCGGGGCAGATGGCTACGGTCATTTCCTCTCGGTCCCTCCTCCACCTTACGGCGTTTTACTCTTTTACATAAACATCCACCGCGGACTCCCCGTACTTCCGCCTCTCCCGGAAAAGTACTCCCTCGGGAGGACCCGGGGGCGAGCTCCGCAGTGGAGCCTCTATGATAACCACTGCCGATGGAGCGAGAAACCCACCTTCGGCAAGGCTTTTCAGCATCTCCTGCCGGTAGTTCACATCAATTCTAAAGGGTGGGTCTATAAAAATCAAATTGAAAGGCCTGTCCGGAAAGCGGGCTTTTCGCAGGTAATCAAGAACCTCGGACCTGACCAACCGCCCCCTGTCCTCCATTCCCAGGGATTCCAGATTTTGCTTGATGATGCGCAACGGCTCCCGGCCGCTGTCGACGAATACCGCTTCCTCCGCGCCCCGGCTGATGGCCTCCAGGCCCAGGGACCCGCTACCCGCGAAGAGGTCGAGCACCCGCGCTCCCGGCGTCCTGTCGGCGAGCATGCTGAAAACCGCCTCGCGCACGAAATCCTTCATGGGCCGCGTCGCCCTGCCGCGCGGCGCCTTTATCCGCCTGCCTCCGGCCTCGCCGGCGATGATCCTCATAGGCAGTATTCTAAGCCATGTGGACTTCCCTTAACATTCGTCAGAAGCTTGCCGCTGCAGAGCGAGGCGGATGTTACGGGCTGGCCCCGTCAAGGGGGGCACGCACGACATAGCGGAACGAGGGGTGGAAGGTGGGTGAGGGCCTGCCGTCCTCGGCACAGCAGACGAAGGCGGCCAACACGGGATAGGGCGTGGGATCGACTATCCAGACCTCGCGGTCGCTCACCACCCTGTTCTCGCTCAGGCGGTAGCGGTATTCCCTGCCGCCGTAGCTGAGCTTTATCGTGTCTCCTTCCTGCAGGTCGAAGAGGCGGTTGAAGGGGAAGTAGACCTGGCCGCTGGCATGGGCCATGATGACGTAGTTTCCCCGGCCAGGGCGTCCCGCCCCGGGGTAATGACCGACGCCGCGGCCGATGGCGTTGGCTACCCCCTGCGGGTCCCGTCCCTCTATGATATCGCCCGAGAAGGAAAACGCCGGTATCTCGACGGCCACCCGGTCACGGCGCGTGGAGAAAGAGATCGCGACCTCCCCCGCGAATACCCTCCCCGCAAGGTCCTCGGCCATCCATGGCCGCAGGCGAAAGACGTATTCCGCGCCGGGGTCCAAGAGGCTTTCCGGGACGATCAGGCATTCCGATTCACCGCTGACGCTGAATGCGACCGGCGGCTCGAAACTGGCCGCCATCGCCACGCTCTCCAGGTCCATCGGCCGGTCGAAGGACAGCACCACCACGGTGTCCCTGCCCAGTTCCCCGCCACCGGCAGGCGACGAGCGCATGAGGCGGGGACCCCCGGCGGCGGCCGGCGCGGGCGCGCCGGGGAGAAAAACGAGCGCCAGCAGGCATGCGGCCACGGACGCGGCGGTCAGACGGAGTCTCCTCGCGCGCTTATCGCCTCTCCGTATCCCTGTCCCTGCGGCTGACGGGCTCCTGGCCTTCATACCTGGATATTATCACCAACTCCCCGAGCCGGTGTCAGGGTCAGGCTTGAAAGAGCCAATCCAGGTTGTCGCGGAAACGCGCGGCCACCTCCAGGCGCAGCAAGAGATGCTCGGGGCGGCGAAGGTCGGGATCCTCCTCCACCAGCGCGAAGGCATCTTCTCGGGCCTGTTGGAGGAGGCGGAAATCCCTGATCAGCCTGGCCACCCGCAGGTCAGGCAAGCCCGACTGCCTGGTGCCGAAAAGGGAGCCCTCGCCGCGTATCTCCAGGTCGGCCTCGGCCAGCCTGAAACCGTCCGAGATCTCTGCTATGGCCCGCATGCGCTGGCGCGATTCCTCCGTGTCCCCGTCGAATACGAAGATGCTGTGGGAGATGTGCTCGCCGCGCCCCACACGGCCGCGCAGCTGGTGGAGCTGGGAGAGCCCGAAGCGGTCGGCGTTCTCCACCATCATCACCGTGGCGTTAGGCACGTCTATGCCCACCTCGATGACGGTGGTGGAAACGAGCACCTGCGTCTCTCCCCCGCGGAAAGAGGCCATGGCCGCGTCCTTGTCCGCCTTGGCCATCTGCCCGTGCATCAGCCCGACGCGGGCGCCGGCGAAGACCTTTCCCAGCGCCCTCGCCTCCTTCTCCGCCGCCTTGGCCTCGACGGCGGGGGAAGCATCCACCAGGGGGCAGACCACGAAGGCCTGGCGTCCGCGGGCGAGTTCCCCCTTTATGAGCTCATAGGCATCCCCCCTACCCCCGGGACCCACCACGAGGGTGTGCGTGCGTGCCCTCCCCGCCGGCAGCTCGTCTAGCACCGAGACCTCGAGGTCGCCGTAGAGGGTGAGGGACAGGGTGCGCGGGATCGGTGTCGCCGTCATGATCAGGGCATCCGGGTGGCTGCCCTTTTCCTTCAGCAGCGTCCTCTGGCGCAGGCCGAAACGGTGCTGTTCGTCCACGACCACGAGTCCCAGGTCCCTGAACTCCACGCCCTCCGAGATGATGGCATGCGTGCCCACCAGGATGTCCAGGGAACCGTCCCGCGCCGCCTGCATTATCTCTTTGCGCCTGGCGGCCGGGGTGTTTCCCGTGAGCAGTTCCACCCGTACGTCCGGCAAACCCGCGAGCATGCCGGTTATGTTGGCGAAGTGCTGTTCCGCCAGGACCTCGGTGGGGGCCATCATCGCTCCCTGGTGCCCGTTTTCCCGCGTCAGCAGCAGGGCCAACAGCGCCACCACCGTCTTTCCCGAGCCCACCTCGCCCTGCAGCAGGCGGTTCATGGGGTAGGGGCTGGCCATGTCGCCGCTTATCTCCGCGAACGCTTCTTTCTGCGCGGAGGTGAGCTCGAAGGGCAGGGAGGCCAGGAAGGCGGCCGTCCTCTCGCCGGGGGGCGCGTGCGCGATACCCGGCGTGCCCGACCGGAGGCGCTTACGGCGCATGGCCAGGGCCGCCTGCATCACCAGCAGCTCATCGTAGGCCATGCGCTGGCGGGCGCGGTTGAGCCGGCCCGCGGAGCCCGGGAAGTGCATCTCGCGCAGGGCCTGGGAGAGGTGCGGGTAGCCGTAACGCAGCCGCAGTCCCTGGGGTATGTGGTCGGGGAGGTCTCCGTACTGCTCCAGCGCCCGCATGATCAGGCGGCGGAGAAGCGCGGCGCTCATCTTCTGCGTGGCCGGGTGCAGGGGGATGATACGCCCGGTGTGGACAGCCTGCAAGCCCGTCTCCGCGGGTTCTTCCAGCAGGTCGTAGGCGGGGTTTACCATCTGCAGGCGCCCGTAACGGTACTGCACCTTGCCCGAAAAGGCCACCTCCGTCCCGGGCTGCAGCCGGTCGGCATGGTAGGGCTGGTTGAACCACACCCCGTACATGTATGCGGAGCCGTCGAAGATGGCGACGTTGAGCACGCTACGGCCGCGCGAGATGCGCTTGAGCTCGGCGCTGCGCACCTCGCCCACCACCGTGGTGTCCTCTCCGATGCGCACGTCACCGATGCGGGAGAGCCGGCGCCGGTCGAGGTAGCGGCGCGGGAAGTGGTAGAGCAGGTCCTCAAGGGTCTGGATGCCCATGGCGTGCAGGTGGCGCAGGAAGCTGGATCCGATGCCGCTCACCACGCTGACCGGCTCCAGCAGGGCTTTCCAGTTCCTCTCCAGCTCCCCGACACGGCGTTCCACCGCTACAGGCATGCCATATACCCCGCTGAGGCCTTTGCCTCACTCCACCCCGAAGATGTAATGATAAACGGGCTGGCCTCCGTCTATCACCTCCACCTCCAGGCCTTTTCCGTCCAGCAGGTCCATTAGCTCGGAATGGTCGAGGCCGTGCGCCTCCTCGCCGATGATCATGCTCACTATCTCGTCGTCTGAATCCAGCATCTTCTCCAGCAGCGTGCCAGCGGCCTGCAGCGCGTCGCCGGCCGCCGATACTATCTCTCCGCTATAGAGGCCGATGAAGCTGCCCTTTTTTATCTTACCCAGTCTCCCCTTGCTGTCCCGGACCGCCACCGTCACCGCACCGGTCTTCACCCTCTCCATGGCCTGGACCATCCTGTCCCGGTTGTGGTCCAGCTCGCCGCGGGGATCGAAGGCCACCATGGCGGCAAAACCCTCCGCGATGGAGACGGCGGGGACGACCAGGACCTCCTTTGCCGTCAGCTCCCTGGTCTGTTCCGCAGCCGGGATGATGTTTTTGTTGTTGGGTATGAGCAGGATCCTTTCCTGGGGCAGGCCATCAACGGCATCGAGCATCTCGGCGGTGCTCGGGTTCATGCTCTGCCCTCCGTCCACGATGAAGTCCACGCCCATGGAGCGCAGGACCTCCTTGATGCCGTCTCCTACCGCCACCGCGACCACCCCGATGGGTTTGAGCTCTTTGACGGAGCGCGCGGCATCCACCTCCTCCACCTGCAGCTTGAGGTCGGTGATCTCGACGTCGCTGAGGCGGCCGATGCTGGACGCCTCTTCGATGACCCTGCCTAACTGGTCGGTGTGCACGTGCACACGGTAGACCTTATCTCCCCCGACAACCAGCACGGAGCCGCCCAGGTCGTGCAGCATCTCGCGGTAGCGCTCCGCCCTGGAGTCCTTGCAGTGCAGGATGAACTGGGCCTCGTAGCGGAAGTCCTCGACCTGGGGCAACTCGAGGGCGGCCGCCTGGCTCACCTCTTCCTCTATCACCTGCAGCTCCTCACCGGTGAGGTAGGCGAGTATGCCCTCGAATATGGCCAGAAGGCCGCGCCCCCCCGCATCCACCACGCCTGCGTCCTTGAGCACCGGCAGCAGTTCGGGGGTGTGCTCCAGGGTCTCACGCGCCTTGAGCACCACGCCCGTGAACCACCCCTCCAGGCTCTCGTGGCCGTCGCGGCTGCGTGCGCCCTCCTCGGAGGCCTCCCTCACCACCGTGAGTATGGTGCCTTCAACCGGCTTCATCACCGCGCGGTAGGCCACCTCGGAGCCCCGGGTGAGTGCGCCGGACATCACCTTCACGTCTATGGTCTCGCGCTCACCGAATATCTCGGTCATCCCCTTGAGGATCTGGGAGAGCACCACGCCGGAGTTTCCCCGCGCCCCCATGAGGGAGCCGCGGGATATAGCCTGGCAGATGGAGGACATGTCCCGGTTGGCGGAATTGAGTATGGCCTCCTGCACCGCCTGCATGGTCAGGAGCATGTTGGTCCCGGTGTCCCCGTCGGGCACCGGGAAGACGTTCATGGCGTTTATCTCTTCCTTGTGGGCTTTGAGGGCTCCGATGGCCATATCGACGATACCGACGAGGTCCGCCGCCTCCAATCTATCGACCAATTAACGCACCCCCGCATTCAGTTGACCCTGACGCCCTGGACGTGGACCTGCACCTCGTCCACGCTCAGCCCGGTAGAGCTCTCCACCATGTACTTGACCTGTTCGATGAGGTTGTGAGCGACT
>CAYPZH010000060.1:0-528 GCA_964415205.1 uncultured Actinomycetota bacterium | reverse complement strand
CGCGCTTGAGCCTTACCCCCTTGCGCAGCGACTCCCGGCCCAGGAGTTCGGCCACACCCTCCTGGAAGCTCTGGCTGGCCATGCCCACGATGCCGTAACAACGCGTGCAGGTCAGCCCGGCCAGATCGGCCAGGACGTCATCGCTGATGCTCACCCTGCCCAGGCTATCACGCACATTATCCTCGTTCACAGTGATTCTCCGATTCCGCTCGCCGTCAAGGAATAGAACGATTATAACAACCGTTAAGGACCATAGACCATAACACCTGACCGGGCGTCTTCGTTTCGCCCTGCCGGACGCCGGTATTGTATGTGCGTGGGGGGTCTGGTAACATACAGCCGTATGTTTTAGGAGGTATAGATGTCCAGGATATGCGAGGTATGCGGGAAAAAGCCCGGCTTCGGGTTCAACGTCAGCCACTCCCACCGCAAGACGAAGCGGCGGTGGAACCCCAACATCCAGAAGATAAGGGTGGTCGCGGACGGTAAGCCCACCCATATGAACGTGTGCACCAAGTGTATGAAGGC
>CAYPZH010000059.1:8343-14874 GCA_964415205.1 uncultured Actinomycetota bacterium | reverse complement strand
CCGCGGGCTCTATCACGTGCTCGGGGGGGCCATATCGCCCATCGACGGCATAGGCCCCGAGGAGCTGAAGATAAGGGAGCTGCTGGAGCGCATCCGCAAGGACGGCGTCCAGGAGGTCATCGTGGCCACGAACCCCCGCGTGGAGGGAGAGGCGACCGCCATCTACATAGCCGGTCTCCTCAAGCCGCTCGGGGTAAGGGTCACGCGCATCGCCAGCGGCCTTCCCGTGGGGGGCGACCTGGAGTACGCCGACGAGGTTACCCTGGGACGCGCCCTGAAAGGACGCCTCGACCTCTGATCGTCTGGGGGGTCAGGTCTTGTCTCTTGCATACTCCGGTATGTTCCCAGTTGGCATCAGGGACTTCGCGCCCAAATGCAAGACGTGACCCCATCCTTTTGCCTGTCGCAACTACATTAGCCCGAGACAATGAGATGGGGTCAGGTCTTGTCCTTTTGCATTCGTGCGGCCCGGGCCTTAGTAGATATGTGTGCTGGAATGCAAAAGACAAGAAGCCTGACCCCATCTTCCAGGACGCTCTTTGCCAGCGACGCGTAGCGCCGGGGCCAGCATTTATACTGGTCCCGATCCCATTCTACGTCCGCACCGACCCTTCCAGCTCCTCAATGGGCACAGCGTCTTGCGCTTCCTCGGGAAGCTCCAGGTCGAAGACCTTTCCGTAGTCGCCGATCTCGAAAACCCCGTTCATAACCATCCTCGCATCTTGCGGTGGGGGATCGTCGGGGAACATCTCGGCCAGGATTGACCTGTCCATATCGATGTGGAATTCAAACGCTCTGGCCAGGCCGCTTTTCTTGTCGAAGATGATGATGTAATCGGTATTCGAATACACCAACTCCATCATGTTGTTATACTCGTCAAAGCTCATCCCGGACGCATCGAAATCCGCTTTCATCTCATCCAGGAGGTCCTGTTGTTCCCGCAGCATTTTTTCGTAATCGATGGCGAGCTTGTAGGTGATGGAACTCCCATCCTCATCCAGGACCTCGGCGCTTTCCGCTGTCTCCAGGAGTTGCATCATGTTCTGGGGGCCAATGTCCTGGCCCATGTCATCCAGCTTGGAGAGCATACTCATCTCCCGGTAAACCCATTTTCCCTCGGGCGTCTTCATGTACATCCTGCCCCCGGCCAAATAGGCCAGCGTCTCTGCCTTCCTTCCCGCCGCGTTGGCGCTTATTTCCATCATGATCATTATCTTGCCGTCGCTCTTGCGCTCGTAGACCATGTTGTATTCCATGGTCATGGTTAGCGTATCGTTCTCGGCGATTAAGTCTGACTCCGCTTTTCCCTCCGCGCGGAAAGAATCGACGGTTACCATCTTCTCCCGGGCCTGCCTGAAGAACTCCAGGGGATTCTCCAGCAGGGCCGCGCTGCCCGTACCGCAGCCGGGCAGAAGGACGGTGACAAGAGACACGATCAGGACAGCCGCAAGATACAGCCTTTTAGCACAAGCCTCCATTTTAACCCCCTCAGCCGCTATGCTTTCACACCGATATTATAATCTTGATCTCTTGTTCATCAATGTTCGGGGGTCAGGTCGTGGATTTCTTTGCATTCTCACACGTGTTTAACTGCATAAACATAACGAAGCAAGCAAAATACAAGACACGACCCCCTCGGCTTGACAGCGATAGGGAGCGAGCGTAAAAGAAGGATAACAAATGCATGTGCGCTACAAAGAAGCGCGGTCATGCGGCGCAGAAGAGGCGGTGGCGAGTGAGAATAACCGTGCAGAAGTTCGGCGGGACCTCCGTAGCGGATACCGAGAGGATAAAGAACGTCGCGCGCAGGGTATCCGAGACGAGGGAGAAAGGCGACCACGTGGTGGTGGTCATATCGGCGCTGGGAGACACCACCGACCGCCTGGTCCGACTGGCCCACGAGATAAGCGACTCGCCCAGGGAGCGCGAGATGGACATGCTGCTCTCCACCGGAGAGCAGGTATCCGTCGCCCTGCTTTCCATGGCCATGCACGGGCTGGGCTACGAGGCCATCTCCTTCACCGGTGCCCAGGTGGGGATCGTCACGGACAGCGCCCACACCAAGGCGAAGATACTCGACGTCAAAGTGGGCCGTATCCTTGAGGAGCTGGAAAAGGGCAACATCGTGATCGTTGCCGGGTTTCAGGGTATATCCCTCGACGACCAGATAACCACCCTGGGCAGGGGAGGCTCAGACACCACGGCCGTAGCCCTGGCTGCCGCGCTGGGAGCGGATGTATGCGAGATATACACGGACGTGGAAGGGGTGTTTACCGCCGATCCGCGCCTGGTGCCGGAGGCGCGCAAACTCGACAGGGTATCCTACGAAGAGATGCTGGAGATGGCGGCCACGGGGGCCAAGGTGTTGCAGCTGCGCAGCGTGGAGTTCGCGAGGAACTACGGGGTGGTGATACACGTGAGATCGAGTTTTTCCAGGGATGAGGGCACATGGATATCGCAGGGCGACGAACGCATGGAGAGGGCCATAATCAGCGGCGTCACCCACGAGACGGAGGAGGCCAAGGTAACGGTCTTCGAGGTACCGGACCGGCCGGGAGTGGCTGCCAGGTTGTTCCAGGAGCTGGCGGCGGAGAACATAAACGTGGACATGATCATCCAAAACGTAAGCGAGGACCAGAAAACGGACATATCGTTCACCGTCGGACAGCAGGACGTTAAGAAAGCGGCGAAGGTCAGCGAACGCATTGTGGAGGAGCTGGAAGCCGGCGGCGTAGCGGTGGACGAGAGCATAGCCAAGGTAAGCCTGGTGGGAGCGGGCATGCGCACCCACCCCGGCGTGGCGGCGGACATGTTCAGCGCGCTGGCGGAGAACGGGATAAACATAGAGATGATCAGCACCTCTACCATCAAGATAAGCTGCGTCATCCCGGCCGAGGACGTGAAGAAGGCGGTAAGGGCCATCCACAAGAAGTTCGGCCTGGACAAGGGCGTGGTGATGCGGGGCTAGGAGAGGAAGCCAGGTTCGGTCATGTCTAAAGAATACAGAGTGGCGGTGGTCGGAGCGACCGGGATGGTCGGCAGGGCCATGCGGGAGATACTCGAGGAGAGAGGCTTTCCCGTGGCCGAGATCAGGCTCCTGGCCTCCGAGCGTTCGCGCGGCAAACGCTTTACCTTCAGGGGCGAGGAGGTGGAGGTCCAGGTCCTGGGCGAGGACTCGTTCCGGGGTATAGACCTAGCCCTCTTCTCGGCTGGGGGCGGTATATCCCAGCGCTTTTCTCCCATAGCCGTCGAGGCGGGAGCGGTGGTCATAGACAACAGCAGCGCGTTTCGCATGGACGAGGGCGTGCCGCTGGTGGTGCCGGAGGTCAACGCCGACGCCGCCTTCTGCCATCACGGCATCATCGCCAACCCCAACTGCTCCACCATCCAGATGGTGGTCGTGCTCAAGCCCCTGCACGACCGTTCCCCCATGCGCAGGGTGGTGGTCTCCACCTACCAGTCCGTGTCCGGCACGGGCAAGGACGCGGTGGAGGAGCTGGAGTCGCAGACGAGGGAAGCCCTGCAGGGGAAGGAAAAGGTGGCCCGGGTCTATCCGCACCCCATCGCCTTCAACTGCCTGCCGCACATAGACGTCTTCGTCGGCGACGGGTATACCAGGGAAGAGATGAAGATGGTCGGGGAAACCAGGAAGATAATGGGCCTGCCCGACCTGCCCGTCTCCGCCACCGCCGTACGCGAGCCGGTGTTCGTCGGGCACTCCGAGGCGGTGAACGTGGAGTTCGAGGAGGCCATAGAGCCGCAGGAGGCCAGGCGCATACTGTCCGCCGCCCCGGGAGTGGAGGTGGTGGACGACCCCGAGAACAACCTCTACCCGCTGGCCCTGGACGCCGCGGGCAAGGACCCCTGTTACGTGGGCAGGATACGCGCCGACCTCTCCTGCCCGCGCGCCCTTAACCTGTGGATCGTCAGCGATAACCTGCGCAAGGGCGCCGCCTTGAACGCCGTGCAGATCGCGGAACTGATCTCGGGGACCTAGATGGCCGGGGAAGGCGCCGGCGGCGAAGGTGGCGGAGAGAACCTGCCGCGATGCCACTGGCACGGGACGCGCCCCGCGACGGCCATGTGCGTCTCTTGCGCCAGGCCGGTGTGCGGGGAATGCGACCGCCTGCTGGGTCTCCGTCATTTCTGCCCCGAATGCGCGGACGCCGCGTATCCTTACCTGGTGCCCCCACCCCCTCCCGTGCAGCCGCTGGAGCCGGTGGATGAGCGGGAGAAAAGGTGGTGGAGGGCGGACTGGGGGCTGCTCGAGTTCCTCGTCGCCTTGATCGCGGTCTTTGTCCCCTACAACGCGATCGGTCTCGTGCTGCACTTCACCATGGAAAGTCCGGAGTTCTTCGATTACCTGGCCTATGCCCTGGTCTTTTGCCCGCTCATCGCCGCGAGCGTGTGGTTTATACTGCGCCGCCACGGTAGGGGGCGTGAGGAGCTGGGGCTGCGCTGCGGAAGCGACCCGCCCCGGACCCTGGCTTTCGGTGCGCTGGGCACCGTGGCGGCTCTGGCCATGAGCTACGGGGTGTTCTTTCTCATCATCCTCATCTACTATCTGGCTGTCGGCCACGGACCGTTTTACGATCAAGGTGAGCGCCTGCAGGACCTCAGTAAAGGCTGCCTGGTCCTGCTCTTCATAGTCACGGTGGTGCTGGCCCCCGTTTTCGAGGAACTCTTTTTCCGCGGCCTGTTCTACCCGGCACTGCGGCGGCGCGTAGGCGTCACCGCGGCCATCGTGCTCAACGGCGTTATCTTCGGCATACTGCACTTTCAGCCGCTGTATATGTTGTCCTTGATATTGGTGGGGGTAGTGCTGGCTTACCTGTACGAGAAGACGGATTCCCTGGCGGCGCCCATGATAACCCACGCCCTCTACAATCTTGTCGTGACCTTAGTGAGCCTGCTGGCGGGATGGTGACCGCTCTGCCGATAATACGGGTATGAGGATGCGGGTAAGCGCACAGGTCGGAGTCGGGCCTGGGCGCCCTTGACCACGCTGCCGGCAACACCGGAATGGCGGTGCGAGGAAGGACATAGGCGGGATGGAAAGGCCTCATTGCGAAAAGCATGCGCAGACACCGGCGGTGGCCCGCTGCTCGTTCTGCGGCAGGTACCTTTGCCGGGAATGCGTAGTGGAGACGGGCGCCCGCGCCTCGTGTGCGGAATGCGCCCGGGCGGAACAGCGGCGGAGACAGACCGAGGCGGCGGAAAGAGAAAAAGCCCAAGCATCCACGACCCCGCCCCTGCATGCCCAGACGCCGCAGGGGTTGCCCCCTCCCCCGGCCGCCTTTGCGGGCGGACCCGTGGGCGCACGCGTGATAGCCACCTGCGCCTTTCACCCCGGCGTCAGGGCTGTAACAAGGTGCAGCTCCTGCGGCGCCCTTATCTGCTCGGGGTGCCAGAGGCTGGTGGGGAACAAGCGTATATGCGAGAACTGCTTCAAAAGCGCGTATATCCCCGGACGAGGAGGGTCCGGGGGCGGCGACCCCGCCGCATGGTCGCTAGGTGCGCCGAGGCGGGCGGTCATCCCCTGGAAACTGTGGCCGGCCCTGGTCTTTTTGCCCCTGCCCTTTATGCTCAACGGCCTGATGAGCTACATGATGCGCCAGGGCGAAGAGGTCTCGGTGGGGGCGGCACAACTGCTGGTCTCGCTGCTGCTCTATTCCTCCACCTTGGCCTTCGCTCTTATCGCCGTCTCGCGTTACGGAGATGCCTTCCTGGAACTGGGACTGCACGCCCGCAACCTCCCGGCCAGCCTGGGCCTCGGCTTCATCGGGGGGTCCCTGGCCTTCTGGCTCGCCGTGGCCAGCGGCCTGGTGTCCCAGGGGATGTTCGGAGGGCTGGCGGAGGTCGAGAGGTGGCTGCAGGGGTTCTTCGACGTCAACGTCAAGGACGTTACCGGCGTCGACATGCTCATAGCGGGCATTATAATCATCATCGTAGCCCCCATTTGCGAGGAGCTGTTCTTCCGCGGCTATCTCTATCCCGCCATGCGTGGTCGGATGGGCCTCTGGGGCGCGGTCTTCCTAAACGGTCTTCTGTTCTCCGTCGTCCATTTCAGCCTGTTCGGACTCATTGGGAGGACCCTGGCCGGGGCCATATTCTGCCTCCTGTATGAATACAACGACAACCTCTGGTCGCCCATTGCCGCCCACGCTCTGAACAACTTCGTCGCCTTTTTTCTGCCCCTGGCGGTGATCTGGGGCTCATGACTGTGGGACGAGCGCGCGAAAGGATATTCCGCACAGGTGGAAAAATCATTGTTGATGGCGCATAGGGCGCCCGTGGCGCCCGTGCCGCATATGTGGTTCGTTAACAAAGACAAGGGCCGGGTTTATCATAGAGGAAAGATGAACTGACGGCACGAGGAGGGAAGGTCCATATATCATGGAATGTCCAGCTTGCGGTACCGAGAACAAGCCCGAAGCTGCTTTCTGCATGTTGTGCGGCGCGTCGCTCCCGGACGTGCCTTTCGCGCAGCTGGAGAAAAAGGAGACGGCTAAGCGCGAGGCGCCCGCCGCC
>CAYPZH010000059.1:0-8243 GCA_964415205.1 uncultured Actinomycetota bacterium | reverse complement strand
CCCGCGCCGCAGGCGCCGCCCCCCACCTCGCCTCCGCCCCCTCCCGCGCCGCCCGCGCCCGAGAGGAAGCCGGTGGTGGAGGAGATAATCGCCACGCCGCAGGCGCCCGCCGCCCCCGCGCCGCAGGCGCCGCCCCCCACCTCGCCTCCGCCCCCTCCCGCGCCGCCCGGATACTATCTGCCCCCTGAAGCCGATTACGTGCAGGCGGCACCGGGGGTTGAGCCGGTTGCGATGGACAAGTTGCCGGCCGCGGAGGAGCCAGCGCCGCAGGCGCGGAGCCAGGAGAGCACCCTGGCCATGGCCCCGGTAGCCTCCCCGCAGGCACCCGCCGCGCCCGTCCCGGCGACACCGCCGACCAAGCCCGCGCAGGCGCGGGAGAGGAAAACGGTGTGCCCGGAGTGCTACGCCGCCAACCCGGAGGGAAACAGCTTTTGCCAGGAATGCGGCAGCGCCCTGCACGTGACCGGTGCGCGCCCCGCTGCGGTGCCCCTCGCGGGTGTCAGGCCTCAAGCGCCTGCGCAGACGGCGGTGCTGCCGCAAGCCGTACAGACGGGCGAGGCGGCACAACCGCTTTACGGTTCCGAGAGGACCATCGCCAGAGCGGCGAAGGGAGACAAGGCCTTCGGGGTCGCCGACGTGCTGGCCGTCCTGGCCATCGGAGCGGGCGCCGTCTCCGTGACCTTATCCTACGCCGTGGATTCTTTTTCCTGGAAAAAAGGCCTGGATATAGCGTTGTTCTCCCACCAGGGTGCGTACGGTCCCGGGAGGTCCGACCTCCTGGGAGGCCCCGGCCTCCTGCCCTACGAGGGCGCGGAGTTCGTCACCGTGGGGCTGGTCGTGGCCATCGGGCTCGCCCTTGCCCTGGTATTTCTGGCCGTACGGGTGGGGAGAGGGCCCATGTTCATCCTCTCCGGATGCCTGCTCCTCCTGCCCGCCGCCTACATGCTTTTTCAGGCGGTGCTACCCCTGCGCCAGATGGGCATAGACGTGGACCCGGCGCTGGGGATAAACGGGATTTTCCTGGGCGATACTGCGAACGCGGGGGCGGGACTGTCTTTCTGGATCATCAGCGCCGCGGGAATACTGCTCCTGGCGGCCGGCTTTATCGCCCCCCCTCGGGGATGGGGAAGGCTGTTCACGTTTCTGCTCTTCTTCTGCGCGGTCTTGGGCATCGCGTTCTTCTGCGCCGTATGCTACAACTGGAACCTCTTCATCAGCGAGCCCTCCGCCTTGCTGCGGAGAGCCGGAGGGTTTTTGGGCGCGGCGCATATCATCGTTCCGCTGCTTGTGTGAATAGCCGCCGCCGGTGTTGCGGCCAGTATGCGCATGCCCTTTTGTGATGTTGTTATGCAGGCATTATGTCTTTTAACGCGCCATGAGCAAGGTGAGCGAACAAGCTCTCGACGCCGCCCCGCAGCCGCATTGACGCCCCCCTGGGTCGGTTATATATTGAGTGCACGAATCAGTAGGCGCTGCGTAAGCCGGACCGGTTAAACCTGGATGTGAGCGTGATGAGCAGATGCGGAAGGGCGGTTTTGCCCATCTCCATGGTCGTGCTGGCCTGCCTGTTCGCGGGTTGTTTCGGGGGCTCGGTGGAGGGCGTGCGCGTAGACGAGGTCACCAGGGGCGACGTGAGCAAGGCGATCTCAGCGGTGGGGATTCTGGAAGCGGCACAGCCGGTGGACGTTAAACCGCCGGTGGGCGGGACCATCGTCGCGCTCCCCGTGCAGGAGGGGGATTACGTGCAGGCCGGGGACGTCCTGGCCACCCTCGATGAAAAGGAGCTGCAGGCCCAGGCGGCACAGGCGGAGGCCGATTACCTGACCTCCGCCTCCATTGGCGATATCCTCGCTGGCCAGTGGGCCAACACCGCAGCCCTGTACGAGGGCGTGCAATACGCTTCCCAGGCCTTTCTGCAGATACAAGGAGAGATAGACCAGATGGTCCTCGACCTCTACGACTTCATGCCCGTCCTGCTGTCCTTCCTTCCCCCGGAAAAGCAGGAATACCTGAAGTCGCTGCTGGAGGAGAAAAGGCAGGAGTATATCCACGCGGCGGCGTCCCGCCCGGCAATGCCGGACATTTCCTACTCCGGATACCCCTCCAGCGCGGCCGCGGCCGACGCCGCGCGCATGGAGGCCGCCGGCTTCGATTACCAGCGCGTGATCGAGGGGACCAGGAGCCCGAACATCACCGCGCCGGTCTCAGGATATGTAGTCTTCGCCGAGACCTCGGGCACGCTGCCCTCGCAACTGCTCTCCGAGATGCTCGGCGGCCTGGGGTCGCTGACATCGAGCCTGGGTTCATTGAGCGGGCTACTGGGCGCGGACCTGAGCGGACTCCTGGGCGGGGGAGCGGACACGGGTGCGGAGCTCAGGGTGGGGTCCAGGCTGACTGCGGGCCAGACGGCTTTCCAGATAGTGGACCTGCAGGACATGAAGGTGATGGCCCAGGTGGAGGAGGCGGACATACCCCAGGTGCAGGTAGGGCAGCCGGTGGAGGTGTTCCTCGACGCCTACCCGGACATAACCTTCGGCGGCGAGGTGACGGAGGTCGGCGTCAGGGCGCAGACCGGGTCGGCGGGCACCACGATATTCCCGGTGGTGGTGCAGATGGACCGCACGGACATCCCCCTGCGCCTGGGGTATAACGCCACCGTGGACATAAAAGTGCTGGAAAAGTCAGGCGTGATCACCGTTCCCGTCACCGCCGTGATCGAGGAAGGCGGGGCGGAATACGTTTTCGTGGTCGAGGACGGCAAGGCATACCGGCGAAAGATCGAGGCGGGCGACAGGACGGAGGAATGGCTGCAGGTGGTCTCCGGCCTCGACGAAGGCGAGAGGTTCGTCGCCGAAGGAATCTCTAAGGTCCGGGAAGGACAGAAGGTAGAGTAAAGGCAGTCGCGCCGGGCAGGCGCGCGGCCATCCCCATGCCACCCCCGCACTTCAGCGCTTTTAAACGCCGCCGGTGGACGCGCATCATATCACTTACCCTCTCCGGCGTTGTCCGCGCGTCGGGCTAGAATTGAATGCGAGCTGCCGCATCGTTGCGGAGCGATGGCACCGGGTGAAGAGAAAAAGGAAAAGCCGTGTCGAAGCGGGGGTTCGAGAAGGTACTGGAGGAGATGTCCGCGGGCTGGGGAGAGGCCGGCCGCATGACCCACCTGGAGGTCATCCCCGCCCGCGATGCTCATTACGCGGACTTGCCGGACCACCTGCATCCCCGGCTGCTGGAGGCGCTGCGCAGAGCAGGAGTGGACAAGCTGTACCCCCATCAGGCGCGGGCGCTGGAGCTGGTGGCCGCCGGGCGCCACGTGATCATGGCCACGGGCACCGCCAGCGGGAAGAGCCTGTGTTACCACCTGCCGGTGTACGAGGAGGTCCTGGAGAGGCCCTCCTCGCGCGCCCTTTACCTCTTCCCCACCAAGGCGCTGGCGCAGGACCAGCTGCGCAGCCTCAAGAAGCTGCAGGGAGACGAGGTGCGTTCCGCCACCTACGATGGCGATACCCCCTCCGACCTGCGGGGATGGATCCGGCGGGAGGCGCAGGTCGTGCTATCCAACCCGGACATGCTGCACTACGGAATCCTGCCCAACCACCGCCTGTGGGGAGGTTTCTTCAGCCACCTGCGCTACGTGGTGCTGGACGAAGCCCACGTCGCGCGCGGGGTGTTCGGCTCGCACGTGGCCCAGGTGCTGAGACGGCTGCGCCGCGTCGCGGCGCTATACGGCGCGCGCCCGCTTTTCTTCTTCACCAGCGCCACCATCGCCAACCCCGCCGAGCACGCCGCCAGGCTGTCCGGGTTGGAGGTGGAGGCGGTAGAGGACGACTATTCGCCGCGGGGAAGGAAGGTCTTCGCCCTCTGGAACCCCCCCGACGTCCTGAGCATGGAGGGAGGTGAGATCCACCGTTCCTCCAACCTGGAGACGGCCGAGCTGATGTCGCGGCTGATACGGCTGGGGGTGCGCACCATAGCCTTCTCGCGCTCCCGCAAGGCGGCGGAGCTCATCTACGGTTACGTGCAGCGCATCCTGGACTCAAGCGAGGCGGAGCTGGCCGGGCGGTTGGCTTCCTACCGCGGGGGTTACCTGGCGGGGCAGCGCCGGGAGATAGAACGGCGTCTCTTCAGCGGCGAACTGCTGGCGGTGAGCGCCACCAACGCCCTGGAGCTGGGGGTGGACATAGGGGAGCTGGAGGCCTGCATCATGAACGGATACCCCGGCACCATCGCCAGCACCTGGCAGCAGGCGGGCAGGGCGGGGCGCAGGCAGGGGGAATCGCTGGCGGTGCTGGTGGGGGCGGACGACCCGCTGGACCAGTACCTGATGCGCCACCCCGAGGCCATCTTCGGTGCCCCCTGCGAGGAGGCGGTGATCGACCTGGAGAACCGGCGCATCCTCGCCGCCCACCTGGCCTGCGCGGCCCGGGAAGTGCCCCTGAGGAAAGAAGACGAAGAGTACTTCGGGGCGGGCATGTGGGAAGTGGTGGAGGAAATGGAAGGCGAGGGAGCGCTGGGAAGTAAAGGTAAAATATGGTATTATGCCCGCATTGACTCGCCCGCCCAGGAGGTGAACCTGCGCTCTGCCTCCGGCTCGCTCGTCAGCATCGTGGAGGCGGACAGCGGGAGCCTCCTGGGCACGGTGGAAGAGGCCTCGTGCTTCTTCCACGTCCACCCAGGCGCCGTTTACCTGCACCAGGGGGAGTCGTACCTGGTGGAGGAGCTCGACCTCGAGCGCATGGTGGCCCTGGTGCGCGGGGGGGAGCTCGACTTCTACACCAACCCCATGGACAACACCGACGTCAGCGTGCTCGCGGAGGAGAAGGAGCTGCAGGTGCCGAAGGGCGCCTGCTCGCTGCATTATGGCGAGGTCGAGGTCGCGACCAAGGTCTACGCTTACCAGAGGAGGAGGCTGCTGACGCACGAGATCCTGGAGACGTTGGGCCTCGACCTGCCCACCCAGGTGCTCACCACCCGCGCCCTGTGGTACACGCTGCCGGCGCCGCGCCTGGCGGAGCTTGGGCTGGACGAGTACGGCCTGGCCGGGGGGCTGCACGCCCTGGAGCATGCCGCCATCGCCATGCTGCCCCTCTTCGCCATGTGCGACCGCTGGGACATCGGGGGGATGTCCACCGCCTTCCACCCCGATACAGGCCAGGCCACCGTCTTCATCTACGACGCCTACCCGGGCGGTGTGGGCATCGCGGCCCGCGGTTACGAGCTCGCCGCGCAGCACCTCGAGGCGGCGCGCGAGATGGTGCGCAGCTGCCGCTGCCAGGAAGGTTGCCCGTCATGCATCCACTCCCCCAAGTGCGGCAGCGGCAACGAGCCCCTGAACAAACAGGCCGCCGTGCGGCTCTTCGCGCTCATCGCGGAGGACCTGGCGCGGGCACGCACGGCCTCCATTTGACACTGCCATAAAAGCTCGCGTGAGCGGACTAATAAGGGCCGGACGGAGTGCCGATAATAGTAGTGAGAGGGAGACCGAGGCGATGGTTAACCTTCCATAAAAGGGTAGTTGAGAAAAGGGTTTTACACCACGACTCTCCCTCTCCCTTTCATTGCCCGGCCCGCCGTCTTTTTCCGTGTCTGTCCCGTTCCCCCAGCCCGTCTAAAGGTCCATGCTCGTACCGGGCGGCAGGTATTCAGCGTCTCTGGCCTCTTGCGGGACCTGGACGGGAAAGTCTTTTCCGTAATCCGAGAATATGAACCGCATCTCAGAAGACATCGTCATCTTTTCGGAAGGGGAACGGAAGTCCATGGCAAAGGTAGTGCCCCACCCGACGAGCAAGCAGGTTTCTTTATCCACGGTATAGAAATAGCTCGTCTTGCCGGATCTCGTGTTCGTCTCCGCCGACATCTCGACCGCCATCTTCTCATCTTTCGAGAACTAATCGTAGCTCTTGCCCAGGTCCTGTTCGGCCTCCGATATACTCTGCATGAGGTAGAAATCCTTCCCCATGCGCAACTCGAATTCGATGCTCTGCTCGTCCTCCGCGATGACCTGTATGCCTTCAGCATAGTCGACAGGCACCATGAGAGATCCGGGCAAGAACTGGCCAAAGTTCATGCCGGATGCCTGCAGGGCGCTGGATGGCGAATGTGATAAGTCGGTAAGGTACCATTTTATGCCGTCCATCGTCGCATATATATTCGTTTTCGATGTAGCCGGTTGCCGTAAAAGCGATAGGTCCGTTCTTGCTCGAGTTGCCTTCGAAGGTTATGTGTGCCTCCGCCAGGCTCCCTTCGCCCGCCTTCTCGTAGGTGAATCCGATTTGCATCCGCATGTCCACGGCGTCGGATGCGAATTCTGCGTCCATGTCCGCGTCACCGGCCATGGCGAACGATGAGACCTCGAGCATGTTTTCCCGGGCATCCTGGAGGTATTCGAGCTGTTCTTGCGATGCTTTCGGGCCCGGGGGCGAGCAGCCAAGGAGAGCAATCGCTGTCAACGACATAAAAGCAACGATAAATACGACACGAGTTTTTGAGCTCTGCGCCATCACAGCCCCTGCAAGCTACCAGATAGAGTCCCGGGCGTCCTGTATGGCCGCCGTGATCTTCGTGCCCGACTGCGCGGGGACCTTCTCCAGGTATTCCCTGGCCCGTTCCTTGATCTCGGGGCGCAAACCCTTGAGATATGATATCACGTTGTCGGCGCTCAGCTCCCTGCGAGCCTTTTTCTCGAAGTTGGGCTTGAGGTCGCTCCAGATGATGACGCCGATGTCCTCCCCGGCGCCGTTTTTCTTTCGCGCCCAGTCCCGCAGTTCGGGGAGGCACTCGTCCACCGTGCGGCACCAGTGCTCTTTCGTCTCCAGGTCTAGGAAACCTATCTCCTCCGGCCTGGCACCCTCGCACTGGGCGAGGCTCCATACCGCCTCCCCCACGCCGTCAGTCCCCATGTATGCCCACATGGTCCGCACCGGCTCGGCGCCCCGGCAGAGGGCGAGGGCCATACTGCGGTCACCGGCGATGCGGCAGAGCTCGACGGGCAGCAGGGGGCCGTCGTCATGCCATTCCCCATCCCTGAGCATCAGGTCCCCCGGGTCGCTCACCAGGGGACCCCACGCCAGGACCACTATATCCGGCATAGCGTCCTCCATAGCTCTCGCCTTCACGTCGTAAATAGGATTCGACCGGCGGGGCGGCGTCCTTTACCGCCGCAAGGAGGCGGGGGCGGCAGAGAACGGGGGGCGAAATGCGAGGCCCGCGCAGGATGCAAGGGACAGGGTGTTTTCGCGCGGCGCGGATATCGCGGAAAGGTCTAAGCTGCCGCGGCCCGCGTCTGCTAAAGTAATGGCTATGAGGTTCTCATGGGGATTCGGAAGAGACGAGATGGATTTCGAGGTCCCGGACTCCCTCTATCTCGGCACGGTCGAGGGGGTCGCGGTGGAGCCCCTGCCCGAACTGGAAAAGGCCGTGGAAGAGGCCCTGGCTAACCCCATCGCCTCGCCATCTCTGGCGGAGCTGGTGCGGCCCGGGGACAAAGTCGCCATCGCCTGCCCGGACCACCACCGCATGTGGGCGCAGGCGCGGCGCTGGCTTCCCCTGGTGGTGCGTGCCCTCAACCGCGCCGGGGTCCCCGACCGCGACATCACCGTGATCATCGCAAACGGCACCCACGGCATGCCCTCGTACGACGGCGTGCGGTCCATACTCGGCCCGGAGCTCCCCCGCCGCGTGCGCGTGGTCAACCACGACGCGCGAGACCAAGCCATGCTGCGCTACCTGGGGAAGACCCCCTACGGCACCCCGGTGTGGTTGAACCGCTATGCCGTGGAGACCGACCACGTCATCCTCACCGGCGCCGTGGTGCCCCATGCCTTCGCCGGTTACGGGGGAGGGCGCAAGGCGGTGCTCCCCGGCATGGCCGGGATGGCGACCATCCTGGCCAACCACGGCCGTGCCCTGAGCGGCGAGCCCGGCGGCGGCACGCACCCCATGGCCCGCCCCGGGGTGCTGGAGGGTAACCCGGTGCACGAGGACATGTTGGCGGCGGCACGCATGCTCGGGCCGCGCTTCATCGTCAACCTCGTCCTCAGCGAGGACGGCTCCTTCCTGGGGGTTTTCGCGGGCGGTCTGGAGGAGGCGCACGCGAGGGGGTGCGCCTTCGTCTCCGAGGCCTTCCGGGTGGAGGTGCCGGGAAAGGCGGACATCGTGGTCGCCTCCCGGGGAGGGTACCCCATGGACCTCACTTTCTACCAGGCCTTCCAGTCCAACGCCAACGCCCGCGCCGCCCTGCGTGA
>CAYPZH010000058.1:14396-14889 GCA_964415205.1 uncultured Actinomycetota bacterium | reverse complement strand
CCTCCACGCCCTTCTCCAGGACGAACTCCACCCCGGCGCGCAGCCCCACCAATCCCCAGGCGTTGATGGTCCCGCTCTCGTAGCGGTCGGGGAGGAAATCCGGCTGCTCGGAGCTCTCCGAACGGCTTCCCGTCCCCCCGTACAGCAGGGGCTCCATCTCCCAACCGGGAGCGATGTACAGACCCCCGGTACCCTGGGGTCCGAAGAGTTCCTTGTGGCCGGTGAAAGCGAGGTACTGTATGCCCATGCCCTCGGGGTCGAGCCCATACCTCCCGGCGGTCTGGGCTGCGTCCACCAGCAGGGGGATGCCGCGCCTCGCTGCAAGCTCGGCTATGTCGGGGACGGGTAGCAGGTTGCCGGTGACGTTGCAGGCGTGCGCGCAGACGATCAGGCGCGTATCAGGCCGCAGAGCTTCCTCGAGCCGCGAGATATCCAGCTCGCCGTCGGGGCCGCACGCGGCGATGGAGTATGATGCTGCTCCCGCACTGGCCAG
>CAYPZH010000058.1:7696-14386 GCA_964415205.1 uncultured Actinomycetota bacterium | reverse complement strand
GGGGGGGGGCCCCCCGGGGGTTTGTGTTTTTTGGGGTGCCCCCAATGGCCAGGGTATGCTGGGGGGGCTGGAGGTGTTGTGGTAGTGGGAGGTGATCACGGCATGGCCACCTGCGGAGAGCACACCGCGGATGACCAGGTTCAAAGCCTCGGTGGCGTGCTTGGTGAAGACAACGCGCGAAGGGTCGCCAACCCCCAGCAGCTTCGCCACCACCGTGCGCGCGCGCAGCACTTCGCGCCCGGCTTCCAGGGAGCGGTGGTGCCCGCTGCGGCCGGGGCTGCCCCCCGCCTCGCGGGAGAAACGGTCCATGGCCGAGTATACGGCCTCCGGTTTGGGAAACGTGGTGGCTGCGTTGTCCAGGTACGTATCGCGCATGCGGACCTCCATGGCTCCGGGTTTGAACAAGCCTAATGATAGCATGTGGCGGAACAAGGTATGGAACGGGTGCGTCAAGAAGACCTGTAAGGCAAAGGCGGCGAAAGACCAGCTGGACAGGGGTGAAGTCAAGATAGGCGATGGCGCGGACGATGTTTCAAATGACCGGTGGACACGAGGGGATCGCATGTTTGAAGAGCCGGAGCGCAGACTGCTTTTCGTCCTGCTGGCGGCGGCCCTGCTGGCGGCCTCTTTGCCATGCGCTTTGTTGCCGTGCGGGACCGTATTGGCGCAAGCAACCTTCAACGACATAGGCGATCAGCCTGCCGAGATCCAGCAGGCCATCGAGTACGCGCATTCGGCCGGGTACATGCTGGGCCCCGGAGACGGGGGCTTCCACCCCGCAGAGGCCACCTCCAGGATCGACTGCGCCCGCGCCCTGGTAACCATCTTCGACCATGCCGGAGAGGCGGCCGACCCCTCCATCACCTTCACCGACCTGCCCGCCGCCGACCCGAACCATATATGGGCGAACCTGGCGGTTAAACACGGACTAATGGACCGGCTCGAGGACGGCTCTTTCGCCCCCGGCCAGGGAGTGCTCTTCGAGCGGGTGGCGCAGGGCGTGGCGGTGGGCATGGGCATGATCGACGTAGCGTGGAACGTGAACACCCTCATCGCTGGTCCCCCGTACTACGGCGGCGCCATGACCGTGTTTATGGACCTGCGCCTGAAGTACCGCTACAGCAGGGTCTGGCCCGGTTCCGCCTATCCCCGGGGGGAGATGGCGCTCACCCTCTACCGCATCGACCATGTAGACAGCTGGCGCCCCTGGTACGTGCGGGATTCGTTTACCGCCGCGCGCTGCGTCCCTCCCACGGCCTCGCCCGACCAGCTGCAGGCGGTGAGATACGCGTTCGAGCGCCTGGGCTGCCCCTACCTGTACGGCGGGGAGAGGGATTCCGAGGGGGGGTTCGACTGCTCCGGTTTCGTCTATAACACCTTGAGCATACGCATGGGCTATCCCATGATGAGGGTGGCGGACGACCAGGCGCGCGACGACCGCTACCTCTTCGTGCCCCGGGCGGCGCTGGAGCCCGGGGACGCCATCTTCTTCTACGACGAGGAGAACGGCGACCCGTCCGACTATATCGGCCACGCGGGCATGTACGTGGGCAACGGCCTTTTCATCCACTCCGGCAGCTCCAACGGCGGGGTGAGCATAGAATGCCTTGACAACACCGACTACTGGAGGACCCACCTCGCCTGGGGCAGGAGGGTGGTGGGGGGGCCTTACAAAGACCGTTTCGACACCTGGCTGCTGCTCTACAATCCCTCCGGCCAGGAAGTGCCGGTGGACGTGCGCTACCTCAGGCCGCAGAAAGCGCCGCAGACGCAGACCTATCTCCTGGCGCCGCACAGCCGTTATACCGTGCCCGTCGACAACACCTATATCGACGACGAGGTGTCCATGGAGGTGACCACCCCCGCGCCGGGCGTGGTCGCGGAACGGGCCATGTACTTCGACTACGGGGGTTGGGCCGATGGGGGGCACGCGGGGGTGGGGACGTCCGAGGCATCCCTGCAGGGATATTTCGCCGAGGGATATACGGGGAGCGGTTTCCACACCTGGCTGCTGCTGGCCAATCCCGAGGACCGCGCCGCGCAGGTGGAGGTGTCCTACCTCCTCGAGGGCGGCGCACCCGTGGTCAAGACCTACGACCTGCCGCCCTCCAGCCGCTTCACCATCCTGGTCAACAGCGTCGAGGGACTGGCGCCCGGTAACGTCGGCGTGAGCTACCGCTCCCTAAACGGGGTCAAGGTGGCGGCCGAGCGGGCCATGTACTTCAACTATATGGGCAAGCGGGACGGGCACTGCTCCCAGGCGCTGGCCGAGACCTCTCAGCAGCTCTACCTGGCCGAGGGTTACACCGGGGACGGGTTCGATACCTGGCTGCTGCTGGCCAACCCCCACGAGTCCACGGCGGAGCTTGAGGTCTCTTACCTGGTGCAGGGCGGGGAGAAGGTGGTGGAGAGGGAAACGGTGCCCGCGCGCTCGCGCCTGACCATATATGCCGCCGACAAGGTGCCGGACTGCTCCTTCGGGGTGACCATCACCTCCCTCAACGGCGTGGGCGTCGTGGCCGAACGGGCCATGTATTTCGACTACGCGGGGGGCATGAGGGGAGGCCATTGCTCGGCGGCGGTGAGTGAACCGGGGACAAGCCTCTACCTGGCCGAGGGCTACACAGGCGGGTATTTCGATACCTGGATACTGCTGGCCAACCCCAGCGCCGAAGCGGCCGTAGCCCGGCTCACCTTCGCCAGGGAGGACGCGGTGGAGGTCACCCGGGACGTCGTCATACCCGCGTTCTCGCGCTTCAGCCTGCGTGCCAACGACGTGCCCGGCCTGGAGGAAACCGCCTTCTCCACCCGGGTCGACGCGGACCGGCCAGTTTTCATGGAGCGCTCCATGTATTTCTATTACGAGGACTATTCGGGAGGCAGCAACTGCCCCGCCTTGCCGGGACCCTCCGAACACCGCTTCTTCGCCGAGGGCTACACCGGTGGGTAGAAGCGGTCCAAGATGAGGGAAGGGACGGGCAGCGGAGTTGAGCACAGATGATCAACGGCCGGGCCCGGAGGAGTTCGAGGCCTTGGTCGAGGAGGCCCTGGCGGGCTTCCCGGAGGAGTTCCAGCGCCTCGCCTTCGACAACCTGGCCATCGTCGTAGAGGACATCGCCTCTGCCGCTGACGCAGCCGCCGCCGGCGTGCGCGACCCCATGCAGCTCCTGGGCCTGTATTCCGGGGTGCCCTATACACAGTGGGGGAGGGACCATTTCGTCCATGCCCCCGACGTCATCAGGATCTACCGCTTGCCCATCCTCGCGGAGCTGGAGCCCGGCGAAGACGTGCGCGAGAAGGTGCGCAAGGTCGTGCTGCACGAACTCGGACACCGTGCCGGGATGGACGAGACAAAACTCCGCGACCTCGGTATATATTAGGGCGACTGGTCATATATCCCACGAACGGCAGTCTGCATCGCGAAAGCGCCAGCGCTATCTTCGGCGCGGCGGTGTCCAGTGCCTGGGCAAGTTCTAGCATGAGCAACCAACAAGCTGTTCTGAGGTAATGGGAAGTGGGGTCAGGATAAATCCTTACTCCATTGTCTCAGGCCTGGCACGTGTACGTCCGTAGAGTGAACAACGGGTCGATCACGAGAGCCCGACTGACAACGCTGCGCCGAGGGCCCCGACTATCTGCGGGTCCTCGGGCACGAGCAGTGGCAGTCCCAACCTCTTCTCCAGCAGCGAACGCAGGCAGGGGTTCCGGGCTACCCCGCCGGCGAAGACGACATCCCGCTCCACCCCGACGCGCTTGAGCAGGGCGGTGGCGCGGTCGCAGATGGCCTCGTGCAGGCCGCGCGCTATCTCCGGCCGCGGAGTGCCGCGGGCGATGAGGCCGGTGACTTCGGACTCGGCGAACACCGTGCACATGCTGGATATCTTCACCTCGGCCTCGGTTTCCAGGGCGATGCGCCCCATCTCCTCCAGCGAAAGGCCCATGGCGGTGGCCATCACCTCCATGAACTTGCCCGTGCCCGCCGCGCATCGGTCGTTCATCTGGAAGTCGCTCACCTTGCCCCCGGGGGCCAGCGAGATGGCCTTGGTGTCCTGTCCGCCGATGTCCAGGATGGTACGGCACGCGGGGAAGAACTTGTGGCAGCCGAGGGCGAAGGCCTTGATCTCCGTAATGGTCTGGTCGGCGAAGTTGGCCTGGGCGAGGTGCCTGCCGTAACCCGTCGCGACCAGCACTTCGAAGCTGCGGTCCCGCAGGATGAGGCGGCACTGCTCCAGGGGGTCGAAGGTGGTCTCCACCACCTCGCTGTGTATTATCCCGCCTCCGTTTATCTCCACCAGGGCGATGGTGCGCGAGCCTATGTCCAGCCCGGCTATCGTCTTCATGCCGCTCTTCCCCGTCCTTTCCCGGCGCTATACAGACGCCGCCGCATGACGCGACGTGTTTTAACCGTTCAAAAGCTCCATCTCAGAGGTAAGTATAATACACCGGGGAGGCCTGGCGCGTGCGCTCGGGCCAAGGCCTCCCCGGGCCGGGAGCTTCAGATCTTTTCCCTGCTCTCCACCATCTCGATGAGTGCCTGTATGCGGGTGGAGAGCTGCCCGACGTCCTCGGGGCTGTAGTCGGTCTCCAGGTAAAGGAACGGTACCCCCAACCCTTCCATGTCCCGCTGCACCCGGAAGGCCTCCACGGTGTAGGGGTCGCAGAACTGCAGGGCGTAATAGACCACCGCGTCGATATCGTATTCCTCCACCAGCCGCTTTATGTGCTGCATGCGTTCCTGGTTGGGGGTGAAGATGGCGCAGTGGATGTTCAGGTAACGGTCGGCGATGTTGTCGAGAAGGGAGTCCATGTCCGCGGCGTCCTCGTCCACGAGGTTTTCGAAGTAGCGGATGCCGGTGCACATCTCGTCCATGGCCACCACCGCGCCGGAGGTCTCGATGAGGGTGGCCACCTTCCAGTTGGGCAGGGCCATGGGGCAGCCGGAGAGCAGTATGCGCGGGCGGTGTGCCCCGCCGATGGATACTCCCGAGGCCTTCCTCTTCTCCAGCTCGTCGCACAGCGCGTTGACCTTTTCTATCAGGCGAGCGGGGTCGTCGTAGAAAGCGATCTGGTCGATGAGCAGGGCATCGCGACCGGAGATCACCGGGGGATCGCTCTTGCGCAGCTCCTCGAGGCGCAGCAGGGCCTTGCGCTTCTCGTTCATGAGGCGGACGGCGTCGCGCAGCTCCTTCTCCCCGACCTTCTTTCCCGTCAGCTCTTCCAGGGCCTTGAGCAGCCGCCTTACCTCTTTGCGCCAGAGTTCGCGGTCATGCTCCAGTTTCATCTGGGGGACCTCCATGAGGTGTACGGGCTGGAGTTCGCCCAGAAGCTCGAAATACTTCTTCTTGCCGTCGCAGGTGGTCTCGCCCACCAAGAGGTCGCAGGACTCGATATAGGGGCATACCTTGGCCAGCTTGAACCCGAGCGAGGACTTAATGAGGGCACAGATGTTGCGCGGCAGGAACTTCTCCGCCTCCTCGTAAGCCACCTGCGCGCCGGCGCACAGGCCCACGCATATGCCGCCCGCCGTGACGATCAGTTCTTCCGGCACGTAGGTACAGAACGTGCCGACTACAATCCCGCCGGCTTCGCGGTGCTCGACCAGCTCCTTGATGCGCAGGCCGTGCACCTCCGAGAAGACGAAATCGAAGTACTGCATGCCTTCGGGCCGGTTCTCCTGGCGGAGGATGTTCTCCTCGTACATGGGAGGGAGCACCTCCAGCAGGCCGTCGTGGGCCTCGAGGTCTATTCCCAGGGACTTCCACATCTCGTGATAGTCGGACATCATACCTCCTCCTGTTCTTCTTCCTATATCCAGCGCGAACGGTACGGCTCCATGGCCGCGTAGACCACCCCGCCCTCGTCCAGGACGCGTCTCACCTCGTCCCCCAGGGAGGGCTCAACGCGCAGGGAGATGCCGCAGTCCACGCTGAACTCCCTGGGCGTATTGATGACCGCGTGTTTTATCCCCGCCTCCTTGAGGGCCTTTTCTCCGCTCAAGGCCTGGTGGGTGGCGTTGAAGAGGACTATGAGGCAATTAGGTTCATTCATAATAATAATTTATAGGCGAAATATATATTATTTATCGGAGTGATGATACAGGCAAAACGCGTCAAAAGCAAGAATGCCCGCGCGTGTGTAGTGACCCTGTCCCGGGGCCGTCAGACCCTCAATCATCCTCCACGGGCGTGCCCTGCATCAGCCTGGATATCATGGGCAGGTCCAGGAAGAGCTTTTTCGCCTCCTCGTCGGTGAAGGTTATCAGGTCCACGAAGCCGCCGTAGATGTGCGCGCTGTCGTTGTCCAGCGGCTTTCCCAGGTATAGCTTGTCGATCTCGTCGTCCGAATACATCTTTTCCGTATATCTCTCTCGCGATCACCTACCGGCCTAATGATATTTGTCGCCGCCGGGTATGTCCATGCGCTAGGCCACCCGTGTCGGCGGAAGGTCCCTGTGGCCGCGGGCGGAAACCAGCTTATCATCCTTTTTCGGGGCAGGAATGCCCCTCGAAGAAAGAGAAATCTTAGTAAGAAAAGGGCGCCTTTTGGGGGTGGCGTATTAGGAGGAAATGACATGGCTGAGGAGAACGCGGCAGCGTCAGAATAAGTGAAGTTCAGTAAGCTGCGCATATTCAACGGCGTGGTCAGCGCGGTCCTCCTGCTCGAGGGCGTGCTCATGCTCGTCCTGAGCAA
>CAYPZH010000058.1:0-7686 GCA_964415205.1 uncultured Actinomycetota bacterium | reverse complement strand
GAACTACCTGAAGAGCGATCCCTTCACGGGCGGGTCCTTACCGCCCCCGGAACTGGTAGCTAACTTGAGGCTGGGTCCGCTGGTTGCTCTCTTCCTGCTCCTGAGCGGGGTGGCTCTTCTCCTGCTCACCCTGCCCAGCATAAACGGATGGTATAACCGCAATCTCAAGAAAGGGGCCAATTACGCGCGCTGGATGGAGTATTCCATCACCGCTTCGCTGATGATCGTGGTCATCGCCATGCTCTGCGGCATATTCGATCTCAACACACTTATACTCATATTCTTCCTCAACATGATGATGATCCTCTTCGGCTGGATGATGGAGTTGCACAACCAGACCACGCAGAAGACGGACTGGACCTCCTTCCTTTTTGGCTGTCTCGCGGGTATCGTGCCCTGGGTGGTGATGGCGCTCTACTTCTTCTCCGCCGTCGCGGAGCCGGACGCGCAGGTGCCCACCTTCGTGTACTTCATCTTCCCCATCCTCTTCGTGTTCTTCAACATCTTCGCCATCAATATGGTCCTGCAGTACAAGAAGGTGGGGAAATGGAGCGACTACCTCTACGGCGAGAGGGTGTATATCATCCTCAGCCTGTTGGCCAAGTCGGCCCTGGCGTGGCAGGTATTCGCCGGCACCCTGCGCGGCTCCTGAACGGAGGAACCGTCAGCTCGCTGGCGCTATGGCGTAAATAAAGGAGGCGGCCCCATGCGGGGGGCCGCCTTTTTCGTTTTGACCTAGCGTCTTTTACGTTTCCTGCGCAGCCCGGCGGAGCCGGCGAGAGAGAGAAGACCGAGGGTAAGCCCCAGCGCGAGCATGCTCGCACTAGCGCCCTGGCCGCAGATGCTGGTGACGGTGAAACCGCCCACCAGCCGGGCTTCCTGCCCGTCAGGGTTCCTCACCACCACGTCGTACGCGCCCGCCTCCACAATGCCTATGCCGAGGGTGCAGGTTATCTGGGTGTCCGAGACCACGGTGGCGTTCAACGCCGGGATGACGGTAGCCCCTCGTTCCAGCCTCACCGAGACCCCGCTCTGTAGACCCGATCCCACGAGGTCGGCAGAAACCGTGCTGCCCTGCCTGCCCTGGGTGGGGTTTATGGAGGACAGGGTGGGATACGTGGCAGTGGCGGTGAAGGGCACGCCGTTCGAGACCAGCCCGGACCGGGCCACCCTGACCTCCACCTCTCCGCTGGCGCCCTGGGGCACGGCGCAGGCGATGTGGCCGTCGGACCACGATGTATAAGTACCGGACTTCGCGCATGCGAACACGACGTCCGACGACCCGCGGTAAGCGCCGAAACCGCTTCCCTCTATGGCCACCTCGTCGCCTGTCTGGCCCGCCTGCGGAGACATGGAGATGATAAAGGGCGCCTCGCCCTCCCAGTCCGCAGTCTTCACGATGGTGCCGGACTGCAGGCCGCCCGCCCAGGCGGTGTTGGCGTCCGCGGCAGCGACCGTCCACAGGTCAATATATGAATCCAGATCCACGTACTGGAGGCCCCAATCGTTGCCGCCGTCGGTGGTCCTCAGGATGGTCCGGCGCGCTCCCACGGCCCACACCGCGGAACCGTCGCCATCGACGCCATAGAGAGTCTTCGCGGTCCCGGAATCCTGCCTGCTCCAGCTCAGGCCGCCATCGGTGGTCCTCTGGATTGTGCCGTCATAACCCACTGCCCAGGCGGTAGCGGCGTCCGCCATGAACAGGTCCGTGTATCCGCGGTAGGGGTCCGCCGGGTCGATGCGCTGCAGGACCGTGAGGGACCAGGTCGCCCCGCCATCGGTGGTCCGCAGCACGCCCCAGTCAAAATCTCCCAGGTCATTGAGGGAGATTATCACCAGGAACCAGATGTTGTCTGCGTCCAACGCCGCTACGGCATAGGCTTGCGACGCCACCGTTCCGTGGTCCAGGAGTTCCCAGGTCAGCCCCCCGTCGAGGGTCCGGTGGATGCCGCTGGCGCTGGCGGCCCAGACGGTATCGGGGTCTACGCAGCATATGTCGCGGACGACGTGGTTATCTATGGCCTCGCCGGGGTGGGCGGTCCAGGTCACGCCGCCGTCATCGGTGCTGTAGACGTTCCCCCAGGACTGCCACGCCCAGGCCGTCTGGGAGTCCAGCGCCGAGATGCCGACCATGTCCGTGCCCGCGGTGGCGGACCACGTCTCCCCGTCCGTCGACCTCAAGACCTCGCCAGATTCTCCTACCGCCCATGCGGTAGTCGCGTCCACGGCATCCATATCCATGATGGAGTTGTAGGGTAGACCCGCGTCCTGCGAGACCCAACGGTCCCAGTCAGCGGTCCACAGGTTGACCCCGCCCATGCCCACCGCCCGCGCGGTATCGCCATCCACGGCCGCGACGTCGTAAAGGTGGGCGGTGGTGCCGGAGGTCTCCTGCTCCCAGGTCGCGCCCCCGTCCTCGGTCTTCAATATGGTCCCGTTGTGGCCGACGGTCCACGCGGTGTCCGCATCCACCGCCGCAACCCCCCACAACCACTGCGAGGTCCCCGAGTCCTGCGCCGTCCAGGTCGCCCCGCCGTCCGAGGTCTTGAGGATGATGCCATCCACGCCCACCGCCCAGGCGGTGGTCGTATCCACCGCGGACACGCCGAGCAGGGTGCCCGCTGCCCCGGACGCCTGCGCTCCCCAGCTCGCGCCCCCGTTCTGCGTCTTCAGGATGGCGCCGTCACTTCCCACCGCCCAGGCGGTAGTGCCGTCGACCGCCGAGACGTCCCACAACCACGCCGTCGTACCGGACGCCTGCGCTCCCCAGCTCGCGCCCCCGTTCTGCGTCTTCAGGATGGCGCCGCCGCTGCCGACGCACCACACCGTCTGGGCATCGGCGGCGGCGATCCCCAGCAAAGCGCTAGCGGTGCCGAAGTTTTGCAGGGCCCAGCCGATGCCGCCGTCCGCGGTCTTGGCGATGGTGCCGTTGCTCCCGCACGCCCATACCGTGCTCGCGTCCGCGGCCGTGACGTCCCACATCTGATAGGTCTGCCGGATATAGTAGGGCTCCGCGCCGATGATGTGGATGTTGCAGAATCCTATATCCATCCCCACCATCCAGGCATGGTATACGTCAGCCATCGCCACTCCCATGAAGGCATTGCGCACACCCACGTCCAGCGTCGTCCACTCGCCTCCGCCGTTAATGGTCTTTAAGAGCTTGTTGCTCCCCACCGCCCACACGATCGAGCTATTGATGGCCTCCATCTCCCGCAGGGAAACGTAGGTGTCGGGGGCGAACTGTGTCCACGAAGCCCCGTCGTCAACGGTGTGCCAGATGGTGCCCTCGCTGCAAGCCCATACCTCTGTGTCGCTCAATGCCGCCAGCGAGACGACGTATGTCTTCGCAGACTTGGGGACCCAGGTCGCCCCCCCGTCGCTGGTCTTGAGGCCGTACACCGCGAAACCCGCCGCCCAGACCGTGTTGGCGTCGACGGCGTCGATGGTCTCGAAAATACTGTTGCTAAAGACCCCCTCGAACTGGTGAAACCATAACAGGCCGCCGCTGGCGGTCTTCATGATCACGCCCTTGGTCTCGTACTGCGGAAAGGCGGGGTTTCCTACCTGCCGCGTGAACGCTCCCGAGGCCCAGGCGGTGTTGGCGTCCACGGCGCTTATGTCGTAAAGGGCGTAATTGTACCCCTGCCAGTGCAGCCACCAGTAAGCCCCTCCGTCTGTGGTCCTGAGTATCGCGGAGCTGCCGGATTGCCAGCTGCCGGTGTAGCCGGCGGCCCAAGCCACGTTGGCGTCCACGGCGCATACGGCGCGAAGGTCACAATATGTCCCGGGGCTCTGGTTGCTCCAGCTGGCCCCGCCGTCCGTGGTCTTGAGGATGGTCCCGCTGCCTCCCACCGCCCAGGCCGTGTTGGCGTCGAGCGCGTCTATGTCGTAGAGGTCGGCGACCGTCCCGGAGTTCTGGGGGGACCAGCCGGCCCCGCCGTCCGTGGTCTTGAGGATGATACCGCCGTCGCCTACGACCCAGGCGGTGTTGGCGTCGACGCCCGCGATGCCGCGAAAATCTGTTTCCCACTCGGAGGGGGTGCCGCAGGACCTCCACTCGGAAGCCGTGGAGGCACAGGCTTTCTCCATATCTCCCGGAAACAAGGGAACAAAGGCCAGGGATAGGAAAAGGACGAGAATAGAGACGAAGAGAAGGGTAAAAGGACTCGTGGATCTCTCACGTGCAAACATGACACTGCCCCCCGATATTTGCCCTGAAAGAACCGGCAAGTTACAGGCTATATTATATACGATTCCGCCGTGCGTGTTCAAAGATGTTGCCGTATCGTAAGAACCTGCGAGAGGGGCCTTCATCCCGGCACGATGTGGCAGGGATATCGCGGCAAGACAGGATGGCCAGGATGTAAGCAGGTGTAGACGGTCTGCTGTCTTCCAGCCTCCCGTTAAGGGTCTACAGAGCTCGGCTTCTCTGGGACCGCGCCGGCCTCAATGCGAGTTGATGAACTCCACGCAGCGCTGGATGATCAGGTCCCTGTCGAAATCGATGGTGGCGACGTGGTAGGAGTTCTCCAGCCACACCAGCTCCTTGTCGGTGGAGCTGACGTGCTCGAGGATGAAAGGCCCGTTGCCGGTGTCCACCACGTGGTCCTCCCGGGAGGAGAAGATGAGTATGGGGGCGGTTATCCTGGCGATATCCGCCTTGACCGTTTTCATCAGCCGGTAGAGCTCGGCGGCGGCGGCCACCGGCACCTTGTCGTAGCACGATTCCTTCACCGCGGGGTCCTTGACGTCGCTCCCCACTCCCGGGATGGTCTTGAGCACGTACTTGGCCACAGGGGTCACGGGAAGGAGAGGGTTGAGCTTGGCCACGGCGGCGTTGATGGGCATGAGGCCGGCCACCTTGTCCGCGTAGCGCTCTCCCAGGTAGCAGGTGATGGTGCCGCCCATAGAGAGCCCGGTCACGAAGACCTTGTCGCAGCGGTCCAGCAGTTCCTGCAGGGACTTTTCCGCCTCGCCCGTCCACTCCTGCCACTTGCGCGTGCCCATGTCCTTCACCGTGGTGCCGTGGCCGGGCAGGCGCGGCCCCTTCACGGTGAAACCCGCCTCCGCCAGCCCCTCCCCCAGGGGCAGCATGCTCTGGGTGCAGCCGGTGAAGCCGTGCACCACCAGCACCCCCGTGCTGCCGCCGTCGAAGGAAAACGGTTCCGCATCCGGCCACACTTCGTCCGCCATCATAACCCTCCTTGTCCTCGCAGCTAGCAGTGTCTTATCGCTCTATCAGAAAACCGGGTGAATGGTTTTTGCGACAGTTTTGCGGCGCGGCCGCGGCGCTTGCTATTCATCCACCTCGCAGGCCATGTCCTCGCGCGCCCAGTCCAGGCTGCGCTGCACGGCCCGCTTCCAGTCCCTGCGCATGGCCGACACGCGCTCAGCCGCGGAGGGATCGGGCAGGGCTTCGCGGTCCAGTTTCCACCGCTCCTCCACTTCCCGCGTACTCTCCCAGAAACCCGTCGCCAGCCCCGCCAGCAGCGCCGCTCCCAGGGAGGTGGTCTCGGTGACCACGGGGCGGCGCACCGGCACGCCCAGGAGGTCGGCCTGGTACTGCAGCAGCATGTCCATGACGCTGGCCCCCCCGTCCACGCGCAGCTCCTGCAGGGAGACCCCCGCCTCGTCCCGCATGACCTCCACCACGTCGGCGGTCTGTAGGGCCATGGACTCGATGACGGCGCGGGCGACGTGTGCCCTCTGCGTCCCCCGCGTCATGCCGATGAGCAGGGCCCGCGCCGTGGGGTCCCAGTGCGGCGCCCCCAGCCCCACGAAGGCGGGCACGAAATAAACCCCGCCGGTGTCCTCGACCTGCGCGGCCAACTCGTCCACCTCGGACGTCTTTTCTATGATGCGCAGGCCGTCGCGCAGCCAGTTGACCGCCGCCCCGGTGATGAAGATGGCTCCCTCCATGGCGTAGGTCACCTGCCCTCCCATGGACCAGGCGACCGTGGTCAGCAGCCCCTTCTCGCTGAAGCGGGGCTCGCCCCCGATGTTCATGAGCACGAAGCTCCCGGTGCCGTAGGTGTTCTTGGTCATGCCGGGGCGGAAGCATGCCTGCCCGAAGAGGGCCGCCTGCTGGTCCCCGGCGACCCCGGCGATGGGCGCCGCTATGCCCAGGAAGGCCTCCGGGTCGGTTTCCCCAAAGACGCCGCACGATTCCTTCACCTCGGGGAGCATGGACATGGGCACGGCGCACATCCCGGCCAGCTCGGGGTCCCAGGCGAGGTCGCGGATGTTGAATAGCAGGGTGCGGCTGGCGTTGGATACGTCGGTGGCGTGCACACGCCCCGCGGTGAGGCGGTGGATGAGCCAGGAATCGATGGTGCCGAAGCACAGCTCGCCGGCCTCGGCGCGCCTGGCGACCTCGGGCTCGTTCTCCATCACCCAGGTGAGCTTGGTCCCCGAGAAGTAGGGATCCAGCACCAGGCCGGTCTTGGCGCGCACCGTTTCCTCGAAGCCGCCCTCTGCGCAGCGGCGGCAGATATCTGCGCTGCGCCTGCACTGCCAGACGATGGCCTTGCGCACCGGCTCTCCGGTCTCGCGGTCCCAGATCACCGCGGTCTCGCGCTGGTTGGTTATCCCCACCGCCGCGACGTCCGCGGGCGACGCTCCAGCATCGGCGAGGGCCCGGCGCGCCGCCTCGAGAGTGCGCTGCCAGATCTCCTCGGCGTCGTGCTCCACCCAGCCCGGCTGCGGGTAGTACTGCTCAAATTCCATGGAGACGCTGGAAAGAGGCCGCTGGTCGCGGTCGAAACACATGCACTTGGTACCGGTCGTGCCCTCGTCGATGGCGAGTACCAGCATAGGGCCTCCAGCCACGCTCAGTTCTCGTCGGGCAAGCCGCCGCCCCCCGGCCCTTCTGTGTACTCATCGCGCGGGGGCTCTTCCTCGAACTTCATCTCCTCCTGGGGCGCGGGCTCCTCCACCTGCGCTGCAGAGCCGCCCACCGCCCCCGGCCTGCGGTCTATGAAGCGGCGCTCGCGCCCCTTGGTGTCGAGGCCCAGGCGCTCCAGGAGGCCCGGCAGGCTGTGGAAGATGATGCGCGTGGGGGCGATCTCAACCTCGCGTTGCAGCAGCGCCTCCAGTTCCTTTTCCAGGTAATCCCGGGACATCCCCTCGGCCGGCGTGACGTGCAGGTAGAGCTCGTCGAGGTCGAAGGGGTCGTCGTTATGCTTGCGTATCTCCAGCTGCCATTCGAGCACGTCCTTGTGGCCCGAGAGTAGGGGGTAGAAAGCGTTGAGATCAACCAGGGTCCCCTTGAGCTTGGTGAGCTCGAACTCCTTGTAATCGGAGGACCGGGTGATGTCCATGCCCAGGCGTGGCAGGGAGCGGCCGCAGTACGGGCAGGGGGCGTAGTCCAGCCCGCTTTTGACCATGTCCCCGGTGCGGAAGCGCAGCAGGACGCTGCCCCTCCAGTCCAGGGCGGTGTAGACGATCTCCCCGCCCTCTCCCTCGCCCATGCGGTTGCCGGTGTCGGGGTCGATCACCTCGATGATCTCCATGTCGGGGAAGAGATGATAGCCGGAGCTCTCGTCCCTGGACAACGCCGCCCCGCGGCACTCGCTCCAGGCTACCTTCCCCTCGGTGAAACCGTAGGTGGAGGCCACGGCAGCTGCATCCGCCCCTACCTTGCCCAGCAGTTCCCTCATCTTTCCCTTGAGCCCCGCGGGCAGG
>CAYPZH010000057.1:0-14895 GCA_964415205.1 uncultured Actinomycetota bacterium | reverse complement strand
CTTCCCGCAGCGCCGTGCCCCCTCCCTCCCGCTCGTTGAACCCGCAAAGAGCGCCGGCTATCCTGCCGTCCACCTCGCACACCAGGTAATGGGAATAGTGATAGAAGGAGCGCGACCGCGCCGTGAACAGCGCGGCTAGTTTCGCGAGCCTCTCCTCCATGCTGCCCGGGAACATGAGGTCATAGATGGAGGTCTCTACGTGGCTTTTCCCCGCGAGGTACATGAGCTGTGCCACCTCGGGCGCGTCCCCGGGCTCAGCCGCGCGTATGCCTTCAAGCAATCTTCCCGCCTCCTGCGCTCGATCTCACGCTCCGCCACGTCCGCCTGCAGCAAGGTATATATCGTCCTCTGACGCCGCGAACTGCAACCTGGCTCCCGGGCGCGCTTGGATAGCATGCTCTCAAGATAACCGCTTCACCGGGGATGCTCCAGCGGTAGGGGACCGGATGGCGGCGGTGAGACCTGGCGCTATCCATCGCCGTCCGATACGCTCACAAGCGCCCCCTCGCTGGTGAAGTAGAGCAGGGTTTCCTTGACCGCCTCGCCGGTGCACCTCTCCCACGCCTCGGCGTAGAGCCGCACCTGGGAGGCATATTCCCGTGCCGCCTTCTCCAACTCCCTGCCCCGCAGGATGTCGGTCTTGTAGTCCACCAGCACCCAGCCCCCGTCTTCCTTGAAGACCAGGTCAATGACCCCGCGCAGGACGGTGGGCACGGAAACGCCCTCTTCCCACGATGCCTGTAGCGGCACCTCGGCCAGTCTCGCCTCGCTCTCCTGGGCCCTTCGCCATATATCGGAGGCGGTGACCGAGCGCACGAGCGCGACCGCCTGCGGCGCCAGGGAAGCGGAAAGGCCCTTCTCGGCGAGGACGTCCTCCGCCAGGCGCTCCAGCCCGGCCTCCGGCTGGGACATGGCCGTCTGCAGCAGGAGGTGGATGGCCTCCCCCCACTCCACGCCGTGTTCCCCCTGCGGGACGGAGGGGGCGGTTCCTCCCGCGCCCTCCAGCGCGAATTCCACCGGCCCCGCGCCTTGGTCGAGCGACAGGGCATAGCTTTTCAGTGGGAAGGATAGGTAGGTCGGCTGGCATGACGCCGACAGGCGGGACGCGACCCCAGCTGCCGCCTCACCGACCTCTTGCGGGGTGAGGGGCACCGTGGCGACATCGGGTGGGGCCTGGGGTCCGGGGTCGGGGAGGTCGCGGTCCGCCTCCAGGAAGGGGTCGAAATAGCACCAGGGGTTCCTTTCGTTTCCCTTGCGCCGCTGGGTGATGATGGAGGCCGCCCCGGCGCGGGTGGCGGCCACGTAGCGCAGCCTCAGCTCCTGCGCCCGTTCGAACACCTTCTCCCTCTCCACCAGGGAGTCCCAGTGCGCGGGATGTGCCAGCAGCTTGCCCTTGCGGCCCTGTTCCTTCCTCTCGTAGACGGCAAGGTATCCCTTGATGCGGTCCGATGAGCGGTCTATGTGTCTCTCGACCGGATGGTCCCATTCCCCGGTAGGGTCGGCTAGGAACACGACCGGGGCCTCCAGCCCCTTCACCTTGTGCAGGTTCATCACCCGGACCGCGGGGCGAGCGCCGGACAGAGCGGAGACACCGTCGTGTTTTTCCTCGCTCTCCACCAGCTTGCCCAGATATTCCGCGAGCTGGGCGGCTGTCCATGCCTCGTCCCTCATGCCGCGCAGAAGTTCCAGGGCCTTCCCCAGGCTCCCGGCCCGCATGTCCCCTCCGGGACGGGCGGCCGCCAGGGCGTACAGCCCGAGGTCCGCGGCTATCTTCTCGCAGGCGGCCGCTTGGGGGAGGCGGGACAGCCAGAGCGAGTAGCGGACCATGCGATCAAAGGCATCGGCGAAGGCGCATGCCTGCCCCTCCTCAATGCCGTCGGGCAGAGGCGCGTGGAAATCGAACCTGCCTCCCGCTTTTTTGAAGGCGTAGAGTTCCCTGTCGCTGAAGCCGAACAGCTCGCTGCGCAGGGCGGCCACCAGGGCCACCGGGTCGTCGGGATGCACCAGCGCGTTCAGGCAGACGTGAAGGAGCCTCAATTCCTCCAGCTCGTTCAGGGCCACGCCGCCCGTAACGCGATGAGGTATGCCGTAATCCTGCAAGGCCTGCGCGTAGGCGTTGAGGTTAGTGGTGTTGCGGGTCACGATCATGAAATCGTCGGGCCTGACCGCGGGGTCCATGCCCTCCTCAAGCTGCCTGCGGGACCGCGGCACCGTGACCCCCTTGTCGAGACACGAGCGGATAAAGCGCGCGATGAAGTCCGCGTCGTATCGTACCGCCGTCTCGTTCGTGCCGCACTCCTCCGGGACCTGCAGGCGGTAGAGGCCGCGCAGATCGCCGTCGGCGCCCTCCTCTCTTCCCGTGTCCAGCGGCACGTAGCGAGGCGATTCCTCCGCGCCGCATGACGGGAACCGCAGCAGAGCCCTGCCTTCCTCTTCGCTCTCGGTCTCGCCCGGCTCGAAGACCCCGTTGACCCATGCGATGATGCCAGGGGTCGCGCGAAAGTTGACCATGAGCTCCACCACCTCGCCCCCACCCGCTTTGATGATCTCCTTCGCCTGGTTGTAGGTGACGATATCGGCACGGCGGAAGCGGTAGATCGACTGCTTTGGGTCTCCCACCATGAAGAGTGAGCCGGGACGGGGCACGCAGCGCCGCCAGTCGCCCTCGTCGGGGTCGCTCGAACAGAGCAGCATTATGACCTCGGCCTGGATAGGGTCGGTGTCCTGGAACTCGTCCACCAGCAGGTGGGTGAAGCGCTTCTGGAAGTAGCGCCTGACCGCGGGGTTCTCCCGCAGCAGGGCGGCGGCCTTCATCAGCAGGTCCTGGAAGTTGAGCTGGCCCCTCTCCCGGCGCAGGCGGTCGTAGACGTCACGGGCAGCCAGCAGGACGGGTATGATCGCGGCATAGCGGGTTTCACGCCATACCCGCAGAGAGGGCGTTACGACGTGTTCCCGGAACCTTTTCCACTCGGCATCTTCTTGCTTGGCATCTTCGGCGCTGAAACGCCCCGTCTTCTTCCATTCCTTCTGCACGACCTTTCTGTTCCTGTCGAACAACTCCAGCGCCTGCATGAGCCGTTCCGGGCTTTCCAGGTCCTCGAAATAGGAGATGATGCGCGGGAGCCTTTTCAGCTCCGGGATGAGTTCGTCGTTTCCCGCTTCTCGCGGCAGATCGGGCGCCAGTTCCCTCATGTGGGCGAGATAACGTTCGAGCTCCTCCCTGGCCCGGGAGAGGTCCGGGTCGGCTTTCTCCGGCAGGGGCCACTCCTGCACGTCCGGGTAGTCGGCGAAGCTCTTGAAGGTGGGCAGCAGGTCGGACGCCTCGAGGCCCAGCCGGCTCAACTCCCGCGCTAGCCCGTGAGGGTCGCCGCTCGCCAACCCCTCCGTGAAGGCCTCCCAGGCTTCCTCGCGCAGGCGCCCGTCCTGCTCTTCGTCTATCTCCTCGAAGGCGGGGTCCACCCCCGCCTCTACCGGTCTCTCCCTGAGCAGGCGGCCGCAGAAGGAGTGGATGGTGCCGGTGAAACACTGCTCCACGTGTGTGAGTGCCTCCTCCAGGCGCTCCTTCTCCTCGCCCCTTGCCTCGCGTACCGCTCTCTCCAGGGCGACCTGGAAGCGGGCGCGCAGCTCCGCCGCCGCCTTGCGGGTGAAGGTGACCGCGGCCATGGTGCGTATTTTATCGCACTCCCCGGCGCGCAAGAGGGCGAGCATCCTCTCCACCATGCTGGTGGTCTTGCCGGTCCCCGCGGCCGCCTCCACCAGTATGCTGCGCCTGAGTTCGCGCTCGATGAGTTCGCGCTGCTCGCGGTCGGGGGGTGTCTGAGGTCCGGTACTGCCGCGGGAAGGCATCACCTGCCACCTTTCTCCATGCCGCGCAGCTCGCGGAAGGGGGCCAGGGCATCGTTGTCAAGGTTGGCGAGTTTGCGCTTCGCCATCTCTGCCGTGAGCGGTATGTCGCCGAAAGCGGGCCGGTAATCGCTGTACTTCACGTCGTCTTTATCGTCGCTGAAGGGGAAACAGCCCCGGGAGAGCATCTCGCACAGCCGCTCGAGGACGTGGATGCCGTCCGCGAGTTCCGCCTCGCCCCACTCGATGCGCTCGCCGTACTCCCGGGTGGAGGGAAAGAAGTACTGGAACGACTCCACCCTGGCGCCGGGAAAGCACTCGCCCAGGCAAGACTGCGCCTGCATGATATAGACGAAGTTCTGCAAGAGGCGGCCCTGCCGGAAGGGGTCCTCGCGTTTATAGCCGTATACCGAGCCGGTCTTGTAATCGCACACGGAGAAGCGCCTGCTGCCGGCCGCCCCCAACTCGTCCACGCGGTCGATGGAACCCCGCACGCCTATGGTCTTACCCTTCGGGAGCTCTATCGCCGTCGGTCGTAGGGTATCTATGGGGTTGCCTGGCTCACCGCCCTCCATGCCGATGGCCAGCTCGAAGAATACGGGATACCGCCCGCGACAGTGCTCCTCTTCCTCGCGCAGGAAGATGCGCGCCGCCAGGCGCAGGTCCTCTATCTCTCGCGCTTGGACCTCGTGGCCGGGCGGGGGCTTGCGCCGCGTCCATGCCCGGACCTTTTCATCGAGCACCTCCTGCATCAGCTCCCAGTCCCGCTCCAGCACCGGCCTCCGGTCGTCTGAGGGCAGGCGCAGCATGAAGTCGTGGAAGACGGCATGCAGGAGGGCGCCCCTCTCGCCGGGCTCGAGCCAGCGGGAAGGGTCGAATGAGAACTCCTCGGGCGGCTTTATGTCCAGGACATAGGAGAAGAAGTACTCCAGCGGACATTTCCCCAGTTTCTCCAGGCGTCTTGCCGAGAGCACCAGCCCGCCGGGTCTGGCCGGGTCAAGGTCCTCACCCGCCTCGGGCACGTAGCCGTCGTAGGCGGTGAAGAGGTCGCTCTCCCGCGCGCGCCGCGCCTTCATCCCCCGCCCCAGGTGGGGGAACTCCCGGGCGACGGCCTCCTCGGGCTCCCGCACGGCGGGGTCGCCGCACATGCGGCATAACCACCACTCCGCGCTGTCCAGGCTTTGCTCCGCTTCCCGCGGGGCGAAGGACACCGGCTCGGGGAGCCAGGCGAGGAGGTCGTCCTGCACGCCCTCGCGGTCCCCGGTGACGATGCGGTAGGCCGCGAGCAGCGCCGGGCTGGGAAACATGTCGCGGTCGTCCGCGAGGTTGCGGCAGCAGTAACTCAGGGTCACGGTACCACGCAGCCTGGCCGCCAGGCGGGCGAAGTCCTCAATGCTCGCGGCCAGGCGTTCCGCTGCGGTGGTGAGGTCCGGAGAGATGGCCGCGCGCTCCGAGTCCAGCAGGAGGGGGTCCTGCAGGCCGGCCCCGGGAAAGCGCCCGTCGTCCAGGCCCAGGATGAAGGTGTGCGGTCGCCCGGAGTGCCCGCCTGCGGCCAGGGGGGCCACGTGTATACAGCCCGGCCGCGGACCCTTGCCCTCCACCCGGGCGGAGCGGGCCAGGTCCGCGAGCCAGCCGGGGACGTCGGGGTGGATACGGCCAGCGTCGCCGCCCTCTTGCAGGCAGGACTCGAGCTCCCTTATCTCGTCCAGCAGGCGCTTGCCGCTGTATTCGTCCAGCTCGCTTACCTCGCGAGCCCGCGTGACCAGTAGGTCCTCGGCCGCCCGCAGCAGCGCCTTCCCATCACTGGTGTCCTCGGGTACGCTTTTCAGCAGACCCTCCACCAGTCCGCGTAGGGCGCCGAGCGTCCGCAGGCGCCTTTCCAGGCGCTCCGACCGCTCCAGTCGTTCCTCCTCCGTTTCCTCCTCGTCTTCTTTCTCCCGGGCGGGGTGGGAAATCTTCCATGCCAGCGCCTCCAGCTCGGCGTCGATGGCAGGCAGGTAGCGCCCGCGCCCCTTGCCGATGGGCAGGGCGCGCAGGACCGTCCCCAGGCGGGAAAAGCTCCAGCCAGCAGGCAGCTCTGCGCCGGGGTCGAGCAATCCCTCCTGCACTATCCTCACCAGTGTGGACTGGGGGAAGTCCTCCTCTATCCAGGACAGCCAGGCGGCGAGGGCGCGCCCCGGGCGGGAGTAGCCGACCGGTATGCCCTCTGAGAAGGTGACGGGGATAGGGCCCCCGCCCTCCTGGGCGAGGAGGCAGCAGGCCTCGTAGATAAGCGGGACGTATGCGGCGGCGTCGGTGTGCAGGACCTCCACCTCGTCAAAGGGTATGCCCTCGCAGGCGCAGCGCCGCAGCACCTCGCGCACCTCGTTGACCTCGCCCACGGCGCGGAACATCCTTACGCCGCCGTCCCCGCGGGGAGGCGGCGCCGCGGCAGGCCGCGGCGCCCAGGCGAGCAGGGCGGAGTCGACGCCGCCGTCCGGTCGCTCCCGGCACGCGAGGTCAGCCGGAAGCACGGTGCGCTTTTCCTCCGGGACCGCCTCCCACAGCGAGCGCTCCAGGCCGCGCAGGTCCTCCAGCACGTCCTGGGGCGCCGCCACCAGGCAGCCCGCCGGCAGCGCGGACGCGTCGGCCACCAGGCGCTGTGCCGCCAGCTGCAGGACGCCCGCGAGGTCGGTGAGGCCGCATGCGGCGAGTTCCTTTTCGTAGAGTGAGAGCATGGAGATCAGCTCGCTGCCCTTGGACTTCACCTCGAAGAGGCGGGTAGAGAGGTCGCTTGCCGCGAGGCCGCAGCGCCGCAGGTCGCGCAGGGTGGAGGCCGCCGCGCGCACCAGGCCCGGGGTGGCCTCCAGGCGGGCCAGGTAACCCCCCTGCTCGCGCAGCGCGGCCAGCACGCCCGCCACGAGCAGCTCCTCCCGCACCCCACGCAGCAGAAAAGTCCCTCGCTTCTCCATCTCCGGCGCGGCGAGATCCAGAGCCATGTTGGCCAGGGTCTTCACGCGTACGTTGAGCACCGGCCGGCCGGCGCGCGCCACGCTCTCCAGCCACTGAAAACCAATGCGCAGGGAGGGAGCGAGCAGCCACTTCTCCTCGTAGGGGCGGGCCTCGCACAGTTCCCCTATGCTCTCGGCCAGGCGGTTTATAGCGTAAGACATCACAGGTCCTTCCACGTGCTCCCGTAAACTCACCGCGGAGGCTTACTCCCATCCTCCCCTTTTCAAGGATACAGTAGCACGCCGACACGCCGCTTACGCCGCCGCTGCGCACGCGGGCCGTGCGGGGTGGCTAAGGAGGCGGCGGCGTGCCATAATGCTGGTGGCGAAACGGCCATGCAAGGCTTTCGTCCCGGCGGGAGGGGTGCCGGTCAGGGGAGGGCAGTATGGCAAGAAAAGAAGTCATCATCTACGGCGCGGGCATGAGCGGCATGGTCGCAGCCATCGACCTGGCGCGTCAAGACCACCGCGTGGTGGTGCGGGAGGCGGAGGATTCCTACGGCGGGTCGAAAGCCTACAACCCCTCCACCCACGTCACCCCCATCAACGTGGAGAAGACCTCGCGATACATCGGCATCGACGTGAGCCCCGTCTTCCACACCCTCCTGCGGTGTCCCGCCTACCTGCACGACACGGTGTTCCAGTTCCCCGTCTACGAGGTATTCGGGGTGGAGAGGGGAGACCGGGAGGGCAGCCTGGACACCCTGCTCTACCGGGAGTGCAGGGAGCTGGGGGTGGAGTTCGAGTTCTCCACCCCCCTGCGCGAGGAGGACGTACCCCGGCTCCCGCGCGGCACCATCATCGCCTGCGGCCTCGTCCCCAAGGCTTACCGTATGCTGGACGTACCCTTCCTGCCGGTGCACATGTGGCTGTCGCGGGGGGAGATCGGTTTCAGCGACCTCGCCTGGCTGTGGTTCGACGAGAGCATAACCGAGTACGGCTACCTGTCCGCGGTGAACAACTACTATTTCGACCTGCTGTTCTCGTTCGGAAGGCCGGTGGACGAAAAGGCCCTGGAGAAGTACAAGGACTTCATGGTGCGCAACGAGGGTGTGGAGCACGAGGGATGGGAATACCGGACGGCCGCCGTCCCCCTGGCCAGGGCGGACAACTACCGGCTCTTCCGCGACGGGCTGATCATGTGCGGCACCATGTCCGGCGCCATCGACCCCTTCATGGGCTTCGGGATAAGCGGCGCGCTGGTAACGGGCAAGGTGGCGGCCATGGCGGTGACGGACCCCGCAGCGGCCCAGGCGGAGTTCGACCGCTTCCTGGCGGGGTTCCGCCGCAGCTTCTACCTCAAGGAGCTGTGGAGGCGTTTCCTCCGCCCCAACGTGACGCGCATGGAACGGCACGTCCAGCTTGTTGGCTCGGAGAGGTTGAACCGCTTCGTCAAGTTGACCGAACGCGAGAGGCCGCTGCTCCCGTTGCCCTTCGGCACTCCCGGCTTCGGCCACGCCAACATCTACAGGAACAATGGCAGGCCTTACCCGCTTTTTTCCCTGATGGTGTAGCGGAAAAAGCGCTTGCCTCCGACGGTACCGCGCAGCTCCAGGGCGAGCTTTGTGTCCGGGCTGTAACCCCCGGGGATGGCGTGGTCCGCGTGCTTGCAGTAGATGCAGTCGCATTCCTGCACGCCCCGCCCGGCGGCGTCGAAGAAGGTGCCGCCGTCCGCATCCAGCATGAGGTCGCCGTCGTCGATGTTGGGCGTGGCCCCGAGGTTGCCCGAGTCGATGTCGGTGCAGATAAGCAAATCCTTGATGGTCAGCGGTTTGCCCTCAAGAGCACCTGGTGGGAGAAGAACAGGCGGAAGTGTTAAACACGCCGCGGCTAAATGGCGATAACCCGAGGAGAGGCAGAAAAAGGAGGGACAGCATGGAAAAACTGGACGGGGACAGACGCGGGGTTATCGCGGTCCTGCTGCTGGCCGCGGTGCTCTCAGCCTGTCTGCCCGCTTTCTGGGGCTGCGGCGCGGGCACAGGTACGGCGGTCCAGGTACTGGACAAGACCGGGCGTGACGTCTTTCCCAAGATAAGGGAGATAATCTACCCGACCCTTGGCTACCCCCAGCTGGTGCCGGCGGGAGACGAGTTCACCCTGGAGTTCGACCTCTCGCTCAACGACCCGGAGGCGCCCATGCCCATTCGGGTGGAGGACTGGCGGGCGCGTGCCGCGTCGAGCAACGGTTATGTGCCCTACGAGGCGGACCTGGAGATAGTCGGGGCGGAGACGGGAAAGAGTGAGCGCTGGCCCGAGGGCTCCGGCAGAGGGGTCCGCGACGTCTACGCGGTCACGGTGAGGGTGCCGGGGGACGTCCCCCCCGACCTCTACGACCTCGAGGTGAGGGTGAAAGCGGACGGCAGGGAGGTGGCCGACGCCCAGCCCAACTGCCTGGCGGTGATCGAGGGATTCAAGGAGGATTACCGCTTCGTGCAGCTGACGGACATCCACGTCTTCGACATCGAGTACCCCACCTCGTGCATGCACGACCGCGAGCCGGGGAACGCCGTCTATCTCAGCAAGGCCGTGGAGCAGATAAACCTCATGCACCCCGATTTTGTGGTCTTCACCGGGGACCTCATCTACGGCCAGAAGTACATGCCCGAGGACTGGCCCCCGGACGACGAGCACTCCGGCGCCACGCAGTACGAGTACGAGTACCTCTGGGCCTACGAGGCCATTAGCGAGCTGGACGTGCCGTGCTTCTTTGTCATGGGGAACCACGACGGCTACTACGACACCGTGAAGGACGGCTTCGAGTGGTGGACGGAGAGCTTCGGCCCCCTCTTCTATTCCTTCGATTACGGCGGGCATCACTTCACGGCGGCGAACACCATGGACTGGAGCAGGGACATGCGCCTGCTCGAGAAAGGCAGGTTCTACGGCTACGCGCAGGTGCTGCAGCCGGTGAAGTGGATGGGCCAGGTGCGCGAGGGCGGGGACCCCTTCGGGGCGGAGCAGGCGCCGCCCCCGGAGGAATACGGCGGCCAGCTGGGTTGGATCAGGGACGACCTCGCGGCCAATCGGGACGCCGGCCTGCGCTTCGTGCTCGCCCATCACGACCCTGCGCAGTTGGCGAGCTGGGACGACGCCGACTACGGCGGGTACCGTATCGGAGGCCGGGGGGAGGGCCGGCTGGCCATGCAGAGGCTGTGCTCCGATTACCGCGTGGCCATGCTGCTCAGCGGCCACGAGCACCACGACCTGGTGACCACCATGCCCTGGAGCGACGGGCAGGGGGCCACCATCTACGCCAACACCACCTGCCTCGAGCCCAAGTGCGGCACCGGCACGGAGTATTCCGGCTACCGCCTGGTGGAGGTGGCGGGGGACCGCATATCCTCCTATGAATACGCTCAGCCGGGGTGGTCCATGCCACTCTACGCGGGCACCGTGCCCGGAACGGAGAACGACCGTGACGTGCTCTCGGACCCTGCGCTCGCGGTCGAGTTGTCCAACGGCGGGGACTGGTCGGCCGGCCTGGATGAAGTGGCCGTCACCGTCACCAACGGCCTGGACAAAGACCTCACCGGGGCGCGGCTGGAGCTCTTCATGCCGGCGGGGGGCGTATCGTCCTACAAGGTAGAGGGCGCCGCGAGGGTTGTGAACATAGCGCCGCCGGGCTCGCCGCACCACGTCATCGTCCACGCTTATCTCGACCTGCCCGCCGGCTCGCGGAGCGTCTTCAAGGTATCGCCGATTTAGCGGGACGCCCCACGCACCGTGCCCCCGGCTGGTCCGCCTTTCTCGACCAGGCCTGTGCGCGTGACCCGGGTCCCGCTGCTGCGCGCGACCCAAACGCGGCTTTCTCCCCGTCAGTTCAGGGGATGGCACTACGTGATCTCGATACGGTAGGTCCTGCGCGAGAGCAGCTTGGGGAAGGCGTTAACCACCACGTTGCCCAGCATGCGCAGGGTGCGCCGGGGGGCAGGGAGATAGGGCTCCTCCCCCGCGGCCTCCCGCAGGTACTCCAGCAGGTGGCGCACCGGCTGGCGGGTGGGGTAGAGCCAGCGCATCATGGCCAGGGTGAGGTGGCATCCGGTGCAGTACGTGGCAAGCTCGTCCGCGCCGGTCTTCGCGGCCGCGCGCAGTTCCTTCACCGCCGCGAAATACATGTCGTCGGGGCGGTAGCGGTTGCAGCCCGCCGCCATGCCGCAGCACAGGCCCTCGTCGGCGTCGTGCGCCATCTCGCGCATCTCCAGCCCCATGAGGGAGTACAGCCCGCGCGCGGACGCGGTGACCTCTTTACCCAGGATGCGTCCGTGACAGGAGTCGTGCACGGCCACGGAGCGGGCGAGTTTTTCTGCTATCTCCAATTCCCCCGCCTCCGCCTTCTCCAGCAGGTATTCGCCGAGGAACTTCTTCCGGAAGGGTAGCTCCGCCCCGAAGTGTCCCGGCAGGACGTTGCGGAACATGTTCAGCCCGGCGGGGCAGACGAAGAGCATGGTGCCGATGTCGCGGCCGCGGTAATGTGCGGTGAGCTTCTCCGCCACCTTCTCCACCACGTCGAAGAGGCCCATGCGGAAGTACATCTCCCCGCAGCAGAGGTCGAAGTCGCCCGATACTGTCACGTCGTCCATGTAGGAGCCCTGGAGGAGGTGGGGCATGGCAAGAGCGTTGCAGCCGGGGTAGAGGACCAGCTCCCCCTCGGGCGGCGTCTCCTTCCACTCGCGCAGCAGTTCCCGCTCCCAGGGGTGCATGGCCCCGACGATGTCGGTGCGGAAGTTGGGGGAAGAGGCGGGCATGAGGTAGGAAGCCCGCACCGGCAATCCCCGCTCGCTGTAACGCCGGTGCCAGGTGCTGGTGATGAGCTCGTAGGGGTGGCAGTCGTGGGGGCAGAAGGCGTTACAGGCATAGCAGCTGATGCACTTGCGGTGCACCACGCGGGTGGGCTCGCCGGCCATTAGGCGTTTCATCTCCTCCACCGCCTCGGCCCGGCTCAAGTCCATATACCTGCAGCGGTACAGGCAGTCCCCGCACAGGTCGCAGTCCTCGTAGCGGAAGAAATCGTATTTCCCGCGTTCGGCCATGCCTTCCCCTCCTTTCCCAGCGTCCCTTTCGGGGTCAAACCTCAGACGTGCCATTGGCGAACGCCCCCTCCGGGGTCAACCCCAAAACGTGCCAAACGTGCCTTCAGGCCCGGTCGTAAACGGCTACTGCCGCCTTGAAGCCGAGGGAGATGGAACCCCGCATGAACCTGTTCTGCACCACCGGGCTGTGGTAGAGGCCCGCCAGGGCTTTCATGCGCATGCGGTCTCCCCTTGGCAGCTCCGGCAGGGGCAGTATCTCCGGCGCGATGTGGGCAGGCTGGAAAGCCTTGCGGTGACCCGGGAAGAGGGCGTATTTAACCAGGTGGTTGCTAATCACCGCCGCCATGTCCCAGGCCCTCTCCCCGTGGCGGTGCGCCGGCTCGCCCCCCGCGGCCATCTCCACCAGCTCCACGGGATGGTAGAAGGGCACCTTGCAGCCCGCCATCTCCTTGATCACCGAGAGGATGAAGAGGCAGGCGGGGCAGTAGATCACCGCGGCGTCCGCTCCCGTGGCCTCGATCTCCCGCAGGCGGCGGTAGCCGGAGGACATGATGTCCATGACCCGGAAGTGGGAGGCAGCAGCCCCGAAGCCGCAGCACAGGGAGCCTTCGCGGCTGTGTGCCATCTCCACGATGTCGCAGCCGGTGCGCCGCACCGTCTCCCGGTTGACCTCCTGCAGCCTGCCTCCCTCCAGCTTGGAGAGGCAGTTGTCGTGCACGGTCACCCGCAGACCCAGCTCCCGGACGGGTTGGATCTCCTGCGAGCGCAGCCGCTCCAGCAGCCACTCGTCCAGCTGCACCACCTCGAAGTCGAAACGGGCGCCGAACCTCTCGGGCAGGATGTGCTTGAGCACCATGCCTTCGGCGCTCATGGAGCACACCACCTTCTTCACGCCCATCTCGCCGAAGACGCGCTCCAGGCGCCGTGCTATCTGTTCCACCATGTCGAAGCGCCCCGTCTTATAGATGTCCCCCGCGCAGCCGTAGAGGGCCTCCGAGCCCACCACCTTGGGCAGACCCGCGAGCACCCGCGCCTGCAGGATGTAGGGGACCACGCTGGTGTAGAAGCCGGTGAGGCAGATCTCCTCGCAGGGGGAGAAGTCGTCCCAGGAACGCAGCAAGGCCAGCTCCTGCGCAGGCATAATCGCCTTGAGACAGGACCAGATGTTGCAGGGCTCCGAGGGGGTGACCAGGCGGGCGGTGGTGGGCAGTCCCTGCTGGCGCCGCTCCCACCATCTCTCCAGCACCAACTCGTAGGGGTCGGCGTGGTTGGGGCAGACCATGTCGCAGGTGTGACAGGTGTTGCAGGCGTCCAGTGCACGCGAGGTGCCCCTCTCTATCAGGCTCTCTATCTCTTTTTTCGCCTCCTCCTGCGGCAGCTCCAGGTAGGGGCAGGCGGCGAAGCAGTCGCCGCAGCGGTCGCAGAGGTCCTCGCGGAAGAAACGGAACTCCCTTGTTTTCATCGCTCATCTACCCCCAATGGTCTCTTGGCACTCGAGCGGATAGACTCTGTTCAGCACGGCCCCGCAGTGCCATCAGGGACCGGCGCCCGGCGGTACAACGGGTATCTCCGGGATGCGGTATTTCTTCCTCGAGAGGGTAAGGGGTACCTGGTGGCGCATCACCCCCGCCAGGAAAGCGCGCGCCCTCCATCCCATGGGGTGCTGCGGCTCCTCGCCCAGGGCTTCGGACAGCAGCTCCAGCACGTGATACACGGGACCGCCGAGGGGGAAGAGCACGCGCCCGACAGAGAGCATTTGCAGGCACCCGGCGCAGTAGCCCACGGTGTAGTCGGCCCCGGTGCCCCGCGCCTGCAGCAGGCTCTTCACCGTTGCCATGGTCACGTCCATGATGTGATAGCCGGAGTCGGGCGGGAACCCCCCCGCTATGCCGCAACAGATGGCGCAGTCGCGCCGCTTCTTCTCCTCCACCACCTCCAGGCCGATTATCTCCAGGATACGGCGGGGGACGTCCATGTACTCCTCCCCCAGCTGCTTGCCGTAGCAGGACTCCTGGATGGTGGCGGTGCCCCCGAGCTTCTTCACCACCTCCAGCTCACCCGACTCCAGCTTGGCGAGGATGACCGGAAGGTAGGGCCGCACCTCGAAGTCGAAGTCCACGCCGTAGGAGGGGAGGACGTTCATGAACATGTTGCACCCTGCGGTGCACAGGATGTTCACCCTCTTCACGCCCAGGGTCTTGAAATACCTCTCCAGGCGGCGGGCCACCTTCTGCACCTCGTCGAAGAGGCCCATGCGGTAGTAGGTCTCGCCGCAGCAGTAGTCCAGGGTGCCCCGGATGTCCAGCCCCTCCAGCGCTTTTGTCTGCGTGACGAAAGGGGCGGTGATGATGTTGCACCCGGGGTAGAGGACCTCCTCGGCGGGGGAGTGGTCGGCCCACTTGCGCAGGAGCTCCCTTTCCTCCGCGGGCATGCGGGCCGTCACGTAGGTGCGGAAGTTGAGCTTTTCGTGGGGAGAGTAGTACCTGGCGCGGAGGGGAAGCCCCTCACGCTCGTACTGCTCGTGCCAGCGCTGCAACACCAGCTCGGTGGGGTTGCAGCCCTCGGGGCAGATGTGGTCGCAGGCGAAGCAGCTGGCGCACTTGCGCAGCACGTGCCTGGTGGGCTCCCCCGCGATGAGGCGTTCGATCTCCTCCCGCGCCGTCTTCACCGGCAGACCCATCACCGGGCACTCGCTGAAGCACAGGCCGCAGCGGGTGCATGCTTCTTCGTTGAACTGTTTCGCGGGTTTGAGAGTCTCCATGTGAAACCTCCTGGTCGCGGTGCGCGGTTTGCCGGACATGTGTATTCTCAGTTCCCTATATTATATGGGTCTGATATCCGATGCCAGCGTGCGCGAGTCGGTCATCGCAGTCAGGGCATCGCGGTGGTGATGAAGGTGACGTAGGAAGTCCCCCTGTTGGCCCCGCGTGTTACGCTAGCCGGTTTCCAGGTGCGTGACCCCTCGGCCTCCTCCGGGTCTACTTCACCGTGAAGGTCTTGGCGATGGAGCCTCCCCCATTGGTCACCAGCAC
>CAYPZH010000056.1:0-15027 GCA_964415205.1 uncultured Actinomycetota bacterium | reverse complement strand
TCTCGATGTCCAGCCCTCCCAGGGCCGCGTCCACCGTGGACCTGGTGCCCCAGACGAAATCGGACATCACCAGGCCGCCGAACCCCCACTCCCCCTTGAGAATGTCCCTCAGCAGGTGGCGGTTGTGCGCGCAGTACCTGCCGTTGACCTTGTTGTATGCGCTCATGACGGCGGCGGCGCCCTCGTCCACGCAGCGCTTGAAGTGGGGGAGGTAGACCTCGCGCAGGGTGCGCTCGCCGATGCGCACGTCCACGAAGAAGCGCGACTCCTCGATGCTGTTGCAGGCGTAGTGCTTGACGCAGGCCATGACGTGCTTCTGCAGGCCCCTCACAATGGCGGCGCCCATCTCCCCCAGCAGGAAAGGGTCCTCCCCGAAGGTCTCCTGGGAGCGTCCCCAGCCCGGGTGCCGCGGCAGGTTGATGCACACCCCCCCGAAGAAGTCCGCTCCCTGCGCCCGCGCCTCGATGCCCATGGCCTCGCCGATGCGCTCCTCCAGCCGGACGTCCCAGGTGGCCCCCCGCGCCATGGATACGGGAAAGCAGGTGGAGCGGCCGAGGCCCACTCCCCGCGGCCCGTCGGTGAAACTCAGGGGAGGGATGCCGCGCCGCTTGTTGCCCCCGGCGAGGAAGGGGAACCTGTTGTAGCGGATGAGCATCACGGCCTGCTTCAGGAGGTTGGTGGTGCCCGCCATCTCCCGTATCTTATCTTCCAGGGACATGCGGGCGACGAGCTCCGCGATGCGGCTCTCGCGCTCCTCGCCCTGCGCCTCGACCAGTGCCTTCCAGTCGGCGTTCCTGTCGCCGTGGCTTCTCATGCTCTTCCTCACCTCCCGTGTGCTGCGGACTCAACCGGTTCCATTATCTGAAATGCCCTCTCGATGTTGTCTATCCTGTCCTCCACTCCGGGCAGACGGCGATACCTGCGGCCTGCCTTCTCCGCCCAGGGAACGAAGGTCATCCATTGCAGAAAGGAGAGGCGGTCGTCGCGGTCGTGGGTGTCGGCCTTACGTATGGCGGCGATGAGCGCCTCCGGCTGCAGGGTCAGCTTGGCGGCGAGTTCGTCGGCCATGAAGTCGCGCTTGCGAGAGACGAAGGGGAGAAGGAGGGGGTAAGAGAAGCTGAATCCGTATATCAGGAGCAGGGGGACGATTATGACGGCCAGGAAGACATAGAAATACTCGATGTAGATAAGGGAGAGGATGAGGGCGGCGATAAAAAGCACCGTCGCCCCGAGGTCGAGGATGAAGAAAAGACCGGCGTACCGGCCTTCCGGCCGGGTGAACCAGTTGCGGCGGGTAAAGAACATGAAGGAGATGACCAGATTGTTCAAAGCGGCATCCCCCTGGTGGATATGGGCCATCTCGTGTGCCAGCACCGAGCGCACGCGAGCGCGAAGAGCGCCAGGGAGCCGAGCAGCGCGATCCTTCCCGGCAGGGAGAAGGCGAAGAGCATGAGCAGGATGACGGGGGCCAGGAGCACGGCGCATAAGGCGCAGAAATAGAGCAGGAAACCTGCCTTTCCCAGCAGGACCGTCCTCTTTAACGTCTTTATGTCTTCCTCGATCATCCCGGCCCCTAGCGTTCAAACGCTGCAGCCACGTGAGCCATTTACCCAGTATTTCGCCGTTGCGGACGCCATGCCCTGCCGGACGAGCGTTAAGGCGCCGTGTGCACGCGCGCGGACGGGGCGGGAGCACACTCCGGATGGGGCCGCCTCTCCGGCACAAGGCGGTTACGGCATCATCTCGCAGGCGGGTCTTAGAAGGATAAAGAGGAAAGACCACGCGGTCATTTCGGCCTGCCCTGCCTTGACACCGTACGGGGCAGTTGTTAATTTATTAGCAATGCTAACAAACAGGAGGGGGGAATGGACAAGAGCGAGGCCGACGCGCAGCGCATGATGCAGTCTTTCTACCGTATCTCCAGGTACCACCACGCCCTCTTCCATGACCTGCTTTCCCGCTACGACGTGACCCTGCAGCAGTTCCACCTCCTGCTCAACACGAAGATGCACGGGAAGACCAGGGTCACCGACCTCAGCGAGATGATGATGGTCTCCAAGCCCACCGCGAGCCGCATGATCAACACCCTCTGCGACAAGGGAATGGTGAGGAAGATAGCGGATGAGCGGGACCGGCGCCTGGTCTTCCTGGTGCTCACCTCCAAGGGCAGGCGGGTGGTGGAGGAGAAGCAGGCGAGGCAGGTGGAGCTGTTGGCGAGGGCCCTGGGGAAGATGCCCGCGGAAGAGACGAGGGCGTTCCTGAAGACGTTGGAAAAGGTGGAAGGCGAACTGGCGGCGGTCTTCAGGGAGGAAACAGGCAGGGAAAATGGATAGAGATGCCGTGCGCGAGGACATGGGGACGGGAGAACAGGCGGGCAGCAGCGCGCTTTTTGTCTTCCCGGGAAGGAGAGGAGCGGCCGGCGCCCTCGCCGCGGCAACCGTTCTCGCGCTGGCGGCGGCAGCCCTGCGGCGCTGGCGGGACCGGTTCATGCCCCGACGCGACCCGCGCCTGCCCTTCGAGGAGTTCAACGTCTTCACCGCCGACGGGATCCGCCTGTCCGCGCGGCGCATCCCGGGCGGAGACCTCGGGGCGGTGATCGTGGCCCACCCCGCCGTGACCGGGCAGCGTTACTCGCCGCTTCTAGATATGGCGGAGGTGCTGGCGGAACACTTCGATGTGTTTACTTTCGATTTCCGCGGCCACGGCGGCAGCGGCGGCAGGCTGGAGCTGGATACGCGGGGCCCCCTGGAGGACATGCGCAGCATGGTGGCCAGAGTGCGGGAGAGCGGCTACCCCTGGGTGGGCATCGTCGGCTTTTCCCTGGGAGGCATGGCGGCCTTGCTCTGCGCCGCCACCTGCGGCGGCGTAGATGCCGTGGTGACCGTGGGAACGCCGCCCCTGATGCCGGACGTCGAGCCGTATCGCAGGATACTGCCGGCATGGTCGCTGTTTTTACGTTTCCTCGGCACCCGCTTCCGGGCCGGGGACGGCGGTGGACCACTGCTCATGGAGGTGGCGGGGTCTTTCCCCGCCATCCCCCTGCTGGTAGTGCACGGCGGTGCCGAGGCCTTTTACTCACGCGAGGACCTCGACCGCATGCTCGCCAGGTTGGGGGACAAAGCCGAGCTGTGGGTCATAGAGGGGGCAGGGCACACCGAGCTGGCGGGTCGCGAAAGCGACCTGGCGGGCTGGCTGGTCGCGAGCAGCCGTTCCCGGGAGAGTAGAAAAGATGGCGCCACTCCGCATGCCGCTCCGGGCCGCGATGACCCGGGCGTCCTCCCGCGCATGTCGCTGGGGGCTGACCTCGCCTGGGACGATTAGGTAATATACTATTAACGTACGTGCCTGGGAACGGAGGATGTGATGGATATGCAGTTGGAGAAACCCTGGGGGAGCATCAAGGCATACACCTTGAACCAGCCGTGCACGGTGAAACTCATCACCGTCGAGCCGGGCCAGGAGACGAGCCTCCATTATCACAAACTGCGTGACGATATGTGGATAATGCTGGACGGCGGCATGGAGGTAACCATAGGAAACCAGGTATTCCTCCCCGCGGAGGGCGAGGAGTTCATGGTGCCGGCCATGGGTAAGCACAAGCTGAGGTCTTTGGGGAAAAGGGGCAGGGTGCTGGAGATAGACATCGGTTTCACCAGCGAGGACGACAACTACCGCATCAACGACGCCTACGGGCGAGGACTGGAGGAGAAAGACGAGGAGGGGCTGTAGGCCCTGCTGGGCAAGAGGTCGGGCAGGAAGGCCTGCGCAAAGGACGTAAGCGGAAGCCTGGAAAGGGAGCCGTGCGCGCTCCCGCGAGAGGAGAGAGATGCTGAAGCTGGTTATCCCCAAGGGGAGCCTGGAAGGCACCACCCTTGACATACTGGACGACGCGGACCTGAGGGTACGCAGGAGCGGGGATCGCGACTACCATGCCCGCATCGACGACCCGCGCATCGAGCAGGTGCGCATATTGAGGCCGCAGGAGATACCGAAATACGTGGAGGACGGGTTCTTCGACCTCGGTATCACCGGTTACGATTGGGTACGCGAATCCGCCGCCGACGTGGTGGAGATAGCCGAACTGCCCTACACCAAGACCGACGTGGGCACCATTGTGCGCATAGTGCTGGCGGTGGCAGGTGACTCTCCCTACCAGAGGCCGGAGGACCTGCCGGATGGCGTGCGCGTATCCACGGAGTACCCGAACCTGGTCGAGGCGTACTTCAAGGCCATGGGCAAGAGGGCCGCGGTCTATCTCTCTTACGGCGCTACCGAGGCCAAGGTGCCGGAGATGGCGGACGCCGTGGTAGAGGTAACCGAGACCGGCGGAACGCTGCGTAAACATGGCCTGCGTATCATCGACACGGTGCTTGAATCGACCACCCTGCTCATTGCCAACAAGGCCAGCCATGCCGACGCGGAGAAACGCCAGCTCATGGAGGAGATAAAGCTGCTTATACTGGGGGCCATGAACGCTCGCGGCAAGGTGCTGATCAAATTCAACGTGGCCGAGGCCAACCTCGACGCCGTGGTGGGCGTGCTCCCATCCATGAAATCCCCCACGCTGTCGCGGCTGCTCGGAGGCGACTATTTCGCGGTGGAGAGCGTGGTGGAGAAGAAGGGCATCAACCTGCTCATCCCGGAGCTGGTCAAGAGGGGCGCCGAGGACATCATCGAGCTGCCCATCTCGAAGATCATCGCCTAGAGGAAAGGAAGTCTCCATGACAGCGCTGCCGTACCAGGCGGACATGCTCCTCGAGAGATGGAAACAGGAGCTGCAGCGCCTCCCCCTGCCGGAACACTCGCGGCACATGGAGGATGAGGCCTGGGAGAAGATGGAGCGGCTGGCGGAAGCGGTGATAGCAGCGGCGGATGACGGAGACATAGTGGAGCGTTTCAAGCTGGGCGGAGATGTCTATTCCGACGCGGAAGGGCTGGGGAGATTGCGGCGGCAGCAGGGTTTCGCCATCGAGGAGCTGGTGCAGGAACATATAATCATCCGCAACGAGTTCTGGAACGTCTTCCGCGAGCAGGTGGACCTGAAACAGGTGGTCGACTATCACCTGGAGAAGAGGATAAACGGCTGCTTCGACCTGCTGCTACAGGCGGCGGCGTCCGCCTACCATTTCGAGCATTCGAGGGAGATGATGGAGAACCCCCTGCGGGATGCCGAGACCGGGCTCTACAACAAGAGTTATTTCCACGGCCGCATGATCGAGGAGCTGAGGCGTTCCGTGCGTTACAGCCACGATATCACCCTGGTGTTGTTCGAGATCGGCAACTATTTCACCCTCGTTGACCAGGAAGGCGGCGAGAAGACGGGGGAGATAGTGAAAGGCATATCCGCTTCCCTCAGGCGCATGACCAGGGACTGCGACGTCGTGGCCCGCCTGAGCGAGGTGGGGTTCGCGATACTGCTGCCGGAGACGGGCTGGCGCGGCGGGCAGGTGATGGCGGAGCGGCTCAGCAGGTATCTGCAGAATGAACTGCCTTCCATGGTCTGCGGGGACAAGGTCCCGGAACTGAGCTGGGGGCTGGCGTCGTTCCCCGAGGGGGTGCGCCTGCCCGAGAGGCTCTATACCTCCGCCGTGGAGGCCATGCGTTCGTCGCGTTCCTGTGCGTCGGGAACGGTGGTGGTCTACTCGGAAGAAAGCGGGGGGAGGTAGGCTGAGTTGGCGGTAAGACTCATAGCCGATCCCCATGGCCGCTTCGACGACCTGGGCGAGACGGTTTCATCGCGCGATACCCTGCTGGTGCTGGGCGATATACTTGACCTCATCGACTGGGCAGACATCAGCGGCATACTCTCGGACGTGCTGGGCCGGGAGAACCTGATACAGAAGCTGATGTCCGCGGTGAAGGAAGGTCCACAGGCGGCGGTGGCGCTCAGGGACGAGCTGCTCTCGCCCCGGGGGAGCTATTACCCGGAGCTTCTGCAACGCGTCAGCACATCTTACGAGTCCTTGAACCGAGTGTTGAAGGAGGTGGGCTGCGCGGCCTATGTCATCTACGGCAACGGGGACATCCCGGAGCTGCTGGAGGCCTCGTTGAACGGCTCCTCCCGCGTGGTGCTGGCGAGGGGGAAGGTTACCATCGATGGCGAGGTCTTCGGCTTCGTGCCGGGCGCGCTCTATTCGCCGTTCATGATGCCCGCGGAGATGGACGACGAGGCTTTCGGGAGGCACCTGGAAGAACTGGGTCCCGTGGAAGTACTGTGCACGCATATCCCGCCGCGGCTGGAGGCGGCGACCATGGACGTGGTCGCGGGCAGGCCGGTGGAGGGGAGCTCGGCGCTGCTGCGCTATATCGAGGAGCACCAACCTCGCATCCATTATCACGGGCACGTCCACCAGCCGGCCCAGCGTGAGCTGCTGGTGGGGAAGACGCGGGTGATCAACGTCGCCTACTACAAGCGCACCAGCTACGTACACACCCACGGGTCCATCCCTTAACATCCGTCATTCCCTCGACCTGCGTCATCCCCTTGACGGCGCGGGGGTTTTCTTCTGTACGCCCCCATGGGGCCACCCGCTGACGGCGGTTATTTACAGGCGCCATTCGAAGCTACGTCATTGCGAGAGCGGAGAGCGCAGCGAAGCAACCTCAACACGCCCGCAACGCTGTAATGGCGCTTTTGGATAATCTAGCACCTTAGATAAGAGAGGACCTCATCTCAACCGATGTCCGGCGCACCTATTCCACGGGTTGATGCCACAAGCCGGATAAGAACTAATATAATAGATGAATCCGGTTGCCAGCGAAAAGGAACGGCCATGGAGTTTGATATCGAGAGGTTGGTGAGGAAGGAGATAAAGGACCTCCCCATCTACAACCCGGGGAAGTCCCCCGAGGAGGTCGCGCGCGAGCTCGGCGTCTTCGGTTGCGTGAAGATGGCCTCCAACGAGAACCCCCTCGGCCCCTCGCCGCTGGCCGTGCAGGCCATGCGCGAGGCCCTAGGCGAGGTCCACATCTATCCCGACGGCAACAGCGTCGAGCTGCGGGGGGCGCTGGCGCGCAAGCTCGGGGTGGACATGGACCGCATCGTGGTGAGCCACGGGGCGGACGAGGCCTTCGACCTCATGGCCTTCGCCTTCCTGGAGCGCGGTGACGAGATTGTGGTCGGCGAGCCCACCTTCACCTCCTACGAGTTGGCGGCCATGACCATGGGGGCACGCGCCGTGCGCGTGCCCCTGCGCGATTACCGCCAGGACATCCCGGCCATGCTCGCGGCGGTGGGGGAGCGCACCAAGTACGTGGCGTTGTGCTCACCCATCAACCCTACGGGGACTGTCGTCAGCAAGGCCGAGCTGGAGGAGATGCTGGCGTCCCTCCCCGCGGGCGTGCTGCTGGTCCTGGACGAAGCCTACGTCGAATACGTGACCGATCCCGATCACCCGGACGCCCTGGCGTACCTGGACGATCACCCCAACCTGGTGGTGGCGCGCACCTTCTCCAAGGTCTACGGGCTGGCGGGGCTGCGGGTGGGGTACGTCATGTGCTCGCGACCGGTGCGCGACGCGCTGGAGAAGGTCAAGCTGCCCTTCAATGTCAACCGCCTGGGGCAGGTGGCGGCGCTGGCCGCCCTGGACGACAACGAGCACGTGGCGAGGTCGCGCGAGAACAACGAAAAAGGGAAAGAAAGGCTTTATCGCGTGCTGGAGGAGACGGGGTTCGCGTACGTCCCCACCCAGGCCAACTTCATCCTGGTCAGGAACGGCCCCTATCCCGACCTCTTCCGCCGCCTCATCGAGAACTGCGTCATCGTGCGGGAGGGCGAGGCCATCGGCGTGCCGGGCCACGTGCGCATCACCATCGGCGACGACGCCCAGAACGACATGCTGGAGCAGGCCCTGCGCGCCATCAGCGCGGGAGGCTAGCGGCGCCATGCCCCTGGTAGGCGAGAGAGAGGCGAGCAAGGCGGGCGTAGAGCGCCTTTTCGTCTTCCTGGACGGCCTGGAGTTCATCGCGGGGACCACGGCTTACGAAGAGTTTATGCAACCCCTGCTGGAGTATGGCTCCTACCGCTATTACAAAAACCGCCTGGACGAGGACCACCTCCTGCTGGAGCGCATCGAAGATGCCAATGCCGTCTTCCTGGACTGGTCGCGGATGGATGCCGCCGTGCTCGCGCGCTGTCCCCGGCTGGAGATAGTATCCTACATCGGGGTGGGCGCGGCCAACTTCTTCGACATCGAGGCGGCTACGCAGCGGGGCGTGGTGGTTACCAACACCCCGGACTACGGCAACCGCTCCGTGGCCGAGCACGCCCTGGGACTGGTGCTGGCGGTGGCGCGCAACATCGCCTGGGGGGACCGCGACCTCAGAAACGGGGTATGGACCAGTATGGACCGCGAGGGCGTGCAGGTGTCGGGACGCAGCATCGGCCTGGTGGGCGTGGGCGCGGTGGGCCGCGAGATGGCGCGCCTGTGCCACGCCTTCGGCATGCGCGTGTTCTACTACGACGTTGAGAGGCGGCCGGAGATAGAGGAAGTCGCCTCGTACCTGGACATGCGGGAGCTCTTCGCGTCCTGCGACATCGTCAGCCTGCACGTGGCCTACACCTCCGAGACGCGCAACCTTATAGGGGCGCGTGAGCTGGCCTGGATGCGCCCGGACGCGTTCCTCGTCAACACCAGCCGGGGCGAGGTGCTGGACCTGGAGGCGCTGGCAGACGCCTTGGAGGAGGGGCGCATAAAAGGGGCGGGGCTGGACAACTTCCCCGGCGAGCCCCACCCTGACCTCGGCCGCCTCGTCCGACTCGACCAGGTGGTGCTCACCCCGCACATCGCCTTCAACACCCGCGAGGCCAAGGACCGCATGACCGCCATCGCCGTGAGCAACGTGGTCGCCTTCTACCGCGGCGAGCCCGAGAACGTCATGAACCCCGAGGCCCTCGGTAAAAATTGCTGACCCCGATATATAGCGATAAAGAATAACGGGTTGACAAAAGTACCTAATATAGGTACTATAGTACCCATAATGGGGACTATAGAGGAAACGGGCACATCGGGACTGGCTTCTGCCTTGTTCGGCAGAACACGCCTTTCCATACTGTCTTTGCTCTTCATAAACGATGAAGATCTTTTTTACCTGCGCGAGATAATACGTACCATCGGACATGGCAGGGGATCCGTGCAGAGGGAACTGGCCAGGCTCACAGATGCCGGTCTGGTCCTGCGTTCCGTGAGGGGCAATCAGGTATTCTTCCAGGCCAACAAGGATTCACCCGTCTTTACCGAGCTCAGGTCCTTACTGGTGAAAACAGCAGGGCTCGCGGATGTGATCGGGGCCTCGCTGTCAGGCCTGCGGGATAAGATAAGAGTGGCTTTTATATACGGCTCGTTCGCGCAAGGAACCGATACGGCTATGAGCGATGTTGACCTGATAACGATAGGCGAGGCCTCGCTGCGCGAGGTCGTCTCGAGGCTGGAGGATGCCCAGGCTTCCATCGGCAGAGAGTTAAACCCCGTTACCTACAGTGTTGCAGAGTTCCACGAGAGATTCCTGGCCGAGCATCACTTTGTAAGGTCTTTGTACAATGCACCGAAAATATTCCTGATCGGTAACGAGGATGAGCTTAAAAGACTGGCAGAAAAAGGGGTGGCTGGTTGAGCATGTCACCAGCCCAGAAGAGATCTCTGGGTTGCTCGGAGTCGTAGAGCGAGACCTCTCCGACAGCCAGGTAGCCGGCTTGAGCCCCGACTGGAAGATGAATATTGCTTACAATGCCGCCCTGCAGACGGCGACCATCGCCCTTTATGCCTGTGGATTCCGCGCCTCTCGTGAGGCTCATCACTTCAGGGTGATCCAAAGCCTAAAATACACTATGGGAACAGACGGGGAAGTCATCGGCGAACTCGACCAATTCAGGAAGAAGAGGAACATCAGTGATTATGAACTGTCGGGACAGGTATCCGACAGCGAAGCCGGCGAAATGCTGGAATTGGCGATATCCTTGCGAGATGCCGTGATTGATTGGTTGAAGGAAAATTATCCCGAATTCCTTGTGTAGGATGATCATGTGAACGGAAGGCCTCATCTTTTTATTTGAGGCAAAGGGAGAAGGTTAAATCCCACTCGACCCAAATGGATCTATATTTTTATGAAAATACATATATGTGGATGACGCTGTCTCAAGCCTGCCCCGGGATTGCGTTTGGACATGTCTATACGTCTGGTGGCGTTATAGAATAGAAGAAAACCGTGGTTAGAAGTGAGAGAAGATATATGAAATAGGAGAGGAGCACTGCCATGAGGACCAAGCAAGAGTATATTGCTGGTCTCGCGAAGATGGGGAGGAACGTCTATTTCGACGGGGAGAAGATCGACCGCGACTGCGAGCTGCAGATGGACTGCCTCAACGTCATCGGCACCACCTTCGACGAGGCGGAGAAACCGGAGAACGCCGACCTCATGACCGCGACTTCCCACCTCACCGGCCATACGATTAACCGCTTCACCCACATCCACCAGAACACCAATGACCTGCACAAGAAGCAGGACATGACGCGCTTCCTCTGCCAGAAGGTGGGGGGCTGCATCCAGCGCTGCATGGGCATAGACGCGACCAACGCCATCTACAACGTCTCCTACGAGGCGGACAAGCAGAACAAAGGGACAACTAATTACCACGAGAATTTCAAGAAGTGGCTCGTGCGCTTCCAGGACGAGGACCTGGTGGGCTGCTGCGCCCAGACGGACGTGAAGGGCGATCGCATGAAACGGCCTGCCGACCAGAAGAACCCCGGCGCTTACCTGCATATCAAGGAGAGGCTGGCGGACGGCATCGTGGTGGAAGGGTGCAAGCTGCACATCTCCGAGGCCTCGGTGGCCGACGAGGTCCTGGTGGTGCCCACCCGCGCCCTCAGGCCCGAGGATTCAGACTACGCCGTGGCCTTTGCGGTCCCCGGGGACTGGGAGGGTCTGAAGCACGTGGTGACCATCCACAACCTCAGGCCGAGGGAGGTGTACAAGCGGGGGTTCACCATCGGAGCCACCGACTCCTACCTCATCTTCGAGGACTGCTTCGTGCCCTGGGAAAGGGTGTTCCTGGCCGGAGAGCACCTGCACGGCGGGGTTCTCGCACTGCTCTTCGCCCTCTTCCACCGCCACTCCTATTCCGGGTGCAAGCCGGCCATTGGCGATGTCATCCTGGGCACGGCTGCGCTGGCGGCGGAGATGAACAACATCCACAAGACCCCCCACGTACGCGAGAAGCTGGCCGAGATCATCCTCACCGGCGAGCTCGGCTACGCCGCGGGCTACACCGCCTCGGACCTCGGCAAGCCCGAGGTCTACATACCGGGGGTGGGGTTCATGCCCTACGGCCCCGGCTCCTACATACCGCACTCCATCTACTGCAACGTGGGCCGCTGCCTCACCGGCGAGGCCGTCTACCGCGAGGCGGAAATACTCTGCGACATATCCGGCGGCGTGGTCGCCACCTTCCCGCATGAGAAGGACTTCGCCAACCCGGAGACCGGCGAACTGCTGATGAAGTACACGGAGCGCAACCCGGACGTCCCGGTGGAGGACCAGGCGCAGTTCTGGCGTTACCTGGGCGACATCCTCTGCTCCGCAAGCGGCGGCATCATGAACATCGGGAATTATCACGGCGGCGGTTCGCCCATCATGGAGCAGATCGCCATCACCACCCAGTACGACATCGAGTCCCGCAAGAAGCTGGTGCGTGGCCTGGCGGGGATGAGCGGCGGCGACCGCGACGTCTTCGCGAAGCAGAGGCAGGAAGGCACGGAGCCTAAGCCAGAAGAGTAGGAACATAGTCCAGAAGCCCCCGGCCCGCGCCGGGGGCTCTCTATTGCCCAGAAAACCGCCTCTTTTCTAAACTGCCGTGGGCATACGCACTTCCATATCCTGCGTAAACGCTGGCCGCGGCCGGTCGCAAATCGATTATTCCTTGTTGAGAAGACATTACAGGGGGGTATTCTAGACATGGAAATGGAGCGGGCGGCTAGCGGCAGGTTCCGGCAGTTCCGCGCCTGCGAGCGCCTGGGTGAGCGTTCCCCAGCGTAACCCTTTGAGACCCGGCTGCTGCCGCCGGTGGAGGAGAGTGAATGCAGAACCAATAACGCCAGATAGACTGTTGCCTGAGCATGTTCGTTTGGGCAAATGAAAAGAGGCGGGTTATCCGCCTCTTCCCCGGTAACTCTTTGCAGAGCCGCCTCACGAACTACATGTATTATAGCATCTGGCTGGACAGATTGTCGTTTCCCGTTGCAATACTTGCCAAATGGATGGTGGGCCCCCAGTAGCTCAGCGGACAGAGCAGCCGCCTCACGAACGGCAGGTCGAGGGTTCGAATCCCTCCCGGGGGACCACATCAAAACCTTTGGAAGCCGCTACGGCCTTTGAAGGGGTTAGTGGTCCCGGAGGAACGGCGGTTGAAGAAGGGGGGGCAGGTACCCACCATCCTATATCTCGCTCTTGTATCTCACCCCGGGCAATACACGCTGCATACTCCGGCAGGAGATGCATACACCCCCAGCATGAACGCAGAGGTCTCTCGGGCACGGTTGTGCTGCCACAGGGCTACAGCCGTGGCAATCGTGTATGATTACAAGCCATGGGAGGTGCCGGGCCGCGGCGTGGAACGGAGCGCGGGCGGGCTTCCTCTAAGATAGATGGCGCCGTTCAAGCGCCGCCATGTAAATCCCGAGAAATCGGAGTGGAGGGCCCGGAGTAGAGCAAGCCTGCGTACATGGCCGTGGGCGTAGACAGGGAAAGCGGAAGTGACCGTGGCAGCGAAAAAGAGATTCACCATCGTCATCCCCTCTTACTGGGGGAGGAAGTCCAGCGAGCCCTTCAACGCAGAGGACGCCGTATACGACCATCCCACCCCTTTGGATAAGGAAGGTACCCTGGCGCGGGCCCTGGAGAGCGTCCGCCTGCTCACCTCGGACGACTTTCGCGTGGTGGTGCTGGGTGCGGCCACCCACCCCGACATCGAGCCCGAGGTGGAGCGGCGCCTGGAGGAGATAATAAGGCAGTATCGCTCATATTACCCGGTCGCCCTGCTCACCCATTCCCACGAAAAAGAGATGAAGGGGATGCTCGCGGAAAGGGGGCCGCAGGGGTGTGAGGAGATGCTCTCCCTGCGCGGCTACTCCAACATCCGTAACTTCTGCCTCGTGGCCGCCTGCCTCACGGGGGCGGAAGCGGCGGTGCTCTTCGACGACGACCAGGTCTACGAGGACCCTTACTACCTGGACAAGGTGGCCGAGAACATCGGGAAAGAACACGATGGCGGTTTCATCGGCGGCCTTGCCGGCTACTACGTAAACCCCAACGGCGACTACCGCGTGCCCGCCAACCGCGACCCGGTGTTCGCGGAGTGGCCGGCGGCGGAATACATGAACCGTGCCTTCGACATCATCGCGGGCGGCGAGAGGCTCAAGGTCACCCCCTGGGTGTTCGGCGGCAACATGGTGGTGCACCGCGAGCTCTTTTCGCGCATCGCCTTCGACCCCAACGTGACGCGGGGGGAGGACATCGACTACCTGGTGAACGCGAAGTTCTTCGGGCACGACTGGCTGCTGGACAACACCCTGTGGATACGCCACCTGCCGCCCCCCAAGACCGCCCCGGCATGGAGGAGGTTCCGCGAGGACCTGGACCGCTTCATCTACAGCCGCGCCAAGCTGAACTGCCAGCGGGAGGGGGAGGGCAGGAGGCTGGTGAAGGCGGAGGAGCTTGACCCCTACCCGGGCCGTTTCCTCCGCGCAGACCTGGAGGAGCTCATCTTCCGCACCTGCGTGCTCATGGGCATGGACTGCCTCTCGCGGGACGACGAGCGTGGCTATTCTGAATGTATGGCCAACGTCCTGCGCGCGCGCACGGGCACCAACCAGCCCGGAGACCCGTACGGGTGGTACCTGGAATGGCGGCAGCGTTGGGAAAAGTTAATGGCCTTCATCGCCGGTGATGGGGGAATGAAAGATTACGTCATGGGGCGGTTCGGATGAGCGGGGGCGAACGCACGCGAGGCGTGTCGCGCAGCGTCCTCGAGCCCGAGGTCATCCGGCGCTGCGAGGACATCGGTTGCGCCGACATCGTGGTGGGCATCCCCAGTTTCCGCAACGCCGACACCATCGCCCAGGTGGTGCAGGCCGCCGCCGCCGGCATGGTCAAGTACTTCCCCGGCCTCAGGCCGGTGATCGTGAACTCGGACGGGGGCTCCAGCGACGACACCGTGGACGTGGTGCTGCAGACCCCGGTGCCCCCCGAGGTTGAGAAGATCGTCACCCCTTACCGGGGCCTGCCGGGCAAAGGGTCGGCCTTCCACGCCATCTTCGAGATCGCCAGCCGCCTGAGGACGCGCATATGCATCGTGGTCGACTCAGACCTGCGCAGTATCACCCCGGAGTGGATACGCCTGCTGGGGGAGCCGGTCTGGACTAGCAGCTATGGCTTCGTGGCGCCCTATTACATACGCCACAAGTACGACGGCACCATCACCAACAACCTCGCCTACCCCCTCACCCAGGCCCTGTACGGCAGGCGCATCCGCCAGCCCATCGGGGGAGACTTCGGCTTCACTGGCTCGCTGGCCCTGCTCTATTCCCACATGGACGTGTGGCAGTCGGATATCGCCAAGTTCGGCATCGACATCTGGATGACCACCACCGCCATCACCGAGGGATTCCGCATCTGCCAGTCGGCCATGGGGGTGAAGATCCACAACGTAAAGGATCCCGGGAGCGACCTCGCCTCCATGTTCACCCAGGTGACTTCGACCCTTTTCTACCTCATGGGCCTGCACGACGTGAAATGGATGCGGGTGAAGGGCTCCACCGCCACGCGCATCTTCGGCGACCCGCGGTACGAGGAGCCGGCGAGCATGGAGATCAACTTGGAGAACCTCATGGACCACTTCGAGGCGGGCTACTCCGACTACCGCGAGCTGTGGGAGAGAGTCCTGGAGCCCGCCAACATGCTGGAGGTGTCCTTCGCGGCGCAGGCGCAGAAAGAGGAGGATTTCTCCTTCTCCGAGAAACTGTGGGCCAAGGT
>CAYPZH010000055.1:11561-15324 GCA_964415205.1 uncultured Actinomycetota bacterium | reverse complement strand
ATCCGCGAGGGTGGCCGCACCGTGGGCGCCGGAAGGGTGACGGAGATAAAGAAGTAAGGAAATGGCGAAAGCGAAACAAAAGATAAGGATAAGGCTCAAGGCCTACGATCACGAGATCATCGATCGCTCTGCGAAGCAGATCGTGGAGACGGCCAGGCGCACCGGCGCCTCGATCTCGGGGCCGGTGCCGCTGCCGACAGAGAAGCACGTGTACTGCGTTATCCGCTCGCCGCACGTGAACAAGGATTCGCGGGAGCATTTCGAGATGCGCGTGCACAAGAGGCTCATCGACATCATGGAGCCCACGCCCAAGACGGTGGACTCCCTGATGCGCATGGACCTGCCGGCAGGAGTCGACATCGAGATAAAGCTATAGGCTTTTCCCGGCGCCGCGCAGCGCGGTGAGGCGCCGCTGAGAGGTGGGTAAGTTGAAAGGGATCTTAGGCAGAAAAATAGCCATGACGCAGGTCTTCACCCCGGAGGGGAAAGTCATCCCCGTGACCGTGGTGGAGGCCGGTCCCTGCACGGTGACGCAGATAAAGACGGTGGAGAGGGAAGGCTACAACGCCCTGCAGCTGGGTTTCGGCCCCGTGGACGAGAGAAAGCTGAACAAGCCGCAAAAAGGGCATTTCGAGAGCAGGGACCTGCAGCCCCGGCGCCACCTGGCCGAGCTGCGGGTGGATGACCCCGCCGCATACCAGGTAGGACAGGAGATAGACGTCTCCACTTTCAGCGTGGGCGACCGCGTGGACGTCACCGGGAGGTCGCGCGGCAAGGGCTTCGCGGGCGTCATAAAGCGCCATAATTTCGCGGGCGGGCCGGGCTCGCACGGCGCTCATTTCCATCGCGCCCCCGGCGCCATCGGCGCCTGCGCCACGCCCTCCCGCGTCTTCAAGGGCTCGCGCATGCCCGGCCGCATGGGGGCAGAGAGGGTGACCACCCTCAACCTGCAGGTCGTGGACGTCAAGCGGGAAAGGAACCTCCTGTTGCTCAAGGGCAGCGTGCCGGGCCCTGACGGAGGCCTGCTGCTGATCAGGGAGTCCATCAAGTCGGCCAAGAAGGGTAGGAAGAAAGCACACGTGCTCACCTGATAGATGGGAAGAAAGATGAAGGAAGTGCCGGTCTACGACATAGAGGGCAACAAGAGAGGCGGCGTACAGCTGCGGGACTATTACTTCGGCTGCGAGGTGAATATCCCGGTTATGCACCTGGTGGTGCGCCATCAGCTCGCAGCGGCGCGAAGCGGCAGCGCTTCCACCAAGACGCGCAGCATGGTCAGGGGCGGCGGCCGCAAGCCGTGGAGGCAGAAGGGCACCGGCAGGGCCCGCGCCGGTTCCACCCGCTCCCCCATCTGGAGGGGCGGGGGCACGGTGCACGGGCCGCAGCCGCGTGACTTCGGCTTCAAGGTGAACCGCAAGGTGCGCAAGCTGGCGCTGCGCTCCGCCCTGAGCGCCCGCGCGGAGGAGGAGAGGGTGATGGTGCTCGAGGACTTCACGCTCTCGGAGCCCAAGACCAAACTGGCCGCCTCCATCTTCGAGGCCCTAGGGGTTGACGACCAGGTACTCCTGGTGCTGGCGGAAGACGACGAGAACCTGTTCAGGTCGGTGCGCAACCTGCCGTTCGTGGACGTTATCCTGGTGGAGCACCTGAACACCTACGACGTCCTGGCGAGCGACCGGGTCATCTTCACCCGCTCGTCTCTGGAGAAGTTGCAGGAAGGAGGGGAAGATGAAGGACGCGCATGACGTCATCATCCGTCCCATAATCTCGGAGAAGAGTTACTCGCTCCTGGACCACAACAAGTACACCTTCGAGGTGCACCCCAAGGCGCACAAGACGGAGGTGCGCAAGGCGGTGGAGGAGATCTTCAACGTTAAGGTCTCCGGCGTTAACACCATCAAGGTCCCCCCCAAGCCGAAGCGGCAGGGTTGGACCTCCGGCCAGACCAGGGCGCGCAAGAAGGCTGTGGTCACGCTGGCCCCTGGTTTCAGCATAGAGTTTTTCGAAGGCCCGCTGGGCTGATGGATGACAGGACGGTAAGGTAATGAGCATCAAGAGATACAAGCCCACCTCGCCGGGGAGAAGGTTCGCCTCCGTCTCCGATTTCTCGGAGATCACCAAGAAGGAGCCGGAGAAGACCCTGCTCGCCCCCATGAACTACAAGGCGGGGCGCAACAACAAGGGAAGGATCACCACCCGTCACAAGGGAGGGCGCAACAAGCGAAAGTACCGCATCGTGGACTTCAAGCGGGACAAGGATAACATCGCTGCGAAGGTGGCGGCAATCGAGTACGACCCCAACCGCAGCGCGCGCATCGCCCTCCTGCATTACGAGGACGGCGAGAAAAGATACATCCTGGCCCCGTTAAAGCTCAAGGTAGGTGACCGGGTGATGTCAGGCCCCGGCGCGGACATCAAGCCGGGAAACGCGCTGCCGCTCTCGTCCATACCGGTGGGCACGACCATCCACAATATCGAGCTCAAGCCGGGGGCGGGGGGCAAGATGGTGCGTTCCGCAGGCGCCTCGGCGCAGCTCATGGCCAAGGAGGGCGACTTCGCCCACGTGCGGTTGCCCTCGAGCGAAGTCCGCCTGGTGAACATCAACTGCCGCGCCACCATCGGCCAGATCGGGAACGTGGAGCACGAACTCCTCTCCGAGGGTAAGGCGGGGCGCGGCCGCCACAAGGGGCGGCGCCCCACCGTACGCGGCACGGTGATGAACCCCGTGGACCATCCCCATGGCGGCGGTGAGGGCAAGAGTTCAGCCGGGCGCCATCCGGTCACGCCATGGGGCAAACCCACCCTGGGCTACCGGACGCGCAAGAAGAACAAGCCGTCGGATAAATATATCGTACGCCGCAGGAAGAGCTGAAGGAGAGTGAGGTAGCCTTGGGCAGGTCGCTGAAAAAAGGCCCGTTCATCGATGAGAAGCTTTACTTCAAGATCGAGGAGCTGAACCGGCGCAACGAGAAACGGGTGGTAAAGACCTGGTCGCGGCGCTCGACCATCTTCCCGGAGATGGTGGGGCATACCATAGCGGTGCATGACGGCAAGAGGCACGTGCCGGTGTACGTAACCGAGAACATGGTGGGGCATAAGCTGGGGGAGTTTGCCCCCACGCGACGCCGCACCAGGCACGGGCACGCCCACGAGCGGCCTACGCGCTTGAAGTAGGCGGGCGGAAGGAAAGGCAAGAGGCGGGAGAGGAACATGGCGGACTCAGACGATAGAGTCACGGTACGCGCGGTGGCCAGGCACGTACGGGTATCGCCGTATAAGGCCAGGCAGATAGCGGACCTGGTGCGCGGGAAGGACCTGGAGGAGGCCCGGTATATCACCACCTTCTCCACCCAGAGCGCCGCGCGCCTGGTGGGCAAGGTGCTGGAATCTGCGGTGGCCAATGCGGAGCACAATAAAGGCCTGCGCGCCGACGACCTCATGGTGGTCAACTGTTTCGTGGACGAGGGGTCGACGCTGAAGCGCTGGAGGCCCCGCGCTTACGGCCGGGCCACCCGCATACGCAAGCGTACCAGCCATATCACGGTGATCGTCGGCGAGCGCGAGCAGCTCGAGGGGAAAGGCCGTCGGGGCTCGAAACGGCGCGCCGGAGTGCGAAGGAAAGGATGAGAGTGTGGGTCAGAAGGTCCATCCGTACGGTTTTCGCCTGGGAGTGATATACGACTGGAAGTCCCGCTGGTTCGCCAGCCGGGATTACGCCGACCTGCTCCAAGAGGACCTGTCCATCCGCCGCTACATCAAACAG
>CAYPZH010000055.1:0-11551 GCA_964415205.1 uncultured Actinomycetota bacterium | reverse complement strand
GCGGGTTTTATCCCAACATGGTCCAATGGGACAGTGCATTCGCCGGTTAATCAAACAGCACCTGCGGAGAGCGGCCGTCTCGCGCGTGGAGATAGAGCGCACCACCAAGCGCATCAGGGTGGACATATTCACCGCCAGGCCCGGCATAGTCATCGGCCGCCGGGGCGCGGAGGTGGACCGCATCAAGCGGGATCTGGCCGAGATGACCGGCAAGGACGTACAGGTGAACATACAGGAGGTCAACACGCCGGAGCTGGACGCGTTCCTGGTGGCACAGAACATCGCCGAGCAGCTGGAGGGCAGGGTATCCTTCCGGCGCGCCATGAAGAGGTCGGTGCAGAACGCCATACGTGCGGGGGCCAAGGGCATCAAGGTCTCCTGCTCGGGGAGGCTGGGTGGCGCTGAGATGGCGCGCAGAGAGTGGTACCGGGAGGGACAGGTGCCCCTGCAGACCCTGCGGGCGGACATCGACTACGGCTATTACGTCGCCCGCACCACCATGGGGGTCATAGGCGTGAAGGTATGGATATACAAAGGCCTGATCGCGGAGCCGGAGCGCAGGTCCAAGGCCACAGGCGCGGGAGAGGAACCGGCGGCACTGAAAGAGAAAGGCACCTCCGCGGGCGAGGGGGGCAGGAAAGCCGCGCAGGCCGAGGCCGGAGCGGGAACAAGCCTGCCAGCGCCTAAGGCGGAACCCGCGGCAGCCATGGGCGAAGAGAGTACCGGGCAAACCGGAGCGGAGGAGAAGGCTGCGGTGGCGGCGGTTGAGGGAGCCGGTGGCGGGCAAGAGGTCGAGGAGGAATAGCAGCTCATGCTGATGCCGCGTAAGTTCAAGCACAGGAAGGTCCAGCGCGGGCGTATGAAGGGCCGCTCCAAAGGCGGGACCAAGATCCACTTCGGGGACTACGGACTGCAGGCTCTGGAGCCTTCCTGGGTGACGGCGCGCCAGATCGAGGCGGCCAGGGTGGCTATCACCAGGCATGTGAAGAGGAGCGGGAAGGTGTGGATAAACATCTTTCCCGACAAGCCGGTGTCGAAGAAGCCGGCTGAGACACGCATGGGGAGCGGGAAAGGCAATCCCGACCACTGGGTGGCGGTGGTCAAGCCGGGGCGGGTTATGTTCGAGCTCTCCGGCGTGCCCGAGCAGACGGCGGTCGAGGCCATGCGCAGGGCCGCGCATAAGATGCCCATGAAATGCCGTTTCGTCAAGCGGGAGACCACGGGTGGTGAATGATTTGAAAGCGAGAGAGCTGCGCGAATATTCCCGTGAGGAGCTGACACAGAGGCTGAAGGAGGCCAAGGAAGAGCTGTTCAACCTGCGCTTTCAGGCGGCGACCGGTCAGCTCGACAATACCTCGAAGATAATGGAGGCGAAACGGGACATCGCGCGTATATGCACAGTGATAAGGGAACAGGAGCTCGGTGAGGAGGCATCCTAGGTGCTTGGCTCGGAGGAGGGTAAACGGAATATGCCGGAGAGGACGAGCAGGAGGAAGGTGCGGACGGGCACGGTGGTCTCTGACAAAATGGACAAGACCATCGTCGTGAACGTGGAGACGCGCATGCCCCACCCGCTTTACGGCAAGATCGTCCGCCGCAGCAAGAAATACACGGCGCATGACGAGGAGAACCAGTGCGGCGTGGGCGACGTGGTGCGCATCATGGAGACGAGGCCGATCTCCCGCGCCAAGCGCTGGCGCCTGGTGGAGATCGTGGAGAAAGCGGAATAGCGGTAGATAACCGCGATTCGGAGGAAGGTCATGATACAGGCGGAATCGCGAGTCAGGATCGCCGATAATACCGGCGCCCGTGAACTGCTGGTGATCAGGGTCCTGGGAGGTTCGGGACGCCGCTACGCCTACGCGGGCGATATCGTGGTGGGCACGGTCAAGGCGGCGACGCCGGGCGGCGGGGTGAAAAAGGGAGAAGTGGTGCGGGCGGTTGTGGTGCGCACGAAGAAAGAACGCCGCCGCCAGGACGGGTCGTATATCAAGTTCGATGAGAATGCCGTAGTCCTGATAAACGAGGTCAAGGACCCGCGCGGTACGCGCATATTCGGGCCGGTGGCCAGGGAACTGCGCGAGAAGAAGTTCATGAAGATAATATCACTGGCCCCCGAGGTACTGTGAGCGCCGAGCGAGGAGAGTCGGTCATGGGTGGATTGAAGATAAAGAAAGGCGACAGGGTCGAGGTCCTCACCGGCAAGTACCGGGGGAAGCAGGGAAAGGTGCTCAAGAGTTTCCCGGAGGACGGGCGCGTCGTGGTGGAGGGCGTGAACCTGGTGAAGAGGCATACACGGCCCTCGCAGGAGAACCCCCAGGGAGGCATCGTGACCAAAGAGGCGCCCATCGATATATCCAACATCGCGCTCGTGTGCGATTCGTGCAGCCGCGCCATCAGGGTCGGCTACCGCGTCGATGCAAGCGGAGTGAAAAAAAGGGTCTGCCGCAAGTGCGGGGCGGACCTGGATTAGAGGCGAGGACAAGGCCGAGGAAGGAAGCATGGTACCGAGGTTAAAAGAGAAGTATCACCAGGAAGTCGTGCCCGCCTTGAAGGGGAGGTTCGGCTACGGCAACGACCTGCAGGTCCCGCGCCTGGAGAAGATCGTGGTGAACATGGGAGTGGGCGAAGGAGCGCACGACCCCAAGGCCATAGACGGGGCCATGAAGGACATGGCCTTGATCACCGGGCAGAAGCCGAAACTGAACCGCGCCCGCAAGTCGGTGGCGGGCTTCAAGCTGCGCACCGGCATGTCCGTGGGCTGCAAGGTCACCCTGCGCGGCAACCGCATGTACGAGTTCCTCGACCGCCTCATATCGCTGGCCATACCCCGGGTGAGGGACTTCCGCGGGCTCAACCCCAAGTCCTTCGACGGCAGGGGGAATTTCAACCTGGGCCTGGACGAACAGCTGGTGTTCCCGGAGATAGACTACGACGATATCGACCGGGTAAGAGGCATGGATATAACCATCGTGACCACTGCACCGACGGACGAGGAGGGGCTGGCCCTGCTGGACGCCATGGGTATGCCCTTCCGCGGTAAGTGATAAGGAGAGGCTTGATGGCAAAGAAATCGCTGGTCGCCAAACAGCAGAGATCTCCCAAGTTCAGCACCCGGGCTTACAACCGGTGCAGGCGCTGCGGCCGACCGCGGGGGTATTTCCGCAAGTTCAACCTCTGCCGTATCTGCCTGCGCGAGCTGGCCCACGAGGGTGAGATCCCGGGCATGACCAAATCGAGCTGGTAAGGGGGCGGATAGCGTATGACCATGACCGATCCAATCGCGGACATGCTGACCCGTATCCGCAACGCCAGTACGGCACACCACGATACGGTGGAGATGCCTTTTTCCAGGATAAAGGAGTCCATCGCGGAGATACTGCAGAGGGAGGGCTACATTGCCGGGTACGAAGTGGTGAAGGGCGAGAGCTTCGATACCCTGAAGATGACCTTGAAGTACGGTCCCAACCGGGAACAGTTGATCAATGGCATCAAGAGGATCAGTAAGCCCGGCCTCAGGGTTTACAGCAAGAAGACCGACGTGCCCCGGGTACTGGGCGGTATCGGCATCGCCATCATCTCCACCTCCAAGGGTGTGATCACCGACCGCGAGGCGAGGGAGAAGAAGGTCGGGGGCGAAGTCATAGCCTACGTGTGGTAGCGGATAGAGAGCTGGAGGTTCGAATTGTCGAGGATAGGCAGGATGCCCATACCCATCCCGGCGGGGACGGAAGTCAGGGTGGAGGGCAACAAGGTCACGGCCAAGGGCCCCCGGGGCGAGCTGTCGCGGGAATTCCACCCGGATATGGAGATAACCATAGAGGAAGGTGCCGTGCTGGTTAAACGGCCGTCCGACGAGGGGATGCACAGGTCGCTGCACGGGCTCACGCGCTCCCTCATCGCCAATATGGTCGAGGGGGTAACCAACGGTTACGAGAAGAACCTGGAGATACACGGTGTCGGATATCGCGCCGTGGCCAAGGGCAGGGATGTCGAGCTCACCCTGGGGTTCTCCCATCCCATCACGGTCATGGCGCCGGAGGGTATCGAGTTCGAGGTGGTGACGCCGACCAAACTCAGGGTCAAGGGCATCGACAAGCAGATGGTGGGAGAGATGGCGGCCAAGATAAGGGCCCTGCGCAAACCCGACCCGTACAAGGGAAAGGGAGTGCGTTACGCCGGTGAGTACATCAGACGCAAGGCTGGCAAGACCGCGGTATGATGCCGCGTCATGAACGGGAGAGAGTGAGCGCGGGATGAAGAAGACGGACCCGAAACGGCTGGGAAGGAAGCGCCGCCACCGGCGGGTGCGCAAGAAGGTGTCGGGAAATGCCGAGAGGCCGAGACTGTCGGTCTTCCGCAGCAACCGGCACATATACGCCCAGATCATAGACGACCGGGAGGGACGCACCCTGGTCAGCGCGTCCAGTATGGAAAAAGGATTCGATACGGCGGGGAAAAGCAAGAGCGACGTGGCAGCCGAGGTCGGCCGCAACCTCGCCCGCCGGGCCCGCGATAAGGGCGTGGAAAAAGTGGTGTTCGAGCGCGGAGGCAACCTGTATCACGGCCGGGTGAAGGCCCTGGCCGAAGGGGCCCGCGAGGGCGGCCTGGTGTTTTGAGACCCACGTAGAGGATGAGCGCGGAGGTTGCACATGCCGAAGATAGACCCGACAGCACTAGAACTTGAGGAAAGAGTAATACATATCAACCGCGTGGCCAAGGTGGTCAAAGGAGGCCGCCGGTTCAGCTTCACCGCCCTGGTCGTGGTGGGAGATAATGCTGGCATGGTGGGATACGGCTACGGCAAGGCGCGCGAAGTGCCCCTGGCCATACAGAAGGGCGTGGAGAAGGCGAAGCGCAACCTGTTCAAAGTCCCTACACGCGGGACGACCATACCCTATAAAGTGGTGGGGAAATACGAGTCTTCCCGGGTCCTGCTCAAGCCCGCCAGCGAGGGCACCGGCGTGATCGCGGGCGGCCCGGTGCGTGCGGTCATCGAGCTCTCCGGGGTCCAGGACATCCTGACCAAGACCTACGGGTCGCGCAATCCCGTAAACGTGGTGAAGGCGACGGTGGAGGGGCTGAAGTCCATCAACCGCACGCGCGAGGTGGCCAAGCTGCGGCAGGCGCAGCTGCGCAAGGCCGGGGAGGCGGTGGAAGCTTGAAGAGCGGCGAGAACATGCTACGCATAACCCTGGTCCGCAGCCCTATCGGGCGCCCCGCGGTGCAGCGGCGCACGGTGCGCGCGCTGGGCCTGAAGAAGATGAACCATTCCGTGGTGCACAGAGACACCCCGGAGATAAAAGGCATGATCAAAAGGATAGACCACCTGGTCAAGGTGGAGCCCTGTGAAAGCGAGAAACAGGATGACGCTCAAGATCAATGACCTCAAGCCGGCGAAAGGCTCCGTCTCGTCCCCGAAAAGGGTGGGCAGGGGGCGGTCCTCGGGCCATGGCAAGACCAGCGGACGGGGGATGAAGGGGCAGAAAGCCCGCTCCAAGACCCGCATCGGTTTCGAGGGCGGGCAGATGCCCCTGCAGAGGCGCGTACCCAAGCTGCGCGGTTTCAAGCCGCGCAACAAAAAGGTGTTTCACCTGGTCAACGTGGAGAAGCTGAACGACTTCACCGATGGCGACACCGTCACCCCCGAGGTCCTGGTTGAGAGAGGAATGCTCAGGAAGCTGGACAGAGAGGTCAAGGTACTGGGGAGGGGAGAACTCGAGCGCAGGCTGACGGTGAAGGCGCATGCCTTCACCCGCGCCGCCGTTGCGAAGATAGAGGCCGCCGGGGGAAACGCAGAGGTGGTATAGCTTGCTCCGCACCTTCCGCAACGTAGTCAAGATCGCGGATCTTCGCAGCAAGATCCTCTTCACCCTGATGATCGTCCTCCTGTACCGCCTGGGGTGCGCCATACCTTCGCCCGGCATCAACACCACCGCCCTGGACCAGCTGGTGCAGGAAGGGGGCATACTGGGGTTCCTCAACTTCTTCTCCGGTGGTGCCCTGGCCCAGCTGGCCATCTTCGGTCTGGGCATCATGCCCTACATCACCTCGGCCATCATCATGGAGATGCTGGTGGCGGTGATCCCCAAGCTCAAGCAGTGGCAGGAAGAGGGAGAGTCGGGGCGGCGCAAGATCACCCAGGTGACCCGTTACCTCACCCTCGGCCTGGCGCTCATGCAGTCCATCGGCCTGGTCTATACCTTCTCGCGCCAGACCGTGGGCGAAGAGGGCCTGAAGATACTCGAGTTCACCTGGCTCAAGGGCATCATCATCGTGGTCGCCCTCACCGCTGGCATGGCGCTGCTGATGTGGTTCGGCGAACTGATAACCGAGCGCGGTATCGGCAACGGCATGTCCATCCTCATCTTCACCTCCATCATCGCCCGCGTCCCCACGGAGTTCAGAACGCTTATCGAACAGACAGATCTCCGCTACGGCAGCATGGTCTACGGCATCATCATAACGGTGGTGATGACCCTGGGGGTGGTCGTGTTCTTCATCTATCTCGACCAGGGGCAGAGGCGCATCCCGGTGCAGTATGCCAAACAGATCCGTGGGAGGCGTATGACCATGGGGGGGACTACCTATATCCCGCTCAAGCTCAACACCTCCGGGGTCATCCCCATCATCTTCGCGTCGTCGGTCATCTTTTTCCCCACCATGCTGGCGCAGTTCATCCCCGCCCTGAAGGGCTTCGCGGAGACCCTCACCCAGGGCTGGCTCTATTTCGTCATCTACACCGGCATGATAATCTTCTTCGCCTATTTCTACACCTATATCGTTTTCGACCCCTATACCCAGGCCGAGCACCTGAAGAAGTACGGCGCTTTCGTGCCCGGGATAAGGCCGGGGACGCCCACGGCCATATATTTCAGCAAGGTCATCAACCGCATCACCCTTCCCGGTTCCATAGCCCTGGCGGCCATAGCGCTGTTGCCGGCGGTGATGTTCTATTTCTTCGGCACCAGGGAGATACCCTTCGGCGGCGCCGCCATCATGATCATCGTCGGTGTTTCCCTGGAGACCATGAAGCAGATAGAGGCCCAGCTGCAGATGCGGCACTACGAGGGATTCCTCGGCTAGGGGCGGCGGAATGGGTGAAGGCATGAACCTGATACTGCTGGGGCCGCCGGGGGCCGGAAAGGGCACCCAGGCCGAGAGGATAGCCTCCCTTTACGGCCTGCCCCACATCTCCCCCGGTGACATCGTCCGGGAGAACCTCAGGAAGGGCACGCAGCTCGGCCTCGAGGCCAAGGGTTACATGGACCGGGGGGAACTCGTCCCCGACGAGCTGGTCATCAATATAGTAAGGGACAGGCTGGAGGCACCCGACTGCCGCCAGGGTTTCATCCTCGACGGTTTTCCCCGCACGGTGGCGCAGGCGGATGCGCTGAGCGCGATGCTGGTGGAGACGGGCATGTCCATAGACCACGTGGTCAACATCCAGGTCCCGGACGAGGTGGTGGTGGAGAGGCTGACGGCGCGCAGGACCTGCAGCGCCTGCGGCAGCGTCTGCCACCTCATCTTCGACCCCCCGGAGAAAGAAGGGGTATGCGACGAATGCGGGGGAGAGCTTTACTGCCGCGATGATGACGGCGAGGAGACGGTGCGGGCGCGCCTGGAGGAATACAAAGAGAAGACCCAGCCGCTCATAGACTACTACCAGGGCAAAGGCCTGCTGCGGGATATCGACGGCGGCCAGGACCCCGATGGGGTCTTCGTTGCCATACGGGCTGTATTAGAGGGTTAAGATGATAATCAGGAAGTCGCGGGAAGAGATCGACAAGATGCGCGAAGCGGGGCGCATCGTGGCGGGAGTCCTGGATATGCTGGAGCAGCACATAAAGCCCGGCGTCAAGACCGAGACCTTAAACGAGCTGTCGGAGGAATACATCAGGGAGAGGAACGGCATCCCCTCTTTCCTGGGCTACCGGGGTTTCCCCGCCTCCATTTGCACGTCGGTAAACGACGTCGTGGTGCACGGCATACCGGACGAGACCCGGCTGGAGGAGGGCGACATCATCGGTGTGGACGTCGGGGTCATCCTGGAGGGTTACCAGGGAGACGCCGCCCGCACCTACGCCGTGGGAGAGGTCTCCGGCACCGCTAGCCATCTCATGGAGGCGACGAGGGAGGCTCTGCGGGCGGGGATTGACGAATGCCGGCCCGGCAGACGGCTGGGAGACATATCCAACGCCATCCAGCGGGCGGTGGAGAAGGAGGGCTTTTCGGTGGTGGTCCAGTTCGTGGGACACGGTATCGGCAAGGACATGCACGAGGACCCCCAGATACCCAATTACGGGCCCGCGGGAAGGGGTCCACTGCTGGAGGAGGGCATGACCTTCGCGCTCGAGCCCATGGTCAACGAGGGCACCTACGAGGTGGAGGTGGACGAAAGAGACGGCTGGACGGTGCGCACCGTGGACGGCGGGCTCTCAGCCCATTTTGAGCACACCGTCGCGGTGACCGTGGACGGGCCGCTCATACTGACCCTACCCTGAGCGGGTCGTATGGACGAACATGGTTGAGTTTGTTAAAATACAAGGCTGATGCGTAAATATAGTCGCAGGCCACGGCAGCTGACGCGGCCGCGCGGGGAGAGTGAGGATTGGCCAAGAAAGAAGGCGCCGTAGAGGTCGAAGGGACCGTCCTGGAACCGCTGCCCAACGCGATGTTCCGGGTGGAACTGGAAAACGGCCACAAGCTTTTGGCGCACATTTCTGGCAAGATGAGGATGCACTATATACGCATCCTCCCCGGAGACAAGGTCGTGGTGGAGATCTCCCCCTACGACATCAATCGCGGGAGGATAGTTTACAGGTACAAGTGAGAGCAACAAAGCTGGAAGGGACGACCGGGAGATGAAGGTAAGGGCATCGGTCAAGAAGATGTGCGATAAATGCAAGATAATCCGCCGCAACGGCAGGGTGCTGGTCATCTGCCAGAACCCGCGCCACAAGCAGAGGCAGGGTTGACCCGAGGGAGGTATGAGGTCTTGGCACGTATAGCGGGTGTTGATCTTCCCAGAGACAAGCGGGTGGAGATATCCCTTACCTATATCTTCGGTATCGGAAGGACCACCTCCAGGAATATACTGGCAAACTGTCAGATAGACCCCAACACCAAAGTGCGCAACCTCACCGACGAGGAAGTGGTTCGCCTGCGCTCGTATATAGACCAGAACCTCAAGGTGGAGGGAGATCTGCGGCGCGAGGTGGCGCAGAACATAAAGAGGAAGATGGAGATAGGCTGCTACCAGGGCCTGCGCCACCGCGTAGGCCTGCCCGTACGGGGACAGCGAACCCACACCAACGCACGCACTCGCAAGGGACCGCGCAAGACGGTGGGCGTGAAGAGGAAGAAGTAGGACCGGAGGGGAAGCGGAGAGAATATGACCGCGGCAGGAGGTTGAGTTTTGGCCAAGCCCACGAAAGGCAGAGGAAGAGGCAGGAAGAAAGAAAAGAAGACGGTGCTGCACGGTGAGGCGCACATCAAGTCGACCTTCAACAACACCATCATCACCATAACCGACAAGGGCGGAGACACTCTCACCTGGAGCAGTTCGGGGACGGTGGGGTTCAAGGGCTCACGCAAGAGCACTCCCTACGCGGCGCAGCAGGCCGCGGAGAACGTTGCCAGGAAGGCCGCCCAGGAGTTCGGCATGAAGAAAGTCGACGTTTTCGTGAAAGGACCGGGCTCGGGAAGGGAGACGGCCATCAGGACCCTGCAGGCCAACGGGCTGGAGGTCGCCAGCATAACCGACGAGACGCCGCAACCCCACAACGGCTGCCGGCCCAAGAAGAGAAGAAGGGTGTAGAGGAAAAGCAATGGCCAGGAATACCGACCCATCCTGCAAGCAGTGCCGCCGCGAGGGAAGCAAGCTCTTCCTCAAGGGGGCGCGCTGCGAAAGCGACAAGTGCGCCATGGAAAGGCGTCCCTACGCTCCCGGCGAGCACGGCCGTGGACGCGTCAAGGAGACGGAGTACCTACTGCAGCTGCGCGAGAAACAGAAGGCCAAGCGCATCTACGGCGTGCTCGAAAAGCAGTTCCGGCGCTACTACGGCAAGGCCTCGCGCCAGCAGGGCATAACCGGCGAGAACCTGCTCTTCCTGCTGGAGGGCAGGCTGGACAACATCGTTTACCGGGGCGGGCTGGCTTCTTCCCGCAAAGACGCGCGGCAGATGGTCCTGCACGGCCACGTGACCGTCAACGGGCGCAAGGTGAACATCCCATCCTACCAGACCAAGGAAGGGGACGTGGTGGAGCTCAAACCCAAGAGCAGGGACATGGTACGCGTCCTGCAGGCGGTGAAGTTCGCGGAAGGGCGGCCGGTGGCGCCCTGGCTCAAAGTCGATCTGGATAAACGGCGTATCGAGGTAGTATCCCAGCCCAAGAGGGAAGACATTGAATTGCCGTTGAAGGAACACCTTATCGTGGAGCTTTATTCCAAGTAGGTGGCATGACCAGGCGGGCTCGAGTCCTCGGGCCGAATAAGGAGGGAACAGGCCTTGGTTCTTGAGATGCAGAAACCCCATATCGTGGAGGAGAAGAGAGAGGACAAGAAGGACGAGAAGAAGGACGATTCCTACGGTAGGTTCATCATAGAACCACTGGAGAGAGGGCTCGGCCATACCCTGGGCAACTCCATGCGACTCATCCTTCTCTCCTCGATACCCGGCGGCGCGATAACCTCGATACGCATAGACGGCGTGATGCACGAGTTCTCCACCATCGACGGCGTCAAGGAAGACAGCATGGACATCATCCTCAACCTCAAGGGGGTAATCCTGAGGATAGAGGGGGAGGGGCAGTACGCGCTTTCCCTAGACGTCACGGGCCCCAAGGAGGTCAAAGCCAAAGACATCGAGGTGCCAGACGGGGTGGAGATCGTCAACGAGGACCTGAAGATATGCACCTTGAACAAGAAAGCGCGTCTGAGGATGGACCTGACGGCGCAAAAGGGAAGGGGATACGTTTCGGCCGAGCATATCGGCGGATACAGGGAGGGGGCAGGAAGCATCCCTCTGGACGCCATGTTCTCACCCGTGATACGCGTTTCCTACCGGGTGGAGGACACCCGCGTGGGACAGCGCACCGACTACGATAAGCTGATACTCGATATCTATACCAACGGCAGCATCAACGCCAAGGAGGCGCTGCTCAAGGCGGCGCAAATACTGGCGGGGCACATCAACATCTTCACCTCGCTCGCCGAGGGCGAGGAAGAGATGGCGGAGACGCTCTTCGGGGCGGAGCAGAAGCAGCCCGGCAGCAGCCATTATGCGCTGTCCATAGAGGACCTGGAGCTCCCGGTGAGGGTGCTTAACTGCCTGCACCGCGGAGGCATCAGCACCGTAGGGCAACTGGTTGAGAAGACGGAGGACGACCTGCTGGCCCTGCGCAGCTTCGGGGCGCGCTCCATCGAGGACGTGAAAGAAAAACTGGAGAAGAGAGGGCTCAAGCTGCGTTCCAAGGATGACTGAGCGCCTGCCTGCCCGAGAACACGAGAGGTAGTATAGATGCCGCAGCCGAGAAAAGGGAAGAGACT
>CAYPZH010000054.1:0-15349 GCA_964415205.1 uncultured Actinomycetota bacterium | reverse complement strand
TGGGGCAGGCTCCCGTAGTGAAAGAGGTTCAGCAGCGTATCCCGGGGGGTTATCCAGGTGATCTCGGCCTTGCGGCGCTGCTGCAGGCTGAGGTTGAACATGTCATAGGTGGTGTTGAAGAAAGGGGCGGGAGCGCCGGTGGTAGTGCCCGAAGTGTAGGTTATCTCGTAGGTGACGTCCAGCGGCTGTGGCGGGTCTGACGCCAGGAGGAACGCAAAGGGATCGGCAAGATACGATTCCTTGTGGGTGACCGGCACGCGCTCCAGGTCCCGCAGGGAGACTATCTTCTCCACCGCCACCTTTTCGCGCCTGAACAGCTCGCTGTAATACGGGCTCGCGGCAGCCAACAGCTCCAGCTGCCTGCGCAGGTTGCGCTCTTGCAGCCCTCTAAGCTCGTCCGGATCCAACCACAGCGGGTTCTCCGTATCGCGGGAATAGATAGGCCAATCCGCCACGAAATCCCTCGCCCGCTGCGGCGTTACCTCCCCGATCCTCATCGAGTACCTTCCCTCCGAGATACGAACGAACGTCGGTTCTATGATTATATATGGTTCAGGATGTGCATTTCACATAGTTGAAAAGAAGCAGCTCCGCCCTTGTGTTGACTATACCTAAAACCCTTTCCCGAGAACCGGAGGATGGTTCGGGAGTCCTCCGTCTGCGCTGCCACTTGCCCGAGAACTACCAGGTCGGTCGCAAGAACCGCGCATAGAGGTGGTTAACATGAAGGGTCTCCGCCCGGGTGTCTCCTGTATCCAAAACCCTTTCCCGAGAACCGGAGGATGGTTCGGGAGTCCTCCGTCTGCGCTGCCACTTGCCCGAGAACTACCAGGTCGGTCGCAGCGTGCGCGCAAACCTCGGGTATCTTCTTCCTCGGAGTTAGGATGCGCGCTAAGCGAGACCGTTACCTGGAGACTCGGGCCGTAAAAGTGCCATCTACTGGGACCGCAACCCTCCCGGTCTCGGGAACCCTAGCGTTTCTTTATATCGCAGAGCAGTATGGTGAAGTCGTCGTCCATCCTGCCGCCGCTGAACCCCTTCAGGGTGTCGACCAGCCCGTCGATAAAAGCGCGCGGCGCCCTGGAACCGGCGTGCCTCAGGTAACGCCTGAGGCGGTTCTCGCCGAACATGCGCCGCCGCGAATCCCGGCATTCGACGACTCCGTCGGTATAGATGAAGATGCGGTCCCCGTGCTCGAGCTGGACCTCTTGCACATCGAGCTCGGGCTTATCGAAGATGCCCAGTATGGTCCTCTTCTCACAGCCCAGGGTCATGATCTCCGTGCCGCCGCGTATGAGCAGTGGGTCGTTGTGGCCAGCGTTGACATAGCGCAGTCTCAGGGTGTTGAGGTCCAGCTCGCTATAGAAAACGGTGATGAAGCGGTCCTCCAGGCGGTTGGGCACAATGGCGCTGTTGGCCCTGTTGAGCACCTCCAGGATATCGCCGCGTTTTTTCGCCTCAGCCCGTATTGCGCTCATGGCCAGGGTGGCCAGCAGCGCCGCGGGGATACCGCTTCCCGTGGCATCACCTATGACCAGCATGAGGTTGTCGCCGTCCTCCCAGAAATCGTACCAGTCACCCCCCACGATGCGCGCCTGTTCCTGGTGTACCAGCACCCGCGCGGTGCGGCAGTCCAACGGCCCCTCCGGAAGCAGGGCGCTCTGGATATGCGAGGCGATGTCCAACTCCTTGTCCACCAGCGCCAGGTGCTGCAGCCGCTTCTGCTCACTGATGTCACGGAAGATGCAGACCACGTTCTCGATCTGGCGCTTGCGGTTCCTTATCACGGAGAAAGTGCCTGCGATCCAGACCTTGCTGCCGTCCCGGCGTTCGTACTCCAGCTCTTTTATCCTGGCCCCTTCGCCGCGGAAGGCGGCCTCCACCGGGCAGTCATCACGCGAACAGGCCCCCGGCTCCAACCCCGTCTCTCTGTAGATTATCTCGTGTACGTGCCTGCCCACCGCTTCCTCCTCCCGCCAGCCGAAGAGCTCGGCGGCGGCGGGGTTGAAGAGGTTGATGTAGCGCTCCCTGTCCACCAGGAAGATAGCATCGGGGCTGGCTGAGATGACGGCCTCGCTGCGCTCCCTCTCGACGAAGACGCGCTCGCTCGCCTCCAGCTCCTGCAGCCTGCGCTCTCTCTCCCTGGCACGCTCCCGCATCCTCACCTGCTCGATAGCCAGGGTCACCTGGTCCAGGATCACCGCTATCATCTCCCGGTCCGCTTCCTCGAAGAGGCTGGTCTTGGTGTTGCTGCCGATGGCCAGCACGCCGTTTACCTTCCCACCGTAGATGAGCGGCGCGATGATGCATGCCCTCATCTTGAGGAAGCGGGCGTAGCCGACGTTGATCCTGGGGTCTATGAGCGCGTCCTCGGTTATTATCACCTCCTGCTGGTCGATGGCCAGGATGGTGGCCTCGTCCAGGTCCTCTAGTCCCCAGGTCCCGGACTGGAGGTACTTGAGCATGGACGAGGTCAGGCCATAACCACGCGCGAACTCAAGCTTCCCGGTCTCGGAATCGTAGAAGAAGAGTAGGCACTTGTCCGCCCCCAAGATCATCACCAGGCTGCGCACCATGATACCCATGGCCTGCCTGAAAGACATCGCCCCGGCTATAGCCTCGGCCAGTTCCTTGAGCTCCACCGTCTGGCGTCTCCTCTTCCTTTCCAGCTCGAACAGGCGGGCGTTCTCGATAGCCACCCCCGCCTGGGGCGCGAAGGCGGCCAGCAGGGCCATGTCCAGGCGGTTGTAGGAACGTGGCTCCACGTCGTACAGCTCCAGGCCTCCTATGGGCTGGTCGTCCTTAAGGATGGGGCAGGAAAGCACGGAACGCACCCTTCCTCCCAGCGCGGGTGACGGCAGGCTCAAGCCGCGCAGGCGGGCGTCCAGCGCGGTGACGGGAGCGTTGTCCTCCATGGCCTGGGAGAGCAGCGAACGGGCCAGAAAGACGCGGCGGCCCTTGCTCCAGGGCATGCCAAGGCCCACCTGGGATACCAGGCGCAGCTCCTCTTTCTCCTCGTCAAGAAGGTAGACGGCGCCCATGGGGGTCTGCATGATGCCCGTCGCCACCTCCAGTATCTGCAGGAAAACGCGGTCCAGGTCCATGGTGGAGGTTATGGTCATGCCCACCTCGAGCAGGCCATGAAGCTCCCTGAGCTGGCGGTTTATCATCTCGTCCTTGGTCTCCGAGTAGGCGGCCGAGAGCGCCGCGATGAGGTTGGCGTTGAGCTCGCTTTGAGTCTCCAGCAGCTTGCGCAGCTCCTGGGGTTCCATGTCCATCTGTCCCATGCTCGGTAAGACTCGTTTCCAGACGATCGACTCCACCAGGTAGATGGCCCGCACGAGGTCGGCGAAGGGTATGCTCTGCAGGGAGCGGTTCCTGCCCAGGGTGCGCGCAAAGGCGTAGAGGTCCTCGCGGCCCGCGCCCGCATCGGCCATGAACTGGGTGGTGCGCAGGGCAAGCCTTTCCACCAGCTCCCGTATGTCCCTCTTGGCGTCGGGCGACAGCCCCGCATAGGTCGGCAGGTTGGCCTCGAAGGCTTCCTGCATCTCCCCGACCAATGCGCCGAGATGGGTTGAGATGGTGTCCGACAACTGTTTGAGCATCACCCCGAACCACCTTGGAGAGAAAGCCGTTTCCCGCGAGAAGCATATATCATGTTCATTATACTCTCCGATGCTCTGCTTCACTAAATGCGGATCGATGTATGGTCGGTCGTAGCGGATCGTTGGCATTCCAAACCGAAACGGGCATTATGGGTGTTAACAGGGAAGTGCCTGGCCCGTGTGTCCCCTGTTTAAACCCCGGCCCGGGTATCGTATGCTCGGGCAAAGCTTCGTCTGCGCTTCCACCAGCCCGAGAACCACCAGGTCGGGCGCAGCGTGCGCTGAGCATAATCCGAAACGGGCATTGTAGTGGCTTATAGGGAGGGGTCTAGCCCGGGTGTCGTCTATATAAACCCAACCTGACCGAGAACCAAGGTCAACCTGAACAGAGCATCGGAATAGAGATACGAGGCGGGCGTATTCAGCTGCTAACAGTAAGACACTCCGTCCGGGCGAACCTTCATATAATCCCCCGGCCCGGGCGCCGGGTGGAGGTCGCAGCCCTCCATCTGCGCTGCCCCAGCCCAGAAACTGCTGGGTCGGTCGGAGCGGAGCGTAAAGAGCGGAGCGAGACCGTTACCCGGAGTCCTGGGCCGGATAAGAGATCGAAAGACCTCTACCCGGTGGCTCGGGCCGCGTCCTCCTGCATGGACTTTATCTTCATGAGCTGGGTGCGGTAGGAGCGCTCCATCTCGTCCAGCTTCATGGTGATGTAGGTGACCGTCTCCTCCAGGGATGGTATGAGCACGTACTCCAGCGCGTTGACGCGGCGGCGGGTCTTCTCGATCTCCACCGCCAGCAGGCGGACGTTGTTCTCCACCTCCGCCAGGGAAACGAGCATGGGGATGAGTTCGCGGTAATGCTGCAGGGCGGCGTCAAAGGCCATGGGGGTGGTGGCGAGGCCATAGCAGTCGTAGCTGCCCCTGAGATCTACCTCGAAATGCGGCACCTTGACGCCCATTATGCTTTCGTCCCTGACCTCCAGCTCCAGGGATGCGCAGGACACGGCCAGCGCCTCCTCGACCTCCTCGGTCATGACCTCGGAGCGCGCTATGGAAAACACCGTATAGGCCTCGGCCAGTTTAACCTCAACCTCGTCCCGCAGGTTCCCGCTCTCCCTGACCAGCCCCAAGAACTGTTTCATCAGCTCGTCCAGCTTGTCCTTGAGCAGCTTGTGGCCGCGCCGGGCGATGGCGGTGCGGCGGCGGAGCTTGAGCAGCTCCATGCGGTTGGGATTGACGTTTATGCGCGCCAACTAGCGGTTCACCTCCGCCTGCATGTACTTCTCTATCTGCTCCTCCTTGACCCGCTTCAGCTCGGAGCGGGGCAGTATCTTCAGCAGCTCCCACCCGACGGCCAGGGTCTCCTCGATGGAGCGGTTCTCGTATTCGCCCTGGCGGATGAAGCTCTCCTCGAAGGCATCGGAGAACTTCACGTACAGCTTATCCTCCTCCGACAGGGCAGCCTCGCCCAGGATGACCGAGAGCTCCCTAGCCTCCTTGCCCCGGGCATAGGCGGAGAAAAGCTGGTTGGAGAGGCCGGAGTGGTCCTCCCTCGTCTTGCCCTCCCCGATGCCCTTCTCCTTGAGGCGCGAGAGGGAGGGCAGCACGTCCAGCGGCGGGTAGATGCCCCGGCGCTGCAGCTCGCGCGAGAGGATGATCTGTCCCTCGGTGATATACCCAGTGAGGTCGGGGATGGGATGGGTCTTGTCGTCATCGGGCATGGAGAGCACGGGTATCTGGGTGATGGAACCCCTGGCGCCCTTTATCCTACCCGCCCGCTCATAGATGCTGGCGAGGTCGGTATAGAGGTATCCCGGGTAGCCGCGCCGCCCCGGCACCTCCTTACGGGCCGCCGATATCTCGCGCAGGGCCTCGCAGTAGTAGGTCATGTCGGTGAGCAGCACCAGAACCTGCATGTCCTGTTCGTAGGCGAGGTACTCCGCCGCGGTGAGGGCCATGCGCGGGGTGGCGATGCGCTCGATGGCCGGGTCGTCGGCGAGATTGATGAAGAGCACGGCGCGCTCCAGGGCGGCCTGGGTGCGGAACTCGCGGATGAAGAAATCCGCCTCCTCGAAGGTGATGCCCATGGTCGCGAAGACCACCGCGAAGTCCTCCGTCTCGCCCAGCACGCCGGACTGGCGGGCGATCTGGGCCGCGATGCGGTTGTGGGGGAGCCCGGCCCCCGAGAAGATGGGGAGCTTCTGTCCGCGCACCAGGGGGTTCAGCCCGTCGATGGCCGATATGCCGGTCTGGATGAAGTCGGTGGGATAGTCGCGGGCGAAGGGGTTTATAGGGCTGCCGTTGATGTCCAGCTTTTTCTCCGGGATGACGCGCGGGCCCTTGTCAATGGGACGGCCCAGGCCGTCGAAAACCCGGCCCAGGATATCCTTGCACACCGGCAGTTCCAGGCTGCGCCCCGTGAAACGCACCCTGGTCTCCGCGATGTTGAGGCCGCTGGTGGTCTCGAAGGACTGCAGCAGCACCACGTCCTCCTCCACCTCGAGGACGTTGCCGAGCCCGACGGAGCCGTCGGGGAACTCCACCTCCACCAGCTCGTTGTATTTCGCCCCCTCCACCCCCTGCAAGAGGACTAGGGGGCCCACGATCTCCTTGACGGTGAGATATTCCTTGACCATCTTCAGGCTCCCTCCCCGACCGCTTTAACGCCTGGCCGCCCCGTGACCTCCTGCAACGCGGTCTCCTCCACCCGCGCCGCCAGTTGGGCGGCGACCTCTTCCTCAAGTATGGCGAACCTATCAAGGTCGCCCTCGGGGATGAACTTCGCCCGCGCAATCTCCTCCTGCACGGGCAGGTCCAGCAGTTCCTCCACGCTCCTGCCCTTCGCCAGCTCCTGGCTCGCCACGGCATGGAACTTCAAGATCAGCTTGAGCAGCAGGAACTGCTTGCGCAGCGAGGTGAAGGCGTCGGCATCGTCGAAGGCGTTCTGTTGCAGGAAGTCCTCGCGCAGGGACTTCGCCGTCTCCATGAGCAGACGCTCGGTGTCCGAAAGGGCTTCCACCCCGATGAGCCGCACGATCTCCTGCAGCTCCGCCTCGCGCTGCAGGATGGACATGGCCTCCTCGCGCAGGCCTGCGTAGGTGGCGTCAACCTCGTTCTCCCAGTATTCCTCCGTCTGGTCCATGTAGAGGCTGTAGCTGTTCAGCCAGCTGATGGCCGGGAAGTGGCGCGCGAAGGCCAGGCGGTCCTCCAGGGCCCAGAAGACCTTTACTACGCGCAGGGTGGCCTGGGTCACCGGCTCGGAGAGGTCGCCGCCGGGCGGAGAGACCGAGCCTATGGCGCAGATGGACCCCTCCCTGCGGTCCTTGCCCAGGCATATCACGCGCCCCGACCTCTCGTAGAAGGCCGCCAGGCGCGTTCCCAGGTAAGCCGGGTATCCCTCCTCTCCCGGCATCTCCTCCAGGCGGCCGGAGATCTCGCGCAGCGCCTCGGCCCAGCGGGAACTGGAATCCGCCTGCAGGGTGACGTCGTACCCCATGTCCCGGTAGTATTCGGCCAGGGTTATCCCCGTGTACACCGAGGCCTCGCGGGCCGCCACCGGCATGTTGGAGGTGTTGGCGATGAGCACGGTACGCAGCATCAGCGGTTCGCCCGAGTAGGGGTCGGTCAGCTCGGGGAATTCCTGCAGCACGTCAGTCATCTCGTTGCCGCGTTCCCCGCAGCCCACGAAGACCACGATCTTTGAATCGGCCCACTTGGCTATGGCGTGCTGCAGCACCGTCTTGCCCGAGCCGAAAGGCCCGGGGACGCACGCCGTGCCACCCTTGGCGATGGGAAAGAAGGTGTCTACGATACGCTGCCCGGTAATGAGGGGCTCCAACGGGGGCCTTTTCTCGCTGTACGGCCGCGCTCTCCGCACCGGCCACCGCTGCATCATGGTCAAGGGCACCTCCCCGTCTGCGGTCTCCACCGCCGCTATCGTATCCTCTACCGTGAACTCCCCCTCCCGTATATGAGTGATCCTGCCCTCGACGCCCGGCGGGACCATGATACGATGGGTGATGACCTGGGTCTCCTGAACGGTGCCCAGGACATCCCCCGCCTCCACCGTGTCCCCTACTTTTACCAGCGCCCGGAAGCGCCACTTGCGCCCGCGCGACAGCCCGGGCTCCTCCACGCCGCGGGTCACGTAACTGCCATACTTTTCCATGATGGTGTCCAGCGGCCGCTGCACGCCGTCGTAGATGGAGGTGAGCAGGCCGGGCCCCAGTTCCACGCTCAGCGGCTCCCCGGTGGTGACGACCTCGTCCCCGGGCCCGATACCCGAGGTCTCCTCGTATACCTGTATGGAGGCGCGGTCGCCGCGTAGCTCGATGATCTCGCCCATCAGCCGGTCGGCCCCTACCTTGACCAGGTCGTACATCTTGGGGTCGGGAAGCCCCCTGGCCACGACGAGCGGGCCAGCCACTTTCACCACACGTCCCTCTTTCATCCCTCGCTCCTCATCTCCGTGACCCCCCGCCGCCTCAGGTCGCCTTGCCTGCAGGGGGCGTCTTTAACTGTTACCCGATAACGGAACCCAGGGCTTTCTCCACCCTCTTCTTGATCCCGCTTCTGCCCAGACCGGTCGAGCCGCTAACCGCCGGCACCACGAGCACTACCGGCATATCCTCCACGGGAGGGAAATCCGGCACCTTCTCCAGCAGGACCTCGTAAACGGTCTCGGTGATCATCACAACCGCGTACCTCTCCAGCGGCAGCCCCTCCCACACCGCCGGCGCGCTCTGAGGCTCGGCGACGGGGTAGGCATCAACCCCCAGGGACCGGAAACCGGCCACGGAGGTGAAACCGCCCACCATCGCCATTCTCGACTTCTCCACGCCTTATCCTTTCCCGCCTCCTGACCCGTCCGGCATCATTCCAGATACAGTTTTCTCAGCGTCTTATCTATGGCATCGGGAGAGACTTTATGGAGCTTGGCGATGAGGATCATGCGCACCATCAACACCTCATTCTCGCGCGCCCGCAGGTACGCGAAAACCGGCTCCACGCCCACCGACACCTTCTTCATGCCCCGCACCATGTCCATGAGCATGTCGTCGCTCTTGCGGTCGAAATCGGTCAGCCTCACCACCTCGTCCGCGCTCCCGGCTATCTCCAGCAGCCGCGAGTAATAGGGGTTTGCCTCCAGCTTCTTGGCCATCATCTCCGGCGGGTCGGTGTAGAGGTCCAGGAGGTCGGCCACGGGGACGAACCCCCCTCTCACCATCATCTCTATCAGGAACCCCTTCTCCTTGGACAGCAGCCGCGACCTTATCACCAGCTTGAGGTTGGCGAGGTCGATAGAGGCGCGGGCGAAATCGATGATAAAGGGACTGCTCTCGCGCTCGGCCAGGGCAAGGCGGTAGGCAAGATAATGCTTTTCCAGCAGCGTATCCAGCCCCTGCGGCGAGACCTGCTCCGCCGCCGCCTCCCTCGCCTCCCTGTACGGCGAGGGCAACGTGGCGGGGTCTTCCATCCCGCTGCGCAGCACCTGCAGCCCCACCTTTCCCAGGCCTTCCAGCAGGCCTTGCGGCTCTATCTCCTCAAGGCCGGCCTTGAGCAGTGCTTTGAGGTTGTGGAAATCGTAGCGGCAGAGGAAGAAATCCATGATCACTGAATCCCCGGGCAGGGCTTCCTCCACGGAATCATATACGCTGCGCAGGAACGCGGTGAGCCCCGCGTCAACCTCCCTGGCCAGGCTGGCATCCTGTAGGTATTCACCCATGCCCATCTCGTCGAGGATGTTCATGGCGCCATCGAAGTCGGCCTCGACGAGCCTCTCTGTGCGCTGTGAGTTGAGCATGCGCATCTCCAGCACCCTGATCCTCCCCACGGCATGGCCGTAACGCGTTACGTCGTTGAAGGGCTTGATGCGCTTGCGGTCGACGGTGAGGTAGGAGGGCAGCCCCTTCGCCCTTCCCTCCCGCAGGGACGGCGATGTTCCCGCCTTTAACGGGTTGATGCCCGCGCCCCGCCTCCCCCTCATCTGCCGGCTCCCCTCACGTCCGCCTCGCCGAAGAGCATCTTTAACACTTCCTCCTCGTGACGGTCCCTTACCTCGCGCATGAGGGTCTCCAGCGAGAGGTTATTGACATAGTTGCCGCTTCTGAGCATGACCCCGCGGCTGAAGCCGGCTTCCTCCCCTGACAGGGTGAGCGCTGCCCCGCCGCCCCTCTCTTCCAGGGAGCGGTTTATCTCCTCCAGCAGGCCCTCGGCCAGCAGGCGGCGGTCATAGGGGGCCGCAACGACCTCCTCGCGTCCCCCCGAAACGTTGTCAAGTATGGTCCGCTTGAGCCAGGCGCGGTAGCGCTCCTCCGGCAGCTCCCCGAACAGCCTCAAGGCCTCCGTGAAGGCCTCCTCGAACAGCCTGTCCTGGGCGGAGAGAAAGGCCGAGCGGCTCTCCGCCAGCGCCTCGCTCATGATCTTGGTCCGCTCACGCTCGCCGCGCTCCCGGTAGGAGGCCCGTATAGCCTCCGATACGCGGCGGGATTCCTCTTCACCCTCCCTGAGCAGGCGCTCCGCCTCCTGCTTGGCGGCGGTAACGATGCCCCGCCCCTCCATGCGGGCGTCGTCCTCTATCTTCTCCAGCAGTTTCTCCAGGGACATGCTACGCTCCTCGATCCAGGTTCAGGGCGACCCCTCCATCACTTCGGCAGGTTGGGCGAGATGACGAGAAAGAACATGAGGATGGTGACGATGAGGGAGAGCACCGCGTAGGTCTCCACCAGCGCGGGCAGAACCAGGGCGCGCCCCATCTCCTCTCGCCGCTTGGCCACCATACCCGCCGCCCCGGCCGCGGTCAGTCCCTGGTAGGCCCCGGAGACAAAGCACACGAAGGCCACCGGCAGGCAGGCCAGGAAGATCTGGAAGCCCATGGCGCCGGGAAGGGCGGCCCATCCCCCTTCCGCACTTGGCTCCATGATGAAGATGACCAGTACTCCGGTGATGAAGCCGTATATGCCCTGCGTGCCCGGGATCACCACCAGGGGGAGCAGGGGTCCGAATCGCTCCGGCAATTCGGTGAGTATGCCCCCGGCCACGTTGGCGATGTAGGTGATGCCCATGGCGGAGCCGGCTCCGCCCCCGATCACTGCCACCGCCGCCCCGAGGAGCGCCCAGTGCAGACCGGACAGACCCCCAAATGCCTCTACCATATCAACCTCCTCTAGTCTCTATCGATCACGGTCTTGCGTGTTTCCAATGCGAGGGGCGTGAAGGGAACCCCGCCGTCCTCGTAGAACTTGCCGAAGAACTCCACGTACTGCAGCCTGAGGGGATGCACGAAGGCGCTGAGGAAACTCACCGCCAGGTTGAAGGCGTGCCCTACCGCGAGTATCACTAGGAGGGCTATTATCCCCAGGACGGGCACCCTCCATACCAGGCTGGCCATGATGTTCACCACCATCCCTATGGCGATGGTGGCCAATCCCAGGGCGTACAGGCGCAGGTATGAGGCCACGTCACCGATGGTGCTAGCGAACAACCCGTAAAGGTTGTAGAGCCCCCCGAAGAGCTTCCCCGCGATGCTCTTGCTGCTGATGTTGGAAAGGATGATGACCGAGGCTACCCCGGCGACCCCGATATACAGGCCCGCCATTCCCAGTGGCTTCAATCCCGCGCCGAAACCGACAGCGGCAACGGCGATGCCGAGCCATGAGAGCAAGGTGGTGCCCTGTTCGCACAGGCCCAGCCAGACGGAGTTGTGGCGCATGTTGTCGCGCATCTCTATAGCCACCCCGATGGAGACGTGGATGAGCCCCAACGCCAGGCAGATGAGCATGAAGGGGATGGGTTTGTAGAGCAGGTCCATGGTACCGGGGAATTTAAAGAAGCCCGGCAGCCCCGAATTCTCCCCGTAGATGGCGATGCGGAAGCTGTCGATGCCGAAATACCCGACGGTGAATATGCCCACTATGATGGACACGATGCCGCAATACATGAAAAGGCGCAGGAACCTCTTGACGTTGTCGCTCACGTCCAGCTTCTTCAGGGCCAGCCAGAAAGCCCCGGCCAGGATCAACCCGTATCCCACGTCGCCGATGCACATGCCGAAGAACAATATGAAGAAGGGCGCCACGAAGGGGGTGGGGTCGGTCTCCGCGTGGTTGGGGATGCCGAAGAGCTCGATCAGCGTCTCGGCGGGCTTTATGCGGCGGCGGTTGACCATGAGGGTGGGTGTCTCCTCGCTCGCCTCCGGCGAGGTGAAAACCACGTCCGTGCTATCGCCCAAGGCCTCGAGCTCCTCCCGCACCTCTTCCCGGCGGCTCTCCTCCACCCATCCCTCCAGGGCTACGACGCTGCGGGTGTGCAGTATGCGTCTCTTGGCCTCCTCCTTGGCGAGCTGGTTTTGGAAGAAGTCATTGAGGGCCAGGACCTGGGGTTTGATGGCCAGCCGTTTCTTTATCCTTTTTTCCAGCTCCGACTTCCCATCCCTCTCGGACGCCAGCCTCTCCTCGCGCCTCTTTATCTCCTCGGCGACGCTGCCCTCAGCACCGCCCAGTTGCACCGGCTCCAGGCCGTACTCGGAACAGAGCAGATCGAATCCCGCCGTATCATCGCGGTGAACCAGCACCGCTACGTACGCTCTTTCCCTGATGCGGTTGACCTCCTCCCAGGACGAATGAGGGCAGCGCACCTCAAGTTCATCCGCCCAGGCATCCAGGGCAGCCGCGTCGGCGGTGAGCGTTCTAAGGCGCACCGACCTCAGCCGCTCCATCTCGCCCAGGGAACCCTGCATCCCCTCCCAGGGCCTTATCACCTCGAGTTCCTCCTCCAGGGCGGCGATGGAAGCGTCGATCCTCCTGAGCTCGACATCCCATGCCTCCAGCTCCTCATATGCGGCCATGAGGTCGAAATCTCTTGCCACACGCATGAACTCGCCGAAGCTAAGATGCACTCTCTCTTTCATGAAGCCGGAGACGAGCCCGCCCTTGGCGTCCTCGAAACGCTCGAGAAGATCGATGATGAACTCGGTCCTGGCGATGGACAGGCGCAGCCCCCGGGTCTCAGGCTCGAAGGGGTCGCGCAGGCCCTTGATCTTTTCGTCTTCTCGGGACGCGGCGTCTGAGTCATTGATATGCACGGCACCCAGGATGTGGAGCCGGTCTATGAGTTCCTCCCTCTGCTCCCGGGGGGCCAACACGGAGACCTTGGCCATCCTGGCTATAGGCATGCTTACTCCCTGTTCCTCGTGTTCCTTCGCCTACTCGCCCCTCTCCAGCCTGTCCACGAGAAAGGCGATGGCGTCCTTGCGCCTCTCCACGACCACTGACAACAACCTCATGCGGTCATACATGTATTCCACCCTCAGCTCCTCGCCCTCCATCCTGGCGTGCTCGATGATGTCGCGCATCTCCTGCTCGCCCTCAACTCGGGCTCTCGCCTCGGCCTCGCTAAGGTTCTTCTCCACCTCTGCCCGCGCGCTCGCCAAGGTCTCCTCCGCCATCCTGCGGTAGTACTCCAGGACCTGCTCGGCCTTCTGCTCGGCCTCTTTCACCAGGCTCAGCTTCTCCGCCATGGAAGTCATATGTCGGCATCCTCCCGCATGTTCAGACCGCGGCCCACGCTCCCACGCCCGATCGCATGCCATTCCGGCGCCCGCCGGGCCCCCCGGGCCTCGTCCGGGCACTCCAAAACCCATTCACGGCAATGATTCCTTCTCGCTTGTCTTTTCCCCTCCAGCAGCACGTCTTCACGCGGCGCAGGTGGGCGCTTACGGCTCCGGGGCCCGCATTATCCCGCCCGTCACAGGCCCCGTACATCGGGCTCAATGAACAAGAGCGATTATAACATGCGTGTTCATGCGGCATCGGTGCCGCCTTGCAGCCGGGTCAACCGATGAGGATGCGCTTCAGTTCCCCCTCATTCGCCGGCTCGGTAACCGCGATCACCGTGTCCCCCGGTCGAAGCGACACATCGCCGCCGGGGATGATAACGTCCTCTTCCCTGATGATGGAGACCAAAACGCAGCTGCGAGGCAGGCCGAGGTCGCGCAGCGGGACATCGCAGCAGCGGCAGCGGTCGGAAGGCAGGTCGAGCTCCACCACCGCCAGCCTGCCCTTTTTCAAGGTGAGCAGGGTTATAATGTCTCCCATGGTGGTGCGCTCCTCGATGACCTGCGCGATGACCGATGTGCTCGAGATACCCTCGACACCTAGCCTGTTAAAGGTGCTCTCGTTCTTGGGCTCGTTCACCCGCGCCACCACGTGGGGAACGTTGAAATACGTCCTTGCCAGCTGGCAGGCGACGAGATTGTTGTCATCGTCGCCGGTGACCGCGGCGAAGACGTCCGCCTTCCCCATGTCCGCCTCCTCCTGGCGGGAGAGGTCGCATCCGTCTCCGATGACCACCTCGAGCGCAATCTCCTGCTTCAGGCGCTCCGCCAGCTCGCGGGCGCGTTCGATTATCCTAACCGCGTGGCCTTTATCGCTCAGGTCCCTGGCTAGGTAAGACCCTACCTTGCCGCCGCCCATGATCACGATCCTAATCCGCGCTCACCTTCCTTTCGCGCCGCGTCTCCGGGAAGGTCATTGCCCTGCCCTGCACTGCCCAGAAGCGCCCGGCGCAGCTGCTCCTCCCTGTCCGTGAAAGTAACGGCGATCACCTGGTCACCAGGATGTATACGGTCTCCGCCGTGGGGGATGATAACCTCATCGCCCCTCAGCAGCGAGATGAGCACGCTACCCTTGGGAAGTTGTAACTCGTCCACCGTGCAGGAGCACGCATCGCTTCCCTCCTTGGGGATATCCAGTTCCACCACTGCAAGCCTGCCCTTGTGCAGGGTATGCAGGGTCACGATGTCCTCCACCGTGGCCAAGCTCTCGATGAGGCCGGCGATGATAAAAGTGCTAGATACGGCATCTATGCCCATGGCGCTGAAGATCGGCTCGTTCTTGGGGTTGTTCACCCGCGCCACCAGCCTGGGTACCCCGAAGGAGATGCGTGCGAGCTGGCAGGCCACCAGGTTGTCGTCATCGTCGCCGGTGACCGCGGCGAAGACATCAGCCCGGTCGACCTGCGCCTCGTCCTGGTAATCAAGGTTGCAGGCATCGCCGTGGATAACGACGGCATCCACGGAGGACGCCAGCTGCCAGCAGATTTCCTCGTTCTTCTCGATCACGGTGACCTTGTTGCCCTTGCCGGCCAACCTCTCTGCCAGGTAGGAGCCCACTCTGCCCCCGCCGCTGATCACGATATAGATAGGGCTTCACCTTCTCTCGTTGCTTCCCAGGTAACGCTCAAGTCGCAGCAGCGCTCTCCGCGATGCCAGGGCAGTTATCTCATCACCCGCCTTGAGGATCATGTCCATGGCAGGCAATATAGCCTCCTTCGACCGTACCAGGTATGCTATCCAGACCGGGACCTGCCTCTCGCACCACTCCATGGTCTGCCCCTCCCACCTGCGCGGGCAGTCGAACTCCACCAGTTCGAGCCGGTTCTCGCAACAGCGCCCGCGCCTCCTCACCCGCGGCTTGAGGATCATCTCCAGGATAGACCTGGCCACCATCTCGGTGCCCACGACATAATCAAGCCCCAGGGCCTGGTAGGTGTCCTCCTTGTCCGGGTTGTACATGCGCGCCACTACCCTGGGCACCTTGAAGATCTGCTTGGCCACCTCCGCGCTCATGAGGTTGGTGTTGTCGTAATGGGTGACCGCTGCGAAGGCGTCCGCTTTCTCGATGCCCGCCTTCTTCAGGGTATCGATATCGAAGGCCAGCCCCTGGACGGCCTCGCCGGAGAACA
>CAYPZH010000053.1:3486-15524 GCA_964415205.1 uncultured Actinomycetota bacterium | reverse complement strand
ATCGACCTGGGGGACGTGAGCATGGAGGAGCTGCGCCTCCCCGTCCCCGCCCGCCTCACCGTGCGGCTCTCAGACGGGAGCGAATACTCCCAACGCTGCGCCATCCCGCGGGGCGCGCCGGGAGGCCCTTCTTACCTGGAGGAGGTGCGGGAGAAGTGGCGCCGTGAAGCGGCGCCCATCCTGGGCGACGACAGGTGTGAGCGGGCGGCGCGCATGGTCCTCGAGGATGACCCGCCCCTGCGGGAGCTGCTGGACCTCGTCACCCCGTGAGCCGGTCGCACTTTCGTGACACAGGCAGTTGTTGAGGGCCTTGACCCGGCGATATACTGACCGCATATAAGGGAAAGGAGCCCGGGATGGCGGGACTGATAGCGGTGATCACGGACGGGCTGGGCAGCACCAGGCTCGATATCTACGACCCGGATACCATGCGGCCTTTCCCGCGGCGGGATGGGTGGAGCCGCAGGGGCGAGGTGATCGCCTCCAGCGACGGCAGGCTGTGGTTCGACTGGCCGGACATCATGGACCAGTTCCTGGCCGAGATACGCGCCTTCGAGCGGGCGGGCGACATCGCAGCCCTGGTGCCCATCGCCCGGGGCGCCGTGGTCGGCCTGTTCGACAAGGCCGGAAGGCTCATGCCTGCCGAGGTCACGGATTACGCGGGGGCAAAGAGGCGCGGCGGGGTCGTTTCGTACTTCAGCCAGACCGATCCATCCACCGACGAGCTGATAAGCCGCATGGCCTCACCGGCCGAGAGGTACGAGATGTGCGGCGTGCCCCCGAACTTCGTGGGTTACGCGGTGCCGGGCTGGGCCATCGCCGACATCGCCATGCTCCACCCCGAGGAGGTCGCCGAGGCCGGAGGGGTGGCGTTCGGGCCCGAACTGCTCGCCAGGCTCGCCTGCGGCGAAACGACGCCGGCGGAACGCAGCGGCCTCGAGCTCACCTATCTAATGTGCCATACCGGGCTGTACCGGGATGCGGAGTGGTCTCCCCTGGCCGTCGCTATCGACGGGCTGGTGCGCGAAAAGACCGGCAGGAAGCTCATCGGCGACCTGCTCCCCGCCGCACCGGGCCGGAGCAGCGAGGTCTTCGACTATGCCGAGCCGGGAGGCGGCCCCGGCGGGGGTCCCCTGCGTTTCGCCGTGCTAAAGGGCGGCCACGACTCCACCTTCGGCGATGTCCCCGTGGTGGCGGCGGGGCGCAGCAAGTTCCCCGGGCAAGACTTCGTAACCTTCCAGGCCGGGAGCTGGGGCATGGCCAGGCTGGTGACCGCCGCGGAACGGACCGAGCTGCCCGCCGAGGGGTTCGGCAGGCACGTGATGTACCAGGCGGACCTCGACGGCAGGCCGGTGCTCACCGCCCTGGCCCCGACCGGGCTCGAGTTCCAGCACTACGGGGGCAAGGGCCTTGCCGGCAACGGTCTGTTCCTCGACGAGTTCGGCCTGGACTCGCTGCCGCACGAGTACGACCCCGGGGCGCTGCGCGAGGTCATCGCCGCGGGGGAGATAATGGTGATGCCGGGGGTGGCCGCCGGCACCGGGCCCTTCCCCGCTTCGCAGTCCGGGGTCATCGGGATGGACATGGTGATGGCCGACCGCTCCGGCGCGACGGCCAACATGGCGCTGAACCTCATGACCTCGGTGATGTCGGCGGTCACCATCGAGCTGGTCTCGGGCGGTGCGGATGCCCCCGTCGTGCTCTCGGCGGGCGGCGCGGCTGACCCGCTCTACCGCCTCCTGCTCGCGTCCCTCATGCCGGAGCGAGAGGTCTATTACATCGAGAACGACAGCGGGCAGGTGGTGACGGAGACGACCAGCGCGGGCGGCTTTCTGGTCGGGCTCGAGGGCCTGCAGGGGACCCCGGCCTATTCCATCGACGTAGCGGGACTCGGATGGAGGCTGGTGAGGTCGCACCCCGAGGACGATCTCATACAGGGCTTGCGCGCATACCGGGCCCGCTTCGAAGAGCTGGCCGGATAAGTCCCGTCTCACCTCCCCATGTTTTCCATGCCGAGGCTGTATCCCGTCGCGCCTTTTCCTGTAATCTCTAGAAAGGGGCGGTTACCGCCTCAACGATCGAGACAGACAAGAGCGAGCAAGGGGGTCTTATGAAGGTGATCACGCTCGGTACGGGGAACCCGCTGCCGGATGCCAACCGGGCAGGTCCAGCGACCCTGGTACGAGCCGCGGGGCGCGACCTGCTGTTCGACTGCGGGCGCGGCGTGCTCATGCGGGCGGCCGCGGTCGCGAGCGGGCCGCTGGCCTTCGACACCGTCTTCCTCACCCATCTCCACAGCGACCACATCACCGACTTCAACGATATCGTCACGGCCCGCTGGGTCATGTCCATGGTGCCGAACCCGCTGCGGGTGGTCGGACCCGTCGGCACGCAGCGCTTCGTGGATCTTACCATCGCCATGCTCCGCGACGACATCGGCTACCGCATGACGCACCATGGCGATCTCAACTGGGAACCGTCCTGTGAGGTCACCGAGGTAAGCGATGGCCCGGTCAGTGACGACGGCGTGCTCCGCATCACGGCAGCGCCGACTGATCACGCGCCGGTGCATCCCTCCGTCGGCTACCGTATAGAGGCGGAGGGCAGGGTGGTGGCCATCGCTGGCGATACGGTGCCGTGCGAGGGGCTTGACCGCCTGTGCGCGGGTGCCGACGTCTACGTGCAGACGGTGTTGCGGCGCTCGCTGGTCGAAAACGCTCCCCTGCCGCGCATGCGAGAAATCCTCGACTACCACTCGAGCATCCAGGATGCCGCCGCCACGGCAGCGAGAGCGGGGGCCGGTACCCTGGTCATGACCCACCCCAACCCGTCGCCATGGCCCGGCAGCGAGGACGAGTGGGTCGCCGAGGCCGCCGAGGGGTTCAGCGGCGACATCGTGCTCGCCCGCGATCTGTGGGAGATCGAGATCTGACGGAGTCCTTATCCTGCTCTATGCGGCCGCACTCAGGTCGTCAGTATCTTCACGACCATATCGGCCACCTGCACGGCCGTTTTCGCGGCCTTGTTGGTGCCGGACCAGCCCGGCGCCCTCACCCCCTCGCCTATGTTGTAGAGGTTCCTGATGGGAGTCTGCGGGGGCATGTCGTAGCCGGGCCAGGCACGGGCGCCGGGGAAGTCGCTGTCCACGTCGTGCACTCCCATGTGGATTATCTCGCCGTGTTTCTTGAAGGCGGGGAACTGCTCCTCCAGGTCTCTCAGGCACTGTATCCTCTCCCATTCCGCCTCCATGGGGACGAGGGAATTGAGGGGATAGCCGCAATAGTAGGAGAGGTGCTTCCCCGGCGGCGCGAGGTCGGGGCAGAGCAGGGCGATGTCCCCGGCGCAGACCAGGCGGCGGGCCCCCGAGATGACCATGAAGTGGGCGTCCTCGGGCAGCAGGGGTTCGTCGCTTCCCACCAGTACGAGCATGGCCGGGCCGGCCCGCAGCCTCATCCTCATCTCCCGCAGATACCTGCGGCCGAGGTTGTCGCTGCCGGCAAGGTCCACCGTTTTCTTGGGGCCTGCGTCGCTTATCACCACCTTGCTGGTGACGGTCGTCTCCCTTCCCTCCTTCTCCACCACTACCCCCCGGGCCTCGCCTTTGCTCACCACGATGCGCTTTACCGGGCTGCCCAGCCAGGCGTCGCCGTTCCCCCTGATCACATCCACCAGCCCCTCGATGAGGTCCACGTTCCCCCGCGGCGCGATACCCGCATCGGCCAGGGCGCCCAGGGCGGTCATGTAGGAGAAGAACTCCGATGCCGGCAGCTCCCACGCGTGGCAGACGAGCACGGCGACGATTATGGCGTCGAACAGCCCGTGCAGCACCTCGTTATCCGTGTACTGCATGAGCCATTCCCGGAAAGTGAGACTCGACCCGGTTGCGAAGGGGCTCCTCATCCCCTTGCCGAAGGCCTGGAGCATCTTCTTCTTGCCGATCTCGGCGGCCAGGCTCCCCCCGATCCTCGCCAGTTTCCTGCGCGGTATCTCCAGGTCGCCGATCACCTTGAGCAGGGTGAGGGGGTTGTCCAGTCTCATCCTGTAATCCTTGCCCTCTACCCTGCAGTTTTCCATTTAAAACATTTAAACATTGCCCATAACCCGGCTGTGACGGTTTTTGGGTTGTTGTCCCCCAAGTACCCGGCGCCGACTTACAGGAAGACCTTCTCCAGCGGCCCGTCCCTGTGCATCAGTATGGCCCCGGTCGGCAGTTTGTAGCCGTCTTTCTCGACCGTGGACAGCCGTCCTCCCCAGCGGTCCAGGCTCTCCGCCAGCAGGGTGCGGTAACCCCTCTTCGCCAGCAAGGCTCCCGCGCACAGACCACCGATCCCGGAGCCGATAACCGCAACGTCGTAATCTCGTTCCATCGCACCTACCCCCTAAACAGCCGTCCGGTTCCCGGAACCGATAACCGCCACGTCGTAGTGGTGTTCCATCGCACCTACCCCCTAAAAAGCCATCCGGTTCATAGGCATGGCAAGATATCCTCTAGGTAACGAGCTGTTCTTTCGCCAGAGAATCGGCGATATCGCCGAGGCCCAGCGCCTCGAGTTTCGCCCTGCCCTGTAGCCCGCTCGCTACGTCCCATCCCCTGAGCCGGTAGTATTCGTCCTTCATCTTCTCAAACTCGCCCCTTTCCACCACCTGTCCCCGCCTGGATATGGGCTCGCCGCCCTTGCCCGGCACCAGGCACCCGGGATTGAAATGGTCGTCCTGCAGGGGCTGCGAGTAGAAGACGTCGGGCAGGTTGTCGCTCTCCCTCCTGCCCTGGCCTTCCCTGGCCAGGATGGCGCGCTGGAGGTTGAAGACCCTCTCGCCGAGCGCGTGCAATCCCTCTTCGTCGACCTCTCTGCCGGTGACCGCCGAGAACACCCTGCTCTCGACGCCGGGGTCGCCCAGGTGGTCTTCGGAGTCCTCCACCAGCATGATGGGCCAGGCGAAGTTGCAGAGGACCATGCACTCGTGGGCGTACTGGCGGTCCTGGATCTTTCTCGCGGCCAGGGCCTTCCCGTCGTAGGTCGAGAAATCCGCGGCTTCCTCGCTGCCCCAGAACCTCCCGGCCATGGCACGGATGACGTCGCCGGAGGCGTAGGAGCCCTCCAGCTTATAGGTCCACAGCAACCAGGACAGTATGGGGCTGAATATCTCGTGCAGCTGCGGGATGGGTTGCCTGGGCTCCATGGCGTAGAGGAGGCTGCTGGTGATGTACATCCTGGGGTCGTATGCGGTGTCCTGGCCAGCCCTGATGGTGAGGCCGTCCAGTATCTCCCCTGCCCCGCTTCCCACCTCGCCCGCCGCGTGGCTGCTGCCGCGTGCCAGTACGTCCCCGAAGCCCTCCCGCAGGGAGACCATCCTCACCAGCGTCTCGATGAACTCGAGGCTGCCCACCCGGGAGAGGGGAAGTCCCGTTTTCTCATCGCTCAGGATGCCCGCCTGGAAGCAGCGCGTGAGCCAGTTGATCATCACCTCCAGGGCGTTGGTGTCCAGCCCGTATTCGTCGCTTAACCTGTTGGCCGCAAAGGCCACCTCGTCCCAGTCCGTCGCGGTGGTCACCTTTCCCCGGGGGTGGGCGAAGTCCTGCGGCGGCCGCGCCTGGTAGAAGAGGCCCGACTGGCACATGACCTTTCCCGTCCTGCCGCTGCGGTCCTTGTAGACGCTCCTGACGCAGCCCCTGGCGCAGCCGTAACAGACGAAGGGCTTTATCTCGGGGCTTATGACCATGGTCAGCGTGGATGCGCTGCCCATACTGCGTATATATCTGCGCAGCTCCTTCAGCCGCTCGGGGTCAGCCACGGCCACCTTGCGCGTCCCCCGCACCGCGATGGCCTTCAGCTTCTTGGACCCCATGACGGCCCCGAAGCCGCTCGACCCGCTGGAATCATCGTCCGCCAGCAGGCTGGAGAAGGTGACCCCGTTCTCCCCGGCGATGCCGGTGGCGACCACGCCGGCGGAGCCGCCCAGTTCTTCCTTCAGCATCTCCCTGACCTCGACCGTGCCCTTCCCCCACAGGTGGGACGCATCCCTTATCTCCGCCTTGCCCCCGTCCACGAGCAGGTAGACGGGAGCCTGCGATGCGCCCTGGATGACGATGCCGTCGTAACCGGCGGATTTCATTTTCGCGCCCCAGCTTCCCCCCAGGTTGGCATGGCAGAAGAGCTCGGGGCCGGTGGCGGGGGACTTGCCGCAGACCTGCCACCTGGACCCCGCCAGCCCCGCGACCCCCGCCAGGGGGCCGGTGATGAAGATGAGGCGGTTCTCCGGGTCGAAAACTTTAACGCCCGGCGGCACCTCGTCCCAATATATCCTGGCCGCGATACCCCGCCCCCCGACATAACTATCGGAATAGTAGGAAGTCGGCGAATCGCTGACGCTCCCCGTCGACAGGTCCACCCTCAGGAGCCTTCCGGCGTACCCGTAACCCCCGTCCATCTTTTCCCCCTACGAAAATAGCCGTTGAAATGGCCTTTTGCAGCAACGGTCCGAGGCAAGCATGAGTGCAGCTAAGTCGGGATCAATAACCATTCTCTGACGAATCGTCACTTCTGTAAAGCACGAGGAAAAGGATTGATTAATTGCCCATATTGTACGGATCCAGAGACATCGACCTGCCCTGCATGCGAAGGCACAGGGTTTAAAGACGGGGAGCAGTGTGGTTCATGCAGAAGAAGCGGTCAGGTATCCAACGATTGTCCGGCATGTGACTACGGTGTAGTAACATGTCCTTTCTGCAAAGGTGTAGGCATCATCTAGGAGGCGAATGCCGAAAACCTACCAAGTGATTGATGATAAAAGAGGGGGATGGTGGAGATTCATCCCCCTCCTGTCCTGCTTTTTACACGATTCTAGCTGCGGGTGCGCCTCCAGCGCTTCCTCGCCCCGGAACCCATGAGAGAGACGAGGCTGAGGCCCATGCCCAGCAGGAGGATACCCGCCCCGGCACCCGTCCCGCACGGCGGGGGTACCGGCCCCGGCCCGGCGGTGAAGGATGCGGCTATGGTGTGGTCCGCCGTCACGCAGGTGAAGGTATAGCTGGTGACGGCTCCCACGCTCGCCCCGTCCACCAGCACCTCCGCTACCTGGTAACCTGCGTCCGGAGTGATGGTGAAAACCTGGTCGGACCCGTAGCTCACGCAGACCGTGCCGGCCGGGTCTATGCTCCCGCCCGCGCCCGCGGAGGCCGTTATCTCGAATGTCTCCACCGGGCCGCTGATGCCGTACATCCAGTCGCAAAGGGGATGGTACATGACGGACACGGCCTTGGACACCGCGTCCCTGTCCACGTCCGCCATGAGCACGTCCAGGTGCTGCCCGGGCATCTCTATCCCCCGCGTGTCCATGCCGTTCATCTTCGCGTAGCCGATGTTGGTGCCCTCCTTGTTCAGCCTGATGAAGGTGGGCACCTTGGAGATGTCGTCGGAGTGCAGGAGGTTGAGGCCGTATCTCTCGGCCCCGGCGGTGTTGGCTATCATGATGTCGGCGAAGAGCCGGGTGGTGTAGTACCATTCGGCGATGTTGCTGGGCCCCTCGTAGCAGCACTTGGCGATGTCGTGCAGGTCCGACACCTCGTCCGAGGAGCTGGTGTACCTGCGGGCGTACGCATCGCTGTCGATCTCGTCCGAGTTGACCCAGCGGTAGAGGTAGGAGGTGCTCGAGGGGATGTACATCCTGTCGTAGGGCATGAACCCGCTCATCGGCAGCCATATGGAGCTGAACAGAACGGCGTCCAGGTTGCCGATGGCGGGGAAGCTCTTCTCGCTCACCGGCCCGCTCAGGAACCCCATGGCAGACTCGTTCATGGTGATGGGGTTGAAGTTGTTGTCGAAGACGATGCCGAAGAGCACCTTCTTCTGGTACACCTCTCCGCTGAGGTACTGCCACAGGTCCTTGGACATCGCGATCCTCAAGATGACGTCGCTGCGCGGGTCCACGTCGAGGCCCGCCGTGTCCTCGTAGAAGGTGGATTCCTGGTCCGGCGCCGCGTCCGCCATCATGGCGTTCACCTCCACCCCCAGGTAGGTGGTGGGGACGTACCCAAGTTCCGAGGTGGGCATCAAAACATCCATGCTGCCGCTGCGCAGCATGCTCAGGACCGACGCGTACGTGCTCAGGCTAGTGGTGTTGATGAGGCTCTGGAACTCGCTGGGGAAAAAGTCCGCCACGATCTTGAGCACGTCCTGGTTGATGGGGACGGCGTTGGGGGTCATTAGGGCATCCAGGGCTATCACGCCGGCGATGTTGTTGTAGCCGATGTCCGCCGTGGTGGCGGGGTTGCCGTCGAAGTCCCAGCAGGCGAAGTCGGCGGTCATCACCGCGCCCAGCGAATCGCCTGCCACGTACACCCGCCTCTTCCTCTGCTCCTGGTCCGGGAACACCGTCCTGATCAGGGTGTTGACGTCCTCCATGGCCACCTTGAGGCCGAACTCTGAGAGGTAAGGGGCCTGCTGGTCGGTGATGAACCCCTGGAAAGTACTGCCATTGATAGACAGGCCGCCGTAGTAATAACCGTTCAACGCCTCCACTGCGCCCTGCTGGTCCCCCTCGCGCCCCAGCCTCTCGGCCTCGTTGAGGCCGGTAGTGTCCTCGAGGTTGTTCACCCTCCGGTCCAGGGCCCATACCTCGACGTTCATGCCCTTGTCGGCTTTGGCCAGGGACACGAGCTGCTTGGCGTAATAATCGAAGCCGTTGTTACCCGCGTGCAGCCCCGAGAGCGCCACCACCACCGCATGGGCGTTCGCGCTCGCCGTCCCGTTCACCGCGTAGCGCAGGTATGGGATGTAGTCCAGCACCTCCGGGTAGGATACGGCCCGGTCGAGGTCCGGCTTGGCATAGAGGTACTTCTGTTCTATCAACACCTCCACCCCGTGCCCCGTCCAGGTCCTGGAGCTCTCGGACAGGCCCGGCGGCAGCGCCGGGTTCACTGCCGTGTCGCCGTAGACGCCTCCCGGCGGAGCCCCCAACGCGGGGCCCACGGCCAGCAGGGCCATTAGGCATACCAGCGCCATCACCGGCAGGGCCCTTACCTTCGTCGTCCTCTCTTTTCTCATCGTCTCTCACCCCTCCTCATGTCGTGCCCTATAAAAAGGCCCGATCTGTTGCCGGATCGGGCCGGTTTCACCATTTGCTCCCCGCGGGCGAGGTGACCAGCTTACAACCCGCGGTTCACAGCGTCCCTGCCTGCCCCACACAGGCCCGGAAGGCATCCCTCTTGCGCATCGGCACTGGCCGCGGGGCCTCAGTCCAGCTGTCACCTGCCTGCAGTCCCCGCTTGCCGACCGTCCCGACACGATAGCGGTGTCGGGACGGTTCTACGGCCCTTCCTTTCCCTTTCACTCCCCATATGCCCGATGAAGATAGAAGCCCAAAAAGTGAATGAAGCTTCATTCACTTCCATATGGTATCATTCAACCATGGATAAGGCAACCCGGAAGCGCGCGGAGATCATGGAGGCGGCATGCAAGGTCATCTCCGAAAAGGGCTATCACCGCACGAGGATCGAGGACATCGCCCTGGAGACCGGCATGGCCCAGGGCCTGTTCTACCGCTACTTCGAGAACAAGAAGGACGTCTTCTCGCGCATACTGGACATGGTCGTCGCGCGCATCTCCGAAGGGGTGATGTCGGACGCCCCGGGCAGGTCCGACACGCTGGAGGAATATACGGCACAGATGAAGAGGGGCCTGGACAACCTCTTTGACATCCTGGTGGAGGACCCCTATATATCCAAGCTGCTCTTCCAGGAGGCGCGGAGCGTGGACGAGGAGATGAACCGGAAGGTGCAGGACGCCCTCGACCTCTTCGCCGATTTCTCCTCGCACTATATAAGAGACGGGATCGAAAAGGGCTTCCTGCGCCCGGACATAGAGGTAAGGGAGATGGCCTACGCCTTCAACGCCGTGGTCTTCGAGGGCGCGCGCCGCATCGCGTCGTCAGAGGACAAGAAAAAGGCGAAGGAGACCTGGATAAAGGCCATCGCCGACCTGATGATCGCGGGCACCGCGGACCCCGAGGCCGTCCGGCAGATGCGTACGCGGGAAAAGTCCTGACCCGCGCGCGCCGTGCCTAAGCGGTGAGGAGCCGGCCGGCGGCGACACCCTGACGGTAGGCGCCGTCCTCGACCACCACTTCCCCGTTCACCAGCACGTGCGCCACCCCGTCCGGATACTGCCTCGGCTGCTCGATGGTGCCGTTCTCCCTGATCGTCTCCGGATCGAAGACCACGATATCCGCGCAGGCGCCCTCCCTTATGGTCCCCCTGCCTTCGAGGCCGAAGCGGGAGGCGGCCAGGCCGGTGCAGCGCCATATCGCCTCCTCCAGCGAGTACATGCCCAGCTCCCGCACGTAATGCTGGAAGACGCGGGGGAAGCAGCCGTAGCCCGAGGGCGGCGGGTTCCCCACCGTCGGCCAGATGGTGTCCGCGCCCACCGACATCTGGGGGTGGCCCTGCACACCGGTGAGCGCCTTCTCGGTCCAGGGGCGGGCGGGAAGCCCGAAGGTGAAGGTGACCGAGCCCTCCTCCTCGATGGTGAGGTCGGCGAGGAAGTCGAAGGGGCCCTTTCCGGCCTTCCTCGCCAGCTCCCATATGGACCCGCCCTCCATGCTCCGGTTACTCTCGCTCTCCACCGAGAGGATGCGGAACATCCTCCAGCCCAGGGACTTGACGAGGTTATCCGGCCAGGAATCCTCGCTCCACAGCGGCCACCGCGGCCGCGCCTTCTCCACGTCCCCGCGGATGCGCTCCCTGGCCGCGGGGTCCTTCAGCCTCCGTATCAGTTCCTGCGTGCCGCCGAGGTTGGCCCACGGCGGGTAGAGCTGGGTGACGGTGGTGTTCCCGAGCACGTAGGGCACGAAGTCCATGCCGATGTCCACGCCCCTGTCCAGGGCCTCGTCCACCTGGCCCATGGCCTTTGCCAGCACCGGGTTGGCCAGGCCGGGGATGGGGACGACGCGGTTCACGGCCTCGGCCAGCCCCACCACGTGGTAGAGGAAGCCCGCCAGGGCGCCCAGGTAAGGAACGGCGAAGACATGCGACAGCTGCAGCGCACACCCGGCCCTCTCGGCGATCTCTATCGCCTCGGCGACCGACCTGTCGTAGGTGTCGGAATGGCCCCGCACGTGGGTCGCGTACCTGCCCCCGTATTCGGCGCAGACGCGCGCCAACTCGACTATCTCGTCGGTGTGCGCGTAGACCCGGGAAATAGGTGAGCCCGGTGGAGAAGCCGCGGCACCCGGCCTCCATGCACTCGCGCAGCAGCCGCTTCATCTCCTCCAGTTCCTCCGGCGTGGAGAAACGGTTCTCCTCGCCCATAGCCGCGATGCGGATGGGCCCGTGAGCCGCTAGTGGTACCAGGTTTAAAGGTGGAGACAGGGACATGAGATGGGAATGAAACTCCGCCTGGGTCTCCCACGGCATATCGATATCCCTGGACACGCCCATGCTGGTGAGCAGCTGGCGCAGGAGGCCATCGTGCCGCGCAGACCTGGGAGCGGCCGACCAGCCGCAGTTCCCCACCACGGCGGTGGTTATCCCCTGCCGCATGTAGGCCTCGTAGATGCCCGGCAGGTCGGGCTGCAGCAGGGAGAGGTCGTCGTGGGTGTGGATGTTGATGAAACCCGGGCACACCGCCAGGCCCGCCGCATCCAGCGCGCGGCCGCTCTCGCTCTCGCGCAGGTCGCCGACCGCCTCGATGCGCCCGCCCCTGATGCCTACGTCAGCCCGCAGGCCCTTTCCCCCGCTGCCGTCATAGACGGTGCCGCCCTTGATGACGAGGTCGAACGCCATCTTCACGTCCCCCTAATCTCTCAGGAGGTCCCGCGCGATGACCAGCCTCTGTATCTCCGACGTGCCCTCGTAGATGGAGGTGGCCCGGGCATCGCGGTAGAGCCTCTCGACCTTGAAGTCCTTGAGGTAGCCGTAACCGCCGTGGATCTGCAGGCCGGGCAAGCCGAGCATTTTCCCAACCACCTTGCCAAAAACTTGGCCAATGTCCCCCACCGTGTAAAAAAAAGCCCCCACAAAAAACACAACGGGCGGAAAAAAA
>CAYPZH010000053.1:0-3476 GCA_964415205.1 uncultured Actinomycetota bacterium | reverse complement strand
CTGTTCGCCAGCTCCGAGGCGAAGAGCTTGGCCATGGAGGCCTCCCTGGTGAAAGAAAGGCCCTCGTCCTTCCTCCAGGCGGCGGAGAGGACAAGCCAGTTGGCGGCCTCGATCCCGGTGGCCATGTCGGCCAGCATCCACTGTATGGCCTCGAAGGAGCCGATGCTCCTGCCGAACTGCTTGCGTTCTTTGGCGTACTTGACGCCCTCGTCGAGGCAGGCGCGGGTTATGCCCAGGGCCTGCGACGCGATGCCGATGCGCCCGCTGTCCAGCGCGACCATGGCTATCTTGAACCCGGCGCCCACTTTGCCCACCAGGTTCTCCTTGGGCACCCTGCAGTCGTTGAAGAGGAGCTCCACCGTATTGGAGGCCCTGAGGCCCATCTTCTCCTCCCTCGCGCCGACGGAAAAACCCGGCGTGCCTTTCTCCACGAGGAAAGCCGAGAGGCCCCTGCTGCCTTTTTCCGGGCCGGTGCGTGCGATGAGGTTGACCACGTCGGCGTACTGCCCGTGGGTGATGAACACCTTCATGCCGTTGACGAGGTAATGGTCTCTTCTTTCCTCCGCGGTCATGGCGAGGCTCCCCGGGTCCGACCCGGCCCCAGTCTCGGTGAGGGCGAAACACCCCAGCCATTCCCCTTCCGCCAGCTTGGGAAGGTATTTGGCTTTCTGCTCTTCGCTTCCGAACTGCAGCAACGGCTCGGTGGAGAGGTTGGCCACGGACATGGTCACAGCGGTCGACGCGCAGGCATAGGCGATCTCCTGCAGCGCCAGGCAGTAGCTGACGGCCCCGGCGCCGGCCCCGCCGTATTCGGCCGGCACCATCATCCCCAGCAGTCCCAGCTCCCCCATCTTCTTCACCACGTCCAGGGGGAATATCTCCTCCCTGTCCCTCTGGGCGGCCGCGGGCTCCAGTTCCCTGCGGGCGAAATCCCTGGCCATAAGCCTGACCATCTTCTGTTCCTCGCTGAGTTGAAAAGACATCTCCCCTCCTCACTCAAGGCACGTAGATGACGACCAGGAGTTCCGCCTTTTGCTTTGTCGGGTTGCTCAGCTCGTGAGAGAGCGAGGAGTCGAAGTTGATGCACCCGCCCTTCTTTACCGTCGAGGTCTTCTCCCCGACCTTGATCTTCAGCCCGCCCTCGAGGACGTAGATGAACTCCTCGCCCTCGTGGTGGTATTCGACCCCTTTGTGTTCGGTCTCCGCATCGATGGTCACCCGGTAAGCCCTCAGGTGCCTCTCCTCTCCCGGCCTGGTCAGGGGCTTGTAGGCATACGATGCGACCCTTTTCTTGTGGCTCGTGGCCCTCTTCCTGGCGGCTTCCTTACCGCGCGTGCCCCGCTCCTGGTCCACGTCGACGCTCAGGACCCGGTTCAGCTGCAGGACCACCGCCACGGGCGGGGCCACCTTGTCCTCCTCGATCTCCTCCAGGAAGTCCTGCGGATAACCGGTATCGCGCGAGAGTTCCTCCATGCTGATCTTCTTTGCCTTTCTCAGCCTGCGGATCCTCTCCCCGAAGGATTCCTCCGCTTTCTTCGCCATGTGCATCTCCTTGAGTCAGATATACGGCCCGCTTTCATGTCTCAGGCAAAACATTCCGCTGCGAACCCCGCTATGTCGCGGTTCACTTCCTCCGGGCGCTCCAGCATGATATCGTGCCCGCACCCTTCGTAGACCTTGAGCTGGGCCCGCGGCAGCATCGCGCAGGTCCGCTCGCTCGACCTCTGTGCGGTGAGCCTGTCCTCGCTCCCCACCAGGATGAGGACGGGCACATCTATCTCCGCTAGCACGCCGCTGTCCACGTGGTAATCGAGACAGGCCTTGATCGCCTGGGTGAAGGAGGGAAGCCGGGTGGAGTAGATCAGCTCGCGCTGGAACTCTACCTCGTTCGCGGGGGGGCGCTTGCCGAAGGTCAGGTAACGCGCGAACATGTAGCCGAAGGCCGTCTCCCCGAGGATGTCCATACACGCCTGCGCCAGGCGCCTCTCCTTTTTCCACAAGTCGAGGGCCCCGGCGATGGGGAACGGGTACAACCGCTTCACCAGGCCACCCATGATTACCCCGTCGGCCACGTCGACGCCGGAGGAATCCACGAAGACCAGCCCCTTCAGGCGGCCCTCGTATCTCTTGCCGAAACGCTCGTGCCATTTGAAGGTGGTGAACCCTCCCATGCTGTGCCCGACGACCATGAACTCATCGGGGCCGAAGGCCTCCACCACCGCCTCGAGGTCCTCGGCGAGACGAGATGTGCCGTGGTCCATGTCCGCGGGCACTCCCGAGCCGCCGTGGCCGCGCAGGTCCAGGGTCACCACCTGGTAATCGTGGCTGAGATAGGCCTTCTGGTAGCGCCAGATGGTGTTGTTGCAGGCCAACCCGTGTACCAGGAACAAGGTGGGCCCCTCGCCGCAACAGTCGACGTTGAGGGGAGTCCCGTCCTGCGAGTTTATGCCTTCCCTGCGCTCCGCCTGCGGCAGGCTCGGGAGCGTTCGCTCCTTCCCCTCGCATCTTTTATGGTCCATGCGCCTTACCGCCGCCGCAGCCGCATACGCCCCCAACCACGCCGCCGCCGACCCCAGCGAAATGCTCTTGCCCAGCATTCTGCCCGCCACTTCCGACCTCCTTTACCGCCATGACCCGCTACCTGCCGCGCTCACCTCTCGATACGGCACCGAGGGACTCGAGCCGGCATCCCATATGCGCCTGCCGACGCCAATATTCTATCACCCGGCGCATGTGCCGATGCGGCCGAGTCACGGCTTCCCCCATCCCCGGACCGCTCATCAGGATCGGTGAGTTCTGCGACCAGATCAAGGCCAGAGAGCTTGGGGCCCTCGAGGAGGTGGAAGGCGCGGCGATCATGCGCGGCATAGCCGATACCCTGAACGAGCTCAGCGTGGCCCTACAGCAGTTCCTTGGCCAGAGCAGGGGCACCTCCGGGAACCTGGCCGCGGCCAGCAATACCCTCCTGAGCATCACCGAGAACAGCAACCAGAACCTGCAGGAGGTATCCAAGATGGTGGCAGGCCTGGTCGGCAGGACCGAGGAACAACTGGGCGGAGTCAACCGCGTCGAAAACGCGACCACCGAGATCTTGGCCGATATCGCCAAGGTGGAAGAGGCGGCGCGGCAGGCCCTGGATTTCTCCGAGCAGGTGAAGTCGACGGTAGCGAAAGGCGCCGACGTGGTGGGGCGGACGGCGGGGAAGATGAGGGAGATCGAGGACGCCACCGCTTACCTGGCTGCGCTGGTGAAGGAACTCGACGAACATTCGGGTGAGATAGGGTTGATCACAGAGGTCATCTCGAACATCGCGGACGAGACCAAGCTGCTCTCGTTGAACGCCTCCATCGAAGCGGCCCGCGCCGGCGAACAGGGGCGCAGCTTCGCGGTGGTGGCCGGCGAGGTGGGAAGGCTGGCGGAGGGGTCATCCGGCGCCGCGGGGCCCCCCCGCACTTGACCCCCTGGCTGCGCCGGAT
>CAYPZH010000052.1:0-15745 GCA_964415205.1 uncultured Actinomycetota bacterium | reverse complement strand
GCATGGAGCCCAACGTCACCCGCGAGGCGGTGGCCGGGGTCTTCGACCCCACCTACGGGCTCATCAGCCCCTATAAGCTGACCATAGCCCTGGCCGAGCACGCCGTCATCAACGGGGCAAGGGTCTTCCTCAACACCGAGGTCACCGGCTTCAGGGTGGAGGGTGGCGAGGTCAAGGCGGTGGTCACCGACCGGGGCGAGGTCGCGACCTCCCTGGTGGTGAACGCCGCTGGGGTCTTCGCCGACGAGGTGGCCGACATGGCAGGGGCGGGGGGCTTCGTGATCCATCCCCGCAAAGGGGCCAGCCTGCTCTTCGACCGCCAGGTTACGGCGGAGTACGTGCGCTCCAGCGTGGCCGAGTTCCGCATGCCGGGGCAGAAGACCACCCAGAGCAAGGGCGGCGGCGCCATGCCCACCGCCGAGGGCAACCTGCAGTTGGGGCCCACCGCCATCGAGACCGGCGACAAGTACGACACCTCCATCTCCGCCGAGGAGATAATGGAGATCTTCGAGAGGTTCCATTACCTTCTTCCACATTTTCCCAGAGACGCTCTCATCTCCGCCTTCAGCGGCATCCGTGCTCCCACCGAGGAAGAGGACTTCGTCATCGGGCCCTCCGAGGCGGTGCGCGGCTTCGTGAACGTGGCGGGTATCCAGTCGCCGGGGCTGGCCTCCGCCCCCGCCATCGCGGAGATGGTCATGGGCATGCTGCACGACCTGGGCCTGCCGCGGGATCCGAAAAGCGATTTCGACCCCGTGCGGCCCGCGCCGCCCAAGTTCAGCGAACTGACGCAGGCGGAGCGCAATCGCCTCATACGCGAGGACCCCCGCTGGGGGCACGTCATCTGCCGCTGCGAGACGGTGACCGAGATGGAGGTGGTCAACGCCATCCACGGCATCGTCCCCGCCACCAACATGGACGCGGTGAAGCGGCGCACCCGCACCGGTATGGGGCGCTGCCAGGGCGGGTTCTGCCACGATCGCGTGGCGGCCATCCTGGCGAGCGAACTGGGCATACCCATCACCGCGGTGACCAAGGACGGGGAGGGCTCCCCCGTGTTCCTGGGAGAGGCCAAGGACTTCCTGGTGGGGGAGGCGGGATGAGTACGGCGAGAAAGCCCGAATGCGTGGTCATCGGGGCCGGCCCGGCGGGGCTGGGGGCGGCATTGGCGGCGCGCGAGGCCGGCTTGGGCGACGTCATGCTCATCGAGAGGGACTTCGAGCTCGGGGGCATCCTCCCCCAGTGCATACACGACGGCTTCGGCTCCATGGTCTTCGGCGAGGTGCTCACCGGGCCGCAGTACGCCCAGCGCTATATAGACCGCGTGGAGAAGGCGGGCGTCGAGGTCAAGCTGAACACCATGGTGCTGGAGATGGAGCCCGACCGCCGCATGACCGTGGTCAACTCCCGCGAGGGGGTGTTCGACATCGAGCCCAAGTCAATCATCCTGGCCATGGGATGCCGCGAGAGGACGCGCCATCAGGTGATGATACCCGGCTACCGGCCGGCGGGGGTCGTCTGCGCCGGGGCCGCCCAGAGGGACATCAACATCGACGGCCTCATGCCGGGCCGGCGGGTGGTCATCCTCGGCTCCGGGGACATCGGCCTCATCATGGCCCGCCGCTTCACCCTGGAGGGCGCCGAGGTGGAGGGGGTCTACGAGCTCATGGACCACCCCGGCGGGCTCACACGCAACGTGGTGCAGTGCCTGCACGACTACGACATCCCCCTGCACCTCTCCCACACCGTGACCTTCATCCATGGCCGCAAGAGGGTGGAGGCGGTGACGGTGGCCGCGGTGGACGAAAACCTGAAACCCATCAGGGACAGCGAGCGCCGCGTGCCCTGCGACGCACTGGTGCTCTCAGTGGGGCTCATCCCCGAGAACGAGCTCTCCAAGCAGGCGGGGATCGAGCTGGACCCGGTGACCAGCGGTCCGGTGGTGGACGAGCGCATGGAGACGTCGGTGGAGGGCATCTTCGCCTGCGGCAACGTGGTCAGCGTCTTCGACCTCGTGGACTGGGTCACCCGCAGCGCCGAGACGGCGGGGAGGGCGGCGGCGGAGTACGTGCTGGAGGGGCGCAGGCGCGAGGCGGCCGTCCGTGTCGTGCCCGGCCGCAACGTGAAGTTCGTGGTGCCGCAGCTGGTCGGCAATCTGGACCGCGGCGCGGATTTCTATTTCCGGGTGGAGCACCCGGAGCGGGCGGTGAGGGCCAAGGTGCTGGCCGGGGGCGAGGAGGTATTCTCCCACAAGGCCAAGATGGTGCGCCCCCCCGAGATGGTGCACGCGGGCATCGAAGCCGTGGCGGCGAAAGGAAAAGCGCTCGACATCATCGTCGAGGTGGTGCCGGAGGAAAAAAGCGCGAAGAGAAAAAAGAAGAGCGTGGGCGGATGAAGAACAAGCACGAACTCGTGTGCATCAACTGCCCCTTGAGCTGCGCCATAGAGCTCACGGAGGAGAACGGCGAGGTGCTGGAGATAAGCGGCGCCGACTGCAAGGTGGGCGTGAAGTACGCCGAGGAGGAGTTTAAAGACCCCCGGCGCATGGTGACCACCACGGTGAAAGTAAAAGGCGGGGTGCTGCCGCTCCTCCCGGTGGTCAGCGCTTCCCCCATCCCCAAGTCCATGGTCACCGAAGCGGTCAAGGCGCTGGCCGAGGTGGTGCTCGAGGCCCCGGTTTCCGACGGGCAGGTGGTCTACCGCGACATCCTGGGCACCGGCGTGGACATCGTCGCCTCACGCCCGCTCGACGAGGTATGAACGCGGAAGACCACCGGCCCGCAGGCTCCCCCCCGCCCCGCTATTTCGACAGCATCATGGCCAGCCGCCACAGGGACATGTTCAGTTCCTTGCGGCCGGAGGTGACCTCTCGCAGAGGCACGAAGACCGTGTCGTAGTTTTTCCAGGCCGCGAGGACCCCGTGTTCCCCTTCCATCAGGGCTTTGACCGCCGCCGAACCCAGGCGGGTGGCCAGGTAACGGTCGAATACGGTGGGGGAGCCGCCCCGCTGCACGTGGCCGAGTATGGTCACCCTCAGCTCGAAATCGAACTCGTCCGGGTTCTCCCTGATGTAAGCGGCGATCTTCTCGACGCTGTTCTTCGCGCCGTCGGTGACCACGGCGATGGCGTACCTCTTTCCCTGCTCGTGGGCCTTACTCAGCTCCCTGGCCACCTCCGCCGGCTCCAGCTCGAACTCCGGAGTGACGATCACCTCGGCCCCGCTGGCGATGCCGGACATCAGGGCCAGGTATCCGTACTGCCTTCCCATGACCTCGACCAGAAAAGCCCGGTGATGGGATTCGGCGGTTGTGCCGATGCGGTCGAGGGAGTCGATGATGGTGTTGAGCGCGGTGTCGACTCCGATACTGATATCCGAGCCGTAGAGGTCGTTGTCCACGGTGGAAGCCACGCCCACCACGGGGAACCCGTGCCCGTGGATGGCCATGGAACCCCGCTGGGAGCCGTTGCCGCCGATCACGATGAGGCCCTCGAGGTCTGCGGCCGTCAGGTTCCGCACCGCCCGCATCTGCGTCTCTTCGTCGAGGAAGGCGTCGAACCTGGAGGTGCCGAGCATGGTCCCGCCCCGGTTCATGTTATCCCTCAGCTCGTGCGGGTCGAGGGGGATGAAATCCCCCTCGCTCAGCCCCTCGTATCCCCTGCGCACCCCGATGACCTCGACTCCCAGGTCCCTGCCCATCTGGAAGATGGCGTTGAGCGCCGCGTTCATGCCGGGGGCGTCGCCCCCGCTGGTGACCACGGCTATGCGTCGCATGCTTTTCCCCCTTGCATCAGGCGACGGTCACCTCCGGGCACAGGTAGACGTCCTGGATGGCGTGGAATACCTCGATGCCCTCGTCCATGGGCTTCTGGAAGGTCTTCCTGCCGCTGATCAGGCCCATGCCCCCGGCCCGCTTGTTGATCACCGCCGTGCGTACGGCCTCCCGCAGGTCGTCCTCCCCCGAGCCGCCTCCGGAGTTGATCAGACCCACCCTGCCCGCGAAGTTGTTGAGCACCTGGTAGCGGGCGAGGTCGATGGGGTGGTCGGAACAGAGCTCGCCGTACATCCTCTCGTCGTACCTGCCGTAGGAGGTGCCGGACTCGCTCAGCACCGTGAACCCCCCGTTCTTGTCCGGCAGCTTCTGCTTGATGATGTCGGCCTCGATGGTGGCGCCGATGTAGTCCGCCTGCCCGGTGAGGTCGGCCGCGGTGCTGTAGTCCTTGCCCGCCTTGCTGAAGGCCTCGTTGCGCAGGTAGCACCACAGGATGGTCCCCATGCCCAGATCGTGCGCCATGCTGAAGGCCTCGCTGACCTCCACGATCTGGCGCCTGCTCTCCTCCGAGCCGAAGTAGACCGTCGCGCCGATGGCCACGGCGCCCAGGTCGAAGCCCTGCCGGACGCGTGCGAAGAGGACCTGGTCGTAGCGGTTGGGGAAGGTCAAAAGCTCGTTGTGGTTTATCTTGAGGATGAAAGGTATCCGGTGGGCGTATTTGCGCGCCACGCTCCCCAGCACCCCAAGGGTGGTCGCCACCCCGTTGCAGCCCGCCTCGATGGCCAGCCGCACGATGTTCTCGGGGTCGAAGTAGATGGGGTTGGGCGCGAAGGAAGCGCCCGCGGAGTGCTCGATGCCCTGGTCCACGGGGAGGATGGAGAGATAACCTGTGCCGCCCAGCCGTCCGTGGCCGAACAGGGTCCCCAGGTTCCTGAGCACCGGCGCCGGGCGGTCGGAAGGAATGAATATCCTCTCGATCCAGTCGGGGCCGGGGATGTGCAGGTCCTCCTTTTTTATTCTCGGCGAATCAAAGGCGAGGAGGTATTCCGCCTCCTCCCCCAGCGTCCTCTCTATTTCCTGGAATCCCATGGTGATGACCTCCCGAGTCCCCGGCTATCCCACCTGGCCCGACAGCGCTATTTCCGCCTTGCTCTCAAGGATAACCAAAAGCGGGTGAGATGGCTACGCGCATACCCCCCGCCGCGTAACGTCCCTGTGCTAGGCGCTCTCCAGCGCCTTTCCCACCTCGCCCAGCATGGCGTCCAGGGCCTCCAGCACCTGGCGCGCCTGCTCTTCCGTGATGATCAGCGGGGGCAGGACCTGGCTTACCGAGGTGTCGTTGTTGGCGTAGATGGTGAGGATGCCGTGGCGGAACCCGGCCAGGGTCATCAGCGGTCCGCAGAACTCGTTCGCCATCTTCAGCCCCATCATAAGGCCGCGCTGCCGCGCCTCCACCAGCACGGACGGGTGGTTGCCCGCGAGTTTGCGGAAGCCCGCCGCGAACACGCCCGCTATCTCCCTGACGTGCTCCAGGAAGCCCTCCTCCTCCAGGATGTCCAGGACTTCCAGGGCGGCGTAACATCCCACCTCCGAACCCCCGAAGGTGGAGATGTGGATGAAGGGGTTTTCTTCGAAAAAGGCATTGAGGCGATCGTCGTAGATGGTGGCGGTGATGGGGTAGATGCCGCCCGACAGGCCCTTGGCGGTGACCAGGATGTCGGGGACGACACCGTAAGTATCGATCCCCCACACCTCGCCGCACCTCCCCAGGCCGGTCTGGACCTCGTCCATGATCATCAGCGCCCCGCTGCGGTCACACAGCTCCCGCACCCTGGCGTAATAGTCTTCGGGCGGCATGGGCATACCCAGGGTGGCGGGGATGGTCTCGAAGATGACCGCCGCGGTATTGTCCCCCACCGCCTCCTCCAGCGCCTCCGGGTCGCCGAAGGTGACCTGGACAAAGCCCGGCGGCAGGGGCCCGAAGGGGGCGCTGTACTTGGAGTCTCCCGCGGTCAGGGCGAAGCCGGTATGGCCGTGGTACCCGCCGATGGCGGAGACGACGCCGGGGCGCCCGGTGTGTCCGCGGGCGAGCTTGATTGCGGTGTCTATGGCCTCTCCCCCGCCCACCCCGAAGACGACGCGGTTGAGGTCTCCCGGCGACAGCGCCGCCAGGCGCTCCGCCAGCAGCGCGCGGTGCTCGCTGACGAGGTGGTGGTTGCCGATGTCCAACTCGTCCAGGGCGCGCTTCAAAGCGGCAACCACGCGCGGGTGGCGGTGGCCGAGGTTGAACACTCCGCCGTTGCTGTGGCAGTTGATGAGGCGGGTGCCGTCGAGGTCCCACACGTACACCCCCTCGCGGCGGCCGAAGACGAAATCTATGCCCACCTGGCCGAAAAACCTCGCCTTGCCGCTGGAGACGTGCCGCGCGAAGCGCTCGACCACCTTTTCCTTGGGGTCCTGCCCGATCAGGCCCATCCCCTCACCTCCTCGCGGACCCGGTCTCGCATCGTGGCACGAGCGGGTCCGGTAACACGTAAACCTCAGAGCCCGGCTTTCCTCATTTACCTTATATTACACTCGTGGCGGTTGGACCTATCAAACCAGCCTGGACAACGACTGCGTTCCGGCAATACCTGGACTACTTCCTCTTTATCTTGCCCGGCAGGATATAGGGGTATTCCCGCCGCAGCAGGCGGGTATGGATGAAGCGGTCCAGCTTGCGCAGGAAGAGATAGAGGGCCCAGATGATGCGGTCCTCGCGGTAGTAGGAGTCCACGTCCTTGCGGCTGATGGTCTCTATCCCCAGGTGCGCGGCCTCGCTGGAGAAGAAGGCGTTGGCCTCGTCTATCAGTGCCGGGATGAGCTCCGCCTTCTGTTCCTTGTAGAAATTGGCGATGAGGTCTATGGCCACCAGCCGGAAATCGTAATAACGGGTCATCACGTCCTCGAGGAAGAAGAGGCGGATGAGCCAGACCAAAAAAGAGGGGGCGCTGCGCAGGAACAGCTCCGGGTCGAGCTGCTCGGCGCCGCCGACGCGGAAGAGGGGCGTGCTGGTGTCCATGTAGAGAAAACGGGTATCCGGGCCGACGCGCGGCGACCCCTCGTCGTAGCCGTCGATGGACCAGTTGGATATCTGGCCGTCGATGGCCACCTCCAGTCCCTCGCGCTCGCGGTTGAAGTCCCAGACCTTCTGCATCTCCCTCAGGACCATCCTCACCAGCCCCGGCACCTCGCCGCCTGGAAGGCTGTGGATGGCCTGGTTCCCGATGGAGGCGGCGGGGAGCTGCCGCTGGATGATGTAGAAGACGGGGCGGCCGCTGGAGGACATGAATTCCGCGTGGCCGTAGGCGGGCAGGGTCAGGCCTACCTCAGCGGTGAGGATGCGGTTGTATTCCCTGTAGCTGGCGAGGTACGGTTCGATTTCGCCGCGGTCCTTGAAGATGGGCAGGCGCTTGAAGGCATAACCCTCCATCCCCTCCGCCTGGATCTCGAAAACCGTGCTGATCTCGCCGTAACCCAGTACCCTGGCGGGAGTGCGGCTGCGCTCGGGATATCTCGGGTCCAGCCCCCGCTCGAATTCCTCCAGCAATCCCACGTCGACGTGCAGTTCTTCCATGTCCCGCATGCTCCCCCTGTTTGCGTCCATTCCTCACGTGCCGGGCGGACTTTTCGTGCGCCATGCTGTTCGCTACATATCAACAGTACATAAAAGCGGCCGGTTTGTTAACCGCCTTGATGGGAGCGGATGTTATGCCGGCCCCGCCGGGGAAGGAGAGGGGTACGGGAAGATTGACATACAGCTAAATGTAGAATACACTTAAATGTATAATAACATATAGTTGAGAAACGGGAGTGCTGACCATGGCCAAGCAGGATCCGCGACAGAGGCGCAAAAAAGAGAACGGGCTCGACCTCGGTGATCACGAACGCTTCGTGCGCGAGGGACCGCAGAAGCGGTTCATCGAGCCGCGCCTGCTCTACCTGATCAAGAAGAGCCCGAGTTACGGCTACCAGCTCATCGAGGACATCGGCAAGCTGCCCTTCCCGGGTCCCGCTCCCGATTCGGCAGCCATATACCGTATGCTGCGCGAGCTGGAGAAAGACGGCCTGGTGCGCTCAGAATGGGAACACGGGGAGGCGGGCCCGGCCAAGCGCGTTTATGCCCTTACTCCTCGGGGCGAGGCCAGGCTTGAGGTCTGGGTGGCGGCGTTCAAGGAGAGAGCGGACCTGCTCAAAAAGTTCATCTCGCTGTGCGAGAAGGCGAGGTGAGGCAGATGTCGGTCACCGCCATCGTCATCAATGCCTTCGTGGCCGTCTGCCTGGCCTTCTCCCTGGTCAAAGACAGAGAGAAGACGAAGACGGCCTTTATCATCGCCTGGAACGCGATCAAGAGGCTCGGCCCCAGCGTGCTGGCGGTGATCGCCGTGATCGGACTCATCGTGGGGTTTATACCGCCGCGCTGGATAGCCTCGAGCATCGGGGGGGAGAGCGGCGCCGTCGGCCTTCTCATCGCGGCGGCGCTCGGCTCCATCCTCTTCATCCCGGCCCTTATCGCATTCCCACTCGCCAAGTCCCTGCTGGACATGGGGGCGGGAGTGATGGCCATAGCCGCCTTCATCACTACCCTGACCATGATCGGTTTTATCTTTCTGCCCATCGAGATAAAGGAACTCGGCAGGCGCTTCGCCCTGCTGCGCAACGGGTTCAGCCTGGCCGCTGCCCTCATCATAGCGGTGATCATGGGCCTGGTCTTAGGCTGATGGGCGAGGATAGAGGTGAGTGAAGATGAAAGACGAGTCGATCCGGGGCGAGACGGCAGACAGGCTACCCCTGCGCAAGAGGATCAAATGGGACGTAGTCGCCATGGTCGTCTCCGTGGTGGCGCTCTATACCCTGTCCATGATCTTCGAGGAAAAAGGAGAAAAAGCCCTCGTCGCCTCCTGGGAGTTCTTCAAGGAGATGGCCTTCGTCCTTCCTGCCCTGATGGTCCTCATGGGGCTCTTCGCCGTGTGGGTCGACCGCAGGATCGTGGTGAAATACCTGGGCAGCGGTTCGGGCACCGGGGGCCTGCTGTTGGCCATCGTCCTGGGAGCGCTGCCCACCGGCCCACTCTACATCGCCTTTCCCCTCGCGGCCATGCTGCTCAAGAAGGGCGCAAGGGTAGCCAACGTGGTGCTCTTTCTCTCCGCGTGGGCCTGCATAAAGCTGCCCCAGGAGCTGATGGAACTGCAGTTCCTGGGCTGGGAGTTCATGTTGCTGCGGCTGGGGCTCACGGTGGCCGTCCTCATACCTATGGCTCTGTTGATCGAGGCCGTCTATCATCGCAAAGAGCCGGCGGAAGCTCAGGAAGACTTCGGCACGGAGGTTCCGGGCCCGATGGCGTAAGGCTTTAACATGGAAAGGGATGGAATATGAACGCAGACGGTAGCGATTACATGGTGGAAACTCGCGGGCTGGTGAAACGCTTCGGGAAGTTCACCGCCGTCGACCGCCTCGACCTGCGGGTGAGGAAAGGCGAGATATACGGCCTGCTGGGCCCCAACGGCGCCGGCAAGACCACCACCATCAAGATGCTCTGCGGTCTGCTCAATACGAGCGGCGGGGAGGCCTATATAAACGCCAGGCGGGTCCCGGACCGCCGCGTCGCCGCGGAGATAGGGTACATGCCCCAGGAGACGGCCCTCTACCTCGGCCTCACCGTGCACCAGAACATGGCCTTCTTCGGGGAGATATTCGGGCTTCCGAAGCGGGAGATACTTGAGAGGGAGACGGCCCTGCTGGAGTTCATCAACCTGCCGGAGTGGCGGGATGAACTGGTGGGCAACCTGAGTGGCGGCATGAAGCATCGTGTATCCCTGGCCTGCGCCCTCATCCACCGGCCCCCGCTCCTCCTCCTCGACGAGCCCACCGTTGGGGTGGACCCGGAGCTGCGCGTCTCGTTCTGGGACTATTTCAACGACATCAAGAACGAGGGAAGGACCATCGTCATCACCACCCATTACATGGACGAAGCCGGGCGCTGCGACCGCATCGGGTTCATGCATAACGGGCGACTGATCGCCGAGGGTAAGCCCGGGGAACTGCTGGAGATGACCGGGGCGCATAACCTCGAGGACGCCTTCATGGCGTTCTCCGAGGCCGGCAACAGGGGGGCGGAATGATGAGGAGGGCACGTTTTCTCACCGTCACCAAGCGGGTCTTCAAAGACCTCAGGAACGACAAGCGCTCCCTGGCGCTGATAGTCATCGCCCCCATATTCGTCATGGTCGTCTTCGGCCTCGCCTTCGGCGGGGAGGTCAAGAACGTCAAGGTCATGGTGGTGAACCAGGACCAGGGCGCCGCCACGGCCACAGGCACCCTTTCGCTGTCCGACCAGATCATCTCCCACCTCGACCAGGAGGTTTTAAAGATCGAGTACGAAGACGACCGGGATGCCGCCCTGGCCGCGGTGGAGAACGGGGACGCCTACGCCGCCGTCATCTTCCCCCCCGAATTCACCTCCAGCGCCCTCGCGGGACTGCAGGACCGCAATGCCGGCTCGGCAGCCTCCATCGAGCTGCTGCTGGACAAGAGCAATATCAACGTGGCCAACACCATCACCAGGGAATTGAACGACGCCCTGCTGGCGACCGTGGACCAGGCGGGGGTGCGCATGCCGGTCATGGTCGATACCGTGGCGGTCTTCGGCCAGGACGCCAAGTTCATGGACTTCTTCGTCCCCGGCATCGTGGCCTTCGCGGTGTACATGATCACTACCCTGCTCACCCTGGTCACCTTCGTGGGGGAGAGGACCTCCGGCACCCTGCAACGCATGCTGGCCACCGCCCTCATAGAGCGGGACATCGTGCTGGGCTATGCCGCGGCCTTCAGCCTTATCGGCATCGGGCAGGCGGTGCTGCTTCTCCTGGTCGGTATCCTGGTCTTCGACATCACCGTCGTCGGCAACGTGTTCCTGGCCTTCCTGGTCATCGCCCTGCTGGCCGTTGTCTCCCAGGCCCTTGGGATACTGCTCTCGAGTACGGCCAAGCGTGAGGCCCAGGCCATCCAGGTGCTGCCTTTCGTGGTGCTGCCAGCCTTCCTGCTGTCCGGGATCTTCTGGCCCATCGAGGCCATACCCGCCTGGCTGCGGCCGCTATCCTATATCGTTCCCCCCACCTACGCCGTGGATGCCTCGCGCGCGGTCATGCTCAAGGGTTACGGCATCGAAAAGATATGGATCGACATCATCGCCCTGCTCGCCATGGCCGCTTTCTTCCTCACCCTGGCCGTCCTCTCCCTGCGCACCCGCAAGGACTAGGGGTCAGAGCTCAAAAGTCGCAAAACGCATGCAACCCTTTGGGGTCAGAGCTCAAAAGTTGCAGTACGCATGCAAGAAATGCAACAAATGACCCCATGGATGTTGCATTCTAGCTTGAGCGCCACGTCCTTATGCCGCACCCTTCCGGGTATTCCACCGCAAGCCGCTCAACTCCAGGCTCCACCATGACCACGAGTTCCCCGTCCTCGGTCCGGGCGTGCATCACGCAGGCGCCTTCTTCATCCTCCAGGTGACATGCCGCGGTGCCGTCGGGCCCGGGGAAGACCATGAGGGTCAGCTCGTCCGCCGCCTCCCTCTCGCCCACGTACTGCATGACCGGCCCCAGCGGCAGGATGGAGCCCTCGCGCGCGAACAGGGGCATACGCTCGATGGGGCAGGGGTAGTCGATCCAGCGCGGCCCCTCGAAACGCTCTCCCGTCCAGAAGTCGTACCAGCCGCCGGCCGGGATGTACACCTTGCGCTCGTCCTCCTTGGTGAGAATGGGTGCGGCCAGGAGATCGCGGCCGAAGAGGAACTGGTGATCGATGTCATAGACATTGGGGTCGTCCGGGTACTCGAGCACCAGCGCCGCCACCAGCGGCCAGCCGTGCGCCGCAGCGTGGCGAGATTCAGAATATATATAGGGGATGAGGCGGTAGCGCAGGTTGAGCAGTTCCCGCACCGTTTCCTGGGTCTCCCGCTCGTAGTTCCAGGGCTCGCGGTAACGGGGCCCGCCGCCGTGGTAGCGGATATGCGAGTTGAGGATGCACAGCTGGGTGAAGCGGATGTACAGCTTGTCTGAGGGGGTGCCGGTGAAGCCGCCGCAGTCCTGGGCCCAGAAGGTGAAGCCGCACATCCCCAAACTCAGTCCCCCCCGCAGGGAGCACAACAGGTCATGGAAGGTGCTGGAGTTATCCCCCGACCAGTGCACGGGGTAGCGCTGCGAGCCGGCGTAGGCGCTCCTGGCCCAGATGATCCCCTCGCCGGTGGCTTCCTTGGTGACCTCAAAGACGGCTCGGTCGTAGAGCAGCGGAAAGAGGTTGTGCATCTCACTGCCGGAGTAGCGCTGGAACACCTGGTGGCGCTCGATGCCCTCGCCGAAGTCCACCTTTATCGAAGCGACCCCCAGGTCGAAGAGACGCCTCAGCTTGTCCTGGTACCATGCCACAGCCTCCGGCCTGGACATGTCGATGACGTGGGCGGGATAGGTGAGGAAAAAGAAAGGCCCGTGGTTCTCGGCCAGCACCCCCTTCTCCCGTGCCTCCCTGGCGATCTCCAAGTCGTCCACTACGTAGGGGGTCTGCCACAGGCAGGTCTTGAAGTGCATGGCGTCCAGCTCCCGGAACATGGCGGCCGGGTCCGGGAAGCGCTCGAGGTTGAACTTCCAGTCGCATTTCCAGTCGATATCGAACCAGTTGGTGTCGATATGGATGAGGTCGCAGGGGAATCGCATCTCGCGCAGCCTCGCTGCCGTCTCCAGCACCTGCTGTTGGGTGGCATAGGAGATGCGGCTCATCCAGGTGCCGAAGGACCACTTGGGCGGGGCGGCGGGCTTGCCGGTGAGGTCGGTGTAGGCGTCCAGCACCTCCCGAGGCCTTCCCGCGAAGAAAAAGTAGTCGATGAGATCGCCCTCCACGGCGAAGACGTTCTTGCATATCTCGCGCGTGCCCACCCAGAAGTTCACCGGCCGGCTCTCATTGACGAAGACGCCGTATCCGCGCGTGCTCAAGAAGAAGGGGACGTGCTTGTAAGCCCGCCAGGTGGTGTTGCCGATGCCCTCGCAGTTCCACAGGCCGATGTTCTGGCCCACGCGGTTGAGGGCGGAGAACTTCTCTCCGAGGCCATATACCGCTTCCCCGGGGTAGAGCACGAAGGACTCCACGCCGAAGGTCATACCGGAGTCGCGGTCGCGGATGAAACCCAGGGGCCAGGAATCCATGGCCAGCGCCCACTCGCTCTTGGTCTGGCCGCCGGACTCGGTGATGAGCTTTCCCTCCGCGTCCCTTATCTCGATGCAGAACTTTTTTCTGTGGATGTCCAGGCGCAGCGCTTCCGTGACGATGCTGTAGACGCATCCGTCCTCCCGGAAAGTGACGTCGGTATCCCTCGCTATATCGCCGCATACCATCTCCGTGCGGTGTTCGGGCACCTCGCTGCCTTCCGCCAGCCTCAGGCGGTAGGTGTCGGGGCGCAGGATATCCAGGCGCAGGCAAGCCTCACGGTGCCTCGTCCTCTTCTTGACGATGTACTCATGCGAGCCCGCGGCCATGCCCGTTTCGCGCAGGGTATAGACGTTGTAGCACCTGGCCTTGAAGAAGAACGAATTGCCGCGCCTCTGCGCGAACTCGACCCCCAGCACACAGGCCGCCTTCTTACCCGTGAGCTTCTTTACGGTGGAGAAGGGGTCTGATATCTGGCCGCCGTAGCGGTCCAGGGGGTGGTCGGTGAGCCCGAACCAGGACTGCGGCTCGCCGCTCCAGTACACCTTCTTCTCCAGGCTGAACGGGTAGCGCAGCCGGTTCTTCACGATCTCCCCGAGCAGCCTGGCCACGTCCGCCGCCTTGAGCTGGTTCTCCGCCACGTTAACCCCTCCCTTGCCGGGATGCGCGGGCCACCCCCCACTTGTGGATAACCATTGGATCCAGGATGCAACTTTTGAGCTCTGACCCCTATCTGTTGGAGGCGAGGATGGCCGCCCCCAGCATGCCGCCGTCCTCCCCCAGGGTGCCGGTGAGTATGCGCACGTGGTCGCGGCTGATGGCGATGGCGTTCTCCTCGAAGGAGCCCCGCATCGCCTTCTCCATGTGGTGGAAGCACCCCAGCAGGCCGCCGCTGAGGGTCACCGCGTCGGGGTTGAAGATGTTGACCAGCGAGGCGATGCCGATACCCAGGTACCACCCGCAGGCCTCGAGTATCTCCCGCGCGGTCTGTTCGCCGGCGTCCGCGTGGCGGCAGACGTCCTCGGCGGTGAAGGCGTCGGGGTCGGTGAGGAACTCCTCTACCATGGGAGATGGGCGCCCGACGGCGGCCATTTCCTCCACGCGGCGGCGGATGGCGACCCCGGAGACGAGCGACTCCAGGCAGCCGCGGGCGCCGCAGTTGCAGGGGGGTCCGTCTGCGAGGACGACCATGTGGCCCAGCTCGGCGGCCGCCCCCTGGGCGCCCCGGTATATCTTGTCGTCGATGATGATGCCCCCGCCTATGCCCGTCCCCAGGGTGAGGTGCACCAGGTAGCGCGCCCCCCTGCCCGCCCCCATGCGCGCCTCGGCCAGCGCGGCCACGTTGGCGTCGTTGTCCACGCAGACGGGAAGGCCGGACCTCTTCTCGAGGATGTCCTTTACCGGTGCCTCGCGCAGGGGGTGGTTGGGGGCCTCGGTCACCACTCCCCGCTCGTGATCGATGAACCCGGCTATGCCCAGGCCCAAGGCATCGACGTGGATGCCTTTCGCCTGCGCCGCCTCCTGCAAAAAAAAGCAGACGTCCAGGAGCCCGCGCAGCACGCTTTCCTGGGAAGCGGCGTCCGTGTCCATGCGGTATCTCTCGACGATACCGCCCTCGTGGAATACGAGTCCCGCCGTCTTGGTCCCGCCCAGGTCGATGCCGATCACCCCAAAGGCGCTCTCCTTCCCTCGGCTTACCGACCTATATCCGGCCGGGGGGGTCAAGCCCGTAAACCGGCCGGCTGATCATCTCCGCATCAAGTGGGTCCGCTTATCAACCTTTATATCACCGCCGCTTGCGGGCGAACAACAACGGGGGTTGAAGGCCCGGCCTCGTCCTGATGACCGCGCGGAGAAGTGCGTATAGAATAGCTGTAACAGGGATACTGCTGAAAGGGGAGGAGATATGGCCCAGAAAGACAACGAGGCTCTGGTGGAGAAAGCCGCGCAGCTGGCGGAGGAATACGAGCGCAAGTGCACCGGGTGCGCGCAGTCGGCGGTGGCGGGGCTGCTCGACGCCCTGGGCATCGAGGACGCCGACGAGGGCGTGTTCAGGGCGGCCAGTGGGCTTGCCGACGGCATCGGCCTTACCGGCGACGGTTCCTGCGGCGCCCTGACCGGCAGCTGCATGGTGATCGGCCGTGTACTCGGCCGCGAGCGCAAGGACCACGAAGACATGATGAAGCCCATGAAGTCGTACCTCATGTGCAAGGAAATGCACGGGGACTTCATCGAGCGGTACGGGAGCTGCCGCTGCTACGACATCCAGGAGAAGCTCATGGGGCGCACCTACGACATGTACGATCCGGAGCAGCTCCAGGAGGCCTTCAAGACGGGCATGATGGACCATTGCTCGAAAGTGGTGGGCAACGCCGCGCGAAAGGCGGCTGAGCTTATACTAGCCGAGCGGGAAAAGGAAGCATAGGCGCAAAGAGTCCGTCCCCTGCGATCGCTGGAAAGCGCCTGCCTCCCCCTTTATAATGTTTAAGCGCCCATGCGGGGCGGTATGTACATGATGTGGAAGGGTGTCCGAGTCTGGCCTAAGGAGCACGACTGGAAATCGTGTAGGCGGCCACAAGCCGCCTCGAGGGTTCGAATCCCTCCCCTTCCGCCACCAGAAATCACATATGGATATGGAGGTCGGTAGGGGAGTGACAATACGCCCGACTGGGGAATCAATGTAAGGCGGCCACAAGCCGCCTCGAGGGTTCGAATCCCTCCCCTTCCGCCACCAGAAA
>CAYPZH010000051.1:0-15852 GCA_964415205.1 uncultured Actinomycetota bacterium | reverse complement strand
ACGGCGAGGGGCTGGGCAACCAGTTCCTGGCACACATAAGGGAGGTGGACGCCCTGGCTCACGCGGTGCGCTGTTTCACCTCGCCGGACGTCGCCCACGTAAGAGCCGGGATAGAGCCGGCGCTGGACATCGCCGTGGTAAACACCGAGCTCATCCTGGCCGACCTGGACGCGGTGGAGAGGCGCAAGGGCAGGATCTCCAAGGCGGCGAGGACCGGTGACCACGCCAAGGCGCGCGAGCTGGAGCTGCTGGAGAAGGTGGAGGCGGGGCTGGACCGGGAGTTGCCGGTGCGCCGCATGGAGCTGTCCGCGCAGGAAGAGGAGATGCTTTCCGGGCTGTTCCTACTGACCGCGAAGCCGGTCATCTACGTGGCCAACCTGGGAGAGGAGCAGCTGGGCGCCGGGAGCCCCCTGCTCGCGGCGGTGCGGGCCGTCGCGGCCAGCGAGGGGGCGGAACTGGTGGCCTTCGATGCCAAGCTGGAGGCGGAGATCGAGGATCTCGAGCCCGACGAGGTGGCGGAGTTCATGGCGGCTTACGGCATCGATAGCCTGGGACTGGAGGAGTTCGCCTCGCGTTGCTATGCGCTCCTTGGCCTGATAACCTTCTTCACCACCGAGTCGGGGGAATGCCGGGCCTGGCCCCTGCGCGAGGGCAGCACCGCCGTGCAGGCGGCGGGGAAGATACACACCGATATGGAGCGGGGCTTCATCCGTGCCGAGGTCATCGGCTGGGAGGAGTTCACCTCCTACGGTTCGTTCCACGCCGCGAGGGACAAGGGGGCCGTGCGGGTGGAGGGCCGTGATTATATCGTCCGGGACGGTGACGTCTGCCTCTTCCGCTTCTCCTAGGGCCAGGTCTTGTCCTGTTGCGTTACACCCGAGTTAGCTACCTTGAGCTAGGCACGAATGCAGGATGCAAGACCTGACCCCCAAGCGTTCGGAGAGCGCCGGCCCTTAAATGACGAGTGACAGACCTTCAGCTTTGCAGTAATATTTGCTCAATATCAACCCCTTTACCCGGCGAGGCCTTAAGCGAGCCTGCTGACAGGAGGTAGCAGATGGACAACATAGAGATGAGCCCGAACCGCCTGGTCCGGTTCCTTGGCAAGCCCCCGGAGGAGTTCACCAAGCGGGACATAATGAGGTTCGTCGAAGCCAACAACATCGAGATGATCAACTTCCGCTACGTGGGAGGAGACGGGCGCCTCAAGCAGTTGAACTTCGTCATCAACAGCAAAGAAGACCTGGATATGTTGCTATCGGTGGGGGAGAGGGTCGACGGCTCGAGCCTCTTCTCATACATCGATGCGGCTTCCAGCGACCTCTACGTCATCCCCCGCTATAAGACCGCCTACGTCAATCCCTTCGCGAGCCGGCCCACCCTGGACCTGCTCTGTTCCTATTACACCAACGAGGGCGTGCCCTTGGCGAGTTCGCCCGAGAACGTGCTGCGCAAGGCGGCGGAATCACTGAAGGCGGCGACAGGCATGAGCTTCGAGGCCCTGGGGGAACTGGAGTACTACGTCTTCTCCGACAAGCACGATGTTTACCCGACGGATCCCCAGAAGGGATACCACGAGTCTCCCCCATTCTCCAAGTGGGAGCAGCTCCGCTACGAAGCCATGAGGACCATCGCCGAGTCGGGGGGCAAGATCAAGTACGGCCACACCGAGGTCGGCTTCATCAGCGAGGAAGACCACGAGATGGAGCAGCACGAGATCGAGTTCCAGCCGGTGCCGGTGGAGGACGCTGCCGACCAGCTACTGGTGGCCAAGTCCATCCTAAGGATGATGGGTTATAAGCACAACGTCCCCATAAGCTTCGCACCCAAGATCGTGGTGGGGCATGCGGGCAGCGGGCTGCACATCCATACCCGGCTGACCAGGGGCAAGCAGAACGTCCTCGTTGAGGGCGGCCGCCTCAGCGATACCGCCCGGAAGGCCATCGCCGGGTACCTCAGGATGGCCAGGTCCCTCACCGCCTTTGGCAACACCATCCCGCTTTCCTACCTGCGGCTGGTGCCCCACCAGGAGGCGCCCACCAACATCTGCTGGGGAGACCGTAACCGCTCTACCCTGGTGAGGGTACCACTGGGCTGGCTGGGCGTAAGCGACATGGTCAAGGACGCCAACCCTCAGGAGACGAGCGAATACGTCACACAGGGAGAGAAGCAGACCATCGAGTTCCGCGCTCCCGACGGTTCCGCGAACATATATTACCTGCTCGCAGGCCTGGTAGTTGCTGCCAAACACGGCCTGCAGATGGAGAACGCCCTGGAGTATGCGGACAAGCTATACGTCGATGTAAACATCTTCGACGAGGAAAACAAGGAGCTGCAGAAGACCCTGCCGCAACTGCCGGCCTCCTGCTGGGATTCGGCCCAATGCCTGCTGGACGACCGCGACATCTACGAGCAGGACGGGGTCTTCTCGCCCTCGGTCATCGATGGCACCGTGGAGCTTCTGCGCAGCTATAACGATGCGGACCTCAGCGAGCGCCTCTACGGCAACAATGAGGAGATCCAGAAGCTGGTGGACGAGTACCTTTACTGTGCTTGAGCGGAGGCGCGCGGGTTGCGGGAATAAACGGGTTCTAGCTCCTGAGTCGAATCCCTGACCTGCGGGACTAACGGGCGCGCCGTGGCGGCGCCTTTACCCTTTCCTGAGCAGGTGCCTGATGACCATGCGCGCCCCGGTGTGCGGGTCGACCTCACGCGTATCCACCAGCCTGTGCATAAGCTCGATCATCTCGGGGTCTTGCCGCAGGGCGGTCACCACGACGCCGCCCACCTGCTGGTTGATGATCTCCAGCACCTCGGTTACGATGCGTTCCCTGGCCTTCTGCGCCAGCAGGCCCGCTTCCTCCAGGTAGCGGCGGTGGTCCAGTATGGCCTGTGCCACTTCCTCCACCCCGTCTCCGGTGGTCGCCACGGTGCGTATGACCGGGGGCACGCGGCCGCCCCCGCGGTCCGACATCTCCAGCATCATAGTAATCTCGGCGTAAGTGCGGCCGGCTTCCGCCCTGTCGGCCTTGTTGACCACGAAGATATCCCCTATCTCCATGATGCCCGCCTTCATGGCCTGGATCTCGTCGCCTCCCCCCGGCATGGTCACCACCACCGAGGTGTGCGCGAGCTTAACGATGTCCACCTCTACCTGGCCCGCGCCCACCGTCTCCACCATGACCATGTCTTTGCCGAAGGCGTCCAGGATGTTCACGGCATCGTTGGTGGCCACGGAAATCCCGCCCAAGGCTCCGCGGGTGCCCATGGAGCGTATGAAGACATCCGGGTCGGTGGCCAGGTCCTGCATGCGTATGCGGTCTCCCAGGATTGCGCCGCCGCTGAAAGGGCTGGTGGGATCGACGGCGATGATGCCCACGCTCAGGCCCCTTCCCCGGAAGGCTTTGGTCAGGGAGGAGACCAGTGTGCTCTTGCCCGACCCCGGGGCACCGGTGATGCCCACTATGTGAGCGCGGCCGGTATGCTCGTGCAGCCGCTTCAGTGGTTCCGCAGCCGCGGGGTCGCCGTTCTCGACCATGGAGATGAGCCTGGCCACCGCGCGCTGGTCCCCCGCGAGCAGGCGGGAATAGATATCGTCCATGCCTCTCCTTTTTCGCGCTCCCGCGTTTATTCTTCACGTTTGCCCTTTTGAGGTCAATGGGGTGGCCTCATCCGATCATGCAGCCCTCAAGTGCAGGAGCCCCGTATAGCACGCTACACTTCAGGGGCTGACCCCATGCGTTTGCCCGGGGTGTGGCGAGGGTATATCCTTCATGCATGCGGGAAGTAAGGCTGGTAAACCTCACCCGGGATACGGTCCTGGCGGAACGCGCGGCGGTGGCCGAGACCCCGGCGGCGCGGCGACGGGGATTGCTGGGCACCGGTTCCCTCGCGGACGGCGCGGGCTTGCTCATCGTGCCCTGCCGCCAGGTGCACACCTTCGGCATGCTTTATCCCATCGACGTCGTCTTCGTGGACGAGGCATGGAGCGTGAAGAGGGTGGTCCACGCCATGAAGCCGGGGAGGCTGGGCGCGCTGGTACTGAGGGCCCGGGCGGCGCTGGAGCTCCCCGCCGGCAAGGCGGGCGAGACCGGGACCCGGGCGGGAGACATGCTGGACGCCCGGGATGTCGCCATGCCATCCACCGGACCGAGTTCGTCGTAAAGAGGCATTCGCGCCAGTCCTACCTGCTCGACCCGGACGGCAACGAGATAGACCTCATCCAGTGGACGGACAGGAAGGGCTTCTACGGCGCGCTTGAACGCCGGGAATAGGCGGCTGGAGGTCATCAGGCGACCTTTGCCCCCTGACCGGGCCGATTGCGCCGCCGTGAGGCCGCCACCTATCATAGGGATGAACAGGAGCGAAAGGCAGACCATGTCCACGATAGATAGCAACATCTGGAGATACCGCCGCGGGGAAGAGCCACGTGAGGTCACCGACCGCGTGGTGGTCGAGCTTCCCCTGGAGATCGTGGTCAACGGCGCGCCCCTGGTCGCCCTCATGCGCCTGCCGGGGATGGACAAGGAGCTTGCGCTGGGCTTCTGCCTCACCGAAATGGTCATCGCGGACGTTTCCCAGGTGAAGCTGCTCAGGCACTGCGGCGCCGTGGAGCGGGAGGTGGCTGACACTGCCCTGGACCGCGGCAACGTGGTCGAACTGGAGCTGGATAACCCCGGCGAGCGGGAGCGTTTCGGTCCCACCTACGTGGTGCGAACCGGCTGCGGCGGGGCGGACATCTCGGCCGTGCGGGATTTTCCGCAGGGTGTGGTCACCTCCGACCTATGCGTGAAAGAGGAGGTAGTATACCGCATCGGGGAGCAACTCACGCGCCGCCAGGAGATATTCCGGGGCACGGGGGGAACACACGGCGCGGGCATCTTCACCGCCTCAGGCGAGCTGGTGGCGGTGGCGGAGGACGTGGGCCGCCATAACGCACTGGACAAGGTGGTGGGGTGGTGCGCCATGCGGTGTGCGCCCCTGGTGGACAAGATACTGGTGCTGTCGGGGAGGTTCAGTTACGAGATGGCCTTGAAGACGGCCAGGGTGGGTATACCGGTGCTCGTCTCCATGGCCGCTCCCACCTCCCTTGGGCTGCGGGTGGCCGAGGCGGCGGGCCTCACCGTGGCGGGTTTCGCGGGCGAGGAGAGGTTCAACGTCTATACCCATCCCCAGAGGGTCGTGCCGTGAGCACCATCGGCAGCGGGGGGCCACAGCCGCATTTCATCGCCGCGGTGCTCGCCGGCGGGCAGGGAAGACGCCTGGGTATGGACAAGGCCACCTTGCAGACGGGCGCCGGTTCCCTTATGGACCATATTCTCTTCATCCTAAAGGAGATCTTCCCCTATATCCTGCTGGTGGTGCAGGAAAGCAGCTCGCCCCTGAACGCGATGGAGGAAGCGGCCGTGAAGGTCGTGGCGGACGCCGTGCCCGGAAAGGGCCCCATAGTGGGCATATACACGGCATTGCTGTATTCCCCCGCGCCCTACGTCTTCGTCATGGCCTGCGACATGCCGTACCCGAGCCGGGAGCTCATACGCCTCATGCTGACCGCAGCGCCCGGCAAGGACGCGGTGGTGCCGCGTCGCGGCGAATACATAGAACCTCTCTTCGCCGTGTACAGGCGGGACATCGCGGGGAGGATACGCGCACGCATCGAGGAGGGGCGCCTGAAGATACACGAACTCATCAAGGAACTGGACGTGCGCTACCTCGATGAGGAGGAGGTTGCCGCCTGCGACCCCGGCTTCCGCTCCTTCGTCAATATCAACACCCCCGAGGACCTGGAGACCGCCTTCTAGGGGGTCAGTCATCCATGTCCCGCGGCCGCGACACCACCGAGGATGAAAATGCTGGTCGCCATGTTCAGGGCGGCCTTTGACATCTGTCATTTCCTTGCGGTGATAGATTTTGCCTGCTGCAAGAAAAGCGGTCTCCGGTTTGACTCACCGGGAAACCTCGCTTTGCTCTCACCATCGTATGGGTTATCGAGTTGATAGCGGTAAACAGAACCTGCCTGCGACAAACGAAAGACGAAAGTCAAGGGGTGACCCCATATGATTTGGCATATAATCGATGTATGGTCTTGACGTTGGACGGATCTCTCATCCGCAGCCGCTCAGCGTAAAAGGGATCGTCCAAGACCTCAGTTGTCTTCAATGAGGCAGGTCGGCATACAGTCTCCACGCCGGGGGCTGCTGGAGGGATGGGAGGTGTGTGGCCGTGCTCGAACTCGATGAAAAGGAACAGCGTATCAAGGCCGTCAAGGGCGAAGTGTCCATCAAGCGTGAAGAACATGGCATCCCGGTGGTAGTCGCGGACGATTTCTTAGACGTCGCCTACGGCCTGGGACTGGTGCAGGCCTTCGACCGCGGCATGCAGATGGAGCTCACGCGGCTCCTCGCCCGGGGCCAGCTCTCCGAGCACCTGCCGCCCGACGAGAACTTCATCGCCATGGACAAAGCCATGCGCAAGTACGACATCTGGGGTTTCTCGCGTAAGCATGCCGGCATGGTCGAAGGCGACGCGCGCGAGGAAGCGGAGGCATTCTGCCGCGGCGTCAACGACCAGTTCAAGGAAAACCCGCCGGCGGAGTTCGGACTCATCTCATACGTGCCCGAACCATGGGGGATAGCGGACTGCATAGCCGTCTCCAAGATCATGTCCATGGTGGACCTGGACGAGACCCAGGGTTGGATACGCAAGGTGATCGTGCAGATGGTCCAGAAGGGCATCACACCGGCCATGCTCAGGGAGGTCTTCACCTACATGAACGAGGAGCCGGACGAGGACTACCTGGAGAAGCTGCGCCAGGTGAAACTGGCGGAGCCCTACGTGCCGGAGACGGTGAAGTGGGCGGCCATACCGCGCGAGCACACCAGCAGCCACTGGATGCTTGCGGGCTCACGCACCGCCACCGGCGAGGCCATACTCTGCGGCAGCCCCGAGCTGGACACCGCCCGCCTGCCCGCCATCTGGCAGGAGATACTCTTCCGCGCCGGCGACGTCCGCTGCATGGGGGTTTACGTCCCCGGCATACCCCTTCCGGCCCTGGGCAGGACCGAGCACATCGCCTGGAGCGCCACCTACAGCTGCATGGACGTCATGAGCTACTTTCTGGAGGAGGTGAAGGACGGCAGGTACCGCCGCGGCGACGAGTGGGTCCCCTTCGAGGTGCGGGAGGAGGTCATCAAGGTAAAGGACTCCGAGCCCGTGACCGTGCGCTACTACGAGAACGTGCACGGGGTGCTGGAGGGAGAGCCTACTGAGGACGGCTACTATCTCTGCCTGGCCATCGCCATCAGGGACACCGGCGCGAGCGCCTTCACCGAGTTCAGAGGCCACTGCCTTTCCCGCACCGTGGAGGAGTCCATGGACCACCTCTCGCGCTGCGATTCCCTCAGCTTCAACTGGGGCCTCGCCGACTCGTCCGGGAACATCGGCTACCAGATGAGCGGCCGCTGCCCCATCCGGCCGGATAACTGGAACGGGGTGCTGCCGCTGCCGGGATGGGACGAGGCCTACGACTGGAAGGGCTTCTACCCGCCGGAGAAGAACCCCCGCCTGCTCAACCCGGATACGGGCTTTTTCGGCACCTCCAACCAGGACCTCAACCACCTCTCCGACGTGCACATCCAGACCATGCCCATGAGCGACGACCGCGCCGTGCGCATCGCCGAGCTGCTGGCGCAGCGAGACGACCACTCGGTGGAGAGCCTGCAGAAGATGCAGTACAACGTGTACAGCAAGCACGCGGAAAGGATCATGCCACTAATCCGCCACCTGCTGCCGGAGAGCGGCAACGGCAAGCTGCTGCGGGAATGGGACCTCGTATATACCAGCGATTCGGTGGCCGCGAGCGTGTTCGAGAACGTCTACTTCGAGATGGTGAAGACGGTGTTTGGAGACTGCGGCGTGGGCAGGGAGGTAATCGAGTACATACTGGACAACTCAGAGCTCTACTACATGCACTACGGGCAGTTCGACCGTGTGCTGCAGCGCGAGGAATCGCTGTGGTTCGGCGGCAGGACGCGGGACGAAATCCTCGGGGAGGCCGTGGCCAGGGGGCTGGAGATGGAGGCGCCGCCCTTCGGCACCACCCGCCAGGTGATGATGAAGAACCTCGTCTACGGGGACATGATGCCCGACTTCAACCACGGGCCCATCGAGATCATCGGCTGCCGCGGCACTGTCTCCCAGGGCGCCATATTCCACACCCCGGAGGGAAGGACCGGCACCTTCTCGCCCACCATCAGGTTCATCTGCCCCATGTCCTCGAACGAGTACTACCCAGTCCTCGCGGGAGGGCCGTCGGAGAAGCCGACCTCGCCCCTGTACGCCTCCGGTGTCCAGGACTGGCTGGACGGCAACTTCAAGCTCATAGAGCTCTAGGAGGTGAGCGGGATGACCGGCAAGGAGAGGATGCTCGCCGCCTTCGCCCGCAGGGAGCCGGACCGGGTGCCGGTATGGGAGATGGCCTTCAACGAGGAGTCCATCATCAAGCTGGGGGCCTTCTACACCGACGACCTGCCGCCCATGAAGTTCGCCCAGCAGATGACCATGGAGGAGAAGGTGAAGCTGCTCACCACCCTCTTCACCGTGGCCAGGGAGCTGGAGCTGGACGGCCTCACCTCCATCGGTCTTTTGGGCACGGAGCCGGTGGACGACGACCACGTCAGGGACGGCTGGGGCCGCATCCTGCGCGTGAGCGAGGAGGGTGAGGCCACCGCCGTGGGAGGGCCGGTGAGCAGCCCCGCGGACCTGAAAGGCATCAAGGTCTACCACCCCCAGCCCACCGACTTCCTCATGCTCATGGCCTCGGTGGGCAACCTGGGCACCGACGTCGCCCAGGTGCTGGTGCAGCCCGGGCCCTTCCGCGAGAGCTGGAGCCTCATGGGCAGCATGGAGAAGCTCCTCTACCACTACATCAAGAACCCCTCCTTCGTGAAGGACCTGGCCCAGGTGACTACGGATTACATCCTCGAGGTCATCGACATGGCGGCGGAAAACGGCGCGGACATCATCGGGCTGGACGGCGACCTCGCCTTCAACCAGACCACGCTGATATCTCCGGAGCAGTACGAGGAGTTCGTCTACCCCTACCACCGGCAGATAACCGAGCATGCCCACCGCAGGGGAGTGCTCATCTTCAAACACTCCGACGGGAACATGTGGCCGATCATGGACGGAGTGGCCGACGCCGGCTTCGACGGCTTCCACCCCGTGCAGCCCCAGTGCATGGACATCGGCGAGGTGAAGGCGAAGTACGGAGACCGCCTGTGCATCCTGGGCAACATCGACTGCACCTACCTCCTTCCCTTCGGCAGCGAGGAGGAGGTGGCGCAGAGCGTGAAGGAGACCATCAGAATAGCGGGACCCGGCGGGGGATACATCATCAGCTCGTCAAATTCCATCCATCCCGGGGTGAAGCCCGAGAACTACATCGCCATGGTCAGGGCCGCCCGCGAATACGGCGCCTACCCCATCGATATCGCGGACTGAAGGAGGACGATATGCAGGAGATACTGGACGGCATCAAGCAGGCGATACTGGTGGGGGAGGAAGAGGAAACGCAGAGGCTGGTGGCGGAGGGGCTGGAGAAGGGCCTGGAACCCAGGCGCATCATGGAGGAGGCCATGATGCCCGCCATGGAGGACATCGGGGAGCGTTTCTCAACCGGCGAGGCCTTCATCCCCGAGCTAATCGTGGCCGCGGAGGCCATGCAGCGGGGCATGGAGGCGCTCAAGCCGCACCTGGGCGGTCCCGAGAGGGGCAGCGGCCTGGTGCTGTTGGGCACGGTGCACGGGGACATCCACTCCATCGGCAAGAACCTGGTGCGCATGTGCCTGGAGGGCGCGGGTTTCGAGGTCATAGACATCGGAGAGGACGTGAAGACGGAGAGGTTCGTCGAGGCCTACCGCGAGCACCGGCCGGACATCCTGGGGCTCTCAGCGCTACTCAGCTCGACCATGCAGCGCATACCCGAGGTGGTGGAGGCGGTGCGCGCCGAGGACGCGGGGGCGGTGATCATGGTGGGAGGAGCGCCGATGACCCAGGACTTCGCCGATAAATCGGGGGCCAACGGCTACGCCCCCAACGCCTTCGAGGCCGCGAAGAAAGCCCGGGAGCTATTATCTTAAGGGGTCAGGTCTTGTTTTTTGGATACCTTGGTATGTGGTAGATAATACCATAAATTATCACTTGATCTGCCAGGCACTTTACAGCCGCCTTGCTGGGATAACCACGCAAAATACAAGACCTGACCCCATCACCAGAATAGGTTGATGATTCCGAAGGCGATGAAGATGGCGCCGGAGATGCGGCGCATCCACACCTGGGGGATGAACCTGCCCACCCCCGTGCCCACCAGGGCGCCGATGAGGGAGGTGGCCCAGAGGGCCAGCGTCCCCCCGATGAAGACGAACACCGGCTGAGAGTACTTTGCGGTGAGGGCCAGCAGCGAGAGCTGCGTCTTGTCCCCCAGCTCCATCAGGCAGACGAGAAGGAAAGCGGTGAGGAAAGGCCCGCGCGCCCGCTTATTCCTGTCCTCTTCCTCCTCGCGTTCCTTCTTCTCTCTCTCCGGCAGCAGCATGAATATCCCGAACACTATGAAGACGGCCGAGACGGTGTACCTGATGACGCTCTCCGGTACGAACTCGTACAGCACCACTCCCACCGAGACCGCGAGCGCGTTGAGGAGGGCGAAGGCGGCCGCTGCCCCCAGGAAGACCTGCCTGAAACCGTGCTTGGCGGAGAGGGTGAGGATGACCAGCTGCGTCTTGTCGCCCAGCTCGGCAACGAAGGTGAGCCCGAAAGCGGCCAGGAGAGCATTCCAACACATGCAGCAAGGTTACCACATCTGCTCTTTGACATTCGTAAATTGCGCCACGGTGTCCCGGTGCGCGGAAGAGTCCCGGCATGCGCCTGAAACAAGCTGTCCTTCACAGGACTTGTCTCAAGCCTGGCATGTGTACGCTTGGGGTGAGACAAGGGCTAGGTTTTAAGGAAGCCGTTTATTTTGCGCGCGTATTCCGGCCCCGCCACCATGGAGACGTCGTTATGTCCCGCCCCCGCCACCAGGTATAGTTCCTTTGGCTCCGGGGCGGCGGCATGCATCTCCAGGCCCTCGCTCACGGGGATGAGCTCGTCACGGTCGCCGTGGATGACCAGCACCGGGCAACGGGCACGCGGAAGCTTGGAGATGGAATCGTACACCTCCCCCAGGGGCGCGCCATCGGGCAGGAAGGGGAATAGCTTGCGCGCCACGCTGGCCAGAGAGGTGAAGGTGGACTCCAGAATCAGAGCCTTGAACCCGCGCCCCTGCGCTATCTCGCAGGCCACGGCCCCGCCCAGCGATTTGCCGAAGACAACGATATCTTTATCCTCCACGCCGCGCTGCGCCAGCCAGGCCAGGGCAGCCTTGCCGTCCAGGTACAGGCCGGCCTCGTGCGGCTCGCCCCCGCTCTTGCCGTAGCCATGGAAGTCGATGAGCAGCAGGCGGCAGCCGGTGGGGGCCAGCTCGTCGTGCACCAGCGACCAGCTGTAGACCTCCTGGGCGTTGCCGTGCAGAAAGAGGATGACCGGGGCGCCCTCCGGCCGCGGCCACCACAGGCCGTGTATCCTGACCCCGTCCTCGCACTCCATCCACACCTCCTCAGCGGCGCCCGCCCAGCGGGGCGGGGGCATGTCCGCCGGGATACGGTCGGGATAGTAGAGGAACTGTCGCGCCAGCCTGTCGGGGACCTTCATGGCGTCATCCCTCCGCCTGTTGTCGGCCCGCGTGCTCGAAAGGACGCGGCAGCTCTATCCTGAGCGTCCCGGCGAGCTCGATGAGGTAAGCGGTCAGGCGGTTCAACTGGTTGGTGCCCTCGTAGATCTGGGTCAGCTTGGCGTCGCGGTAGCATTTCTCCACCCAGCGCCGGTGTATCGAATCGTCGCTGCCCATGAGCTCCAGGGCCCTGGCGGCCACCCAGTTGGCGTTGTCGGTGGCGGAGAACTTGGCCAGGGAGGCCAGGTAGAGGATGTGGGTGAGGGCGTCCTCGTCCACCAGTAGGCGCAGCATCTGCCCGGTCACGGCCCTCCCAGCCCGGGAGTGCAGGAAGGAGCGGTAAGGCCGGGACAGGCGCACCGCCCTGGGCAAAGCGAAGAGCCCCTTCACCAGCGGGTTTATCATCAGCGCCCCGAAAACCTCGTCTCCCGCCAGGCCGTGGCTGAGGCACATCAACCGCGACTCCTGGATGGCCGCCTTCATGTCGGCCAGGGCCATCTGTATGTACTGCTCGTCCATGGGCCGCCTGCCGTTCCTTTTCTCCCTAGCCCAGGCAAGGAAGTGCTTGAAGGCGCCCCGGGCTATACCGGTCCCCACCCCCCCGACCGCGCCGCGCGAGGCGGACATGATGGAGAGTATGCCGGTGGCCATGCCGTCCCCCTCCTGTCCCAGCAGGTTGTCTTCGGGCACGAAGACGTCCTCGAAGAGCAGCTCGGCGGCGTGGCAGGCGCGCTGCCCCATCTTCACCTCCACCCTGGGGACGGAGAGACCTTCCCGGTCCTTCTCCACCATGAAAAGGCTCCAGGTGTCGAGGGGCTTGTCCCTCTCGGTTGCGGCGCAGACGGTGAGGTACTTGGCCTCCCTGCCGCCGGATATGAAGCACTTGCGGCCGTTGAGCAGATAGCCGCCCTTGACCTTTTTGGCCTCCATGTTGATCCTGGCTTTGGCCAGGAAGTCGGGCTCCTCGACGTCGGTCCCAGCCGAAGGCTCGGTGATAGCGTAGGCCATGAGCACGGGCTTGCCCGCCTTCTCACCCTCTATGATCTCGTGCAGGATGGAGTCCCAGAACACCAGGCCGCCCGGCGTGACCATGGGCGATATCCCCAGGGCGGTGGCGGCGATCATGTTGCCGATGCCCGCGCAGGTGGAGCAGAGTTCCTCGAAGGCCAGGTATCCGGCGGTGAGCATGTACTTGCCGGCCAGCCCGCCGACCACCTCGGGTATGACCAGGGAGAAGAGCCGGTGGTTGCCCGCCTCCCGGGCCAGGTCCCATGCGAAGTAGTCGGTATCCCTTCCTATGCGCTCGTCCAGCTCCAGCGCCACGGGCTCCGCGTGCTCGCGGTTGTCGGCGGCGCAGTTATCGACCAGGGCTATCACGTCATCGATGTTCTTGCGGTCGAGCTTGCGCAGGACGGCCAGGGCGGGAAAATCGTGCAGCAACTGCCTGCCGGTGTCGCTGAGCTGTTCCTGAGTCATCTCGTTACCCCCTGAATCATGAAGCGTGACGGGACACTCGCGCTTTGGGGCGTGGTAGAAATGACGTTGCCGATGACGCGGATTGCCGGTGCTGCTGGGACTTTCCCCGCCCGTATTATATCATCGCGCGATTGCCCCGCTGAACACGCCCCCCCTTTCGCTTGCCGTGTTCCAGCGGTTCACCGCATGGTGGGATAAGTACTGATGCCCCGACTCCCATTAGTAACAACCGCGCTCCCCCTTGCCTGTAGCTGACGCTTACGCCGGGCCTCTCCGCCTTAATACCGTACCGTCTGCTATCGGGTCGGTGATGATAGAATACTGTTGCCGGAGGACGATAAGGCGGAGTCTGGAGGCGGTCATGGCTTCTTCGGGCAGGAAAAGCGACGGTGGAAACGCAGGGAAGTTGATGTTGCCGTTGATGGCGATGGAGATATCCCTGAGCATGATGCCCTTCCACTGGGGAGATCCCTTCATAGAGGAGCACAGCCCGCTGCGCCTGTTCATGCTCAAGCGCTACGCCTGGATAGAAGTGCGTTTCCTCAAGCTCCTTTACTGGATACTAAATCTCCCCGCGAGATACCCCATCTTCGGAAAGCTGTGGGTCAGAAAGCTGAATTACCGCCTCGCGGGCAAGTTCGTGGGCGAGCATATGATCGCGGGCCAGGCCATGACCTTGGGGGAGATGCTCGAGTTCATCGACGGCCTGCCCGAGGAGAGCAGTATAGCCGTAGGGCCCTGCCGCTGCCGCCTCGCCACCCATGCCTGCGACCATCCCCTGGAGACGGACATCGTGATCATGACCGGCGCACCTATCTGGCTGGACCTCTTCTCCCGGGACTACCGCGTCATCTCCCGGGAGGAAGCCAGGGAGAAGGTAAGGGAGTGTTACGAGATCGGGCTGGTCCCCATGGTGGACCGGCACATGTATTACCGCGGCAGCGCCAACTACTTCGTCATCTGCAACTGCTGCGGGTGCTCCTGCATACCCATCAACGGATACAAATACTATAGGGGGACCGGTTTCAAGTTCATCCCCTCTGTCTACCGTTCCATCGTGGACCCGGACAAATGCGAGGGATGCGGCGCCTGCGTGGAGGTTTGCGCCTTCGAGGAGAGGGAACTGGCCGGCGGCAAGGCCAGGGTACTCGACTGCCAGGGTTGCGGGCAGTGCGTGAGGGTATGCCCCAATCACGCCAACAGCATGGTGAGGCGCTGAAGCCCGGGCAGCGGGTTTTTGCCCGAGACTGGAGGTAACGGTCCTCGCTCTATGGAGCCCTTACGGCCCGGGGGTAATACGATATGGAAAAAGACGAGGAACCAGATAAAGTGAACTTCCCGCCGCACTGCCGGCTGCTGCGCGCACCCGGGGAGGCGGAAGAGGGCGGCTGGAGGGAGGCGCTGGTCTCAGGGGGGGACCACCTCGCCCGCGTTCTGAGCGAGTACGGCGAACTTGGCTTCGAGTGCATGCTGGAGGAGCTGGACGCCGAGAGCGCGGAGGGCTGCACCGAGTGCTTCAAGTCCGGTGGCGAGCGCCTGTACCGCCTCTACGTGCGTCCCGCCGCAAAGGGCGTTGAAAGCGGGACGGGACCGCAGGGATAGGCGCCGGTCCCAACGGGCGGAGATGCCTGGGCGGCCGGTCGAAGAGCACGGTGAAGACCTGCGGTGGAGGAAAAGCGGGTTCTCCAGTACCGGTCCGGCTCGTGGCCGTCTTTAAGGCTCTTTCTGCCGGGAGGCCGGCATTTGAGAACACACCCTATACCGGCAGGCCTTCTTTTCTCCACCATTCCTCGAAGGGGAGGAACTCCGGCTTGAGGAAGGTCTGAGTGTCCAGGTCGGGGATGATGGGGTAGACGCCGAACTGCCTGGCAGCCGCCACCGCCGTGTGTACATGCTCCACCGGGGTGCCTATGGGCACCAGGTTGATGAGGAGGGCGGACCTCCCCTTGCCGGCCCCCTCCCACACCAGTTTGCGCACATTTTCCACGATGGCCCCGGGCGGCCCCGACTCGATGAGGTCGGGGCGTACGTTCAGGAGCAGGCAGGCCTTTTTTTCATCCGCGTATCTCCTCACGCATGGGATGCCTACCTCCTCGTAATCCTCGTTCCACACCAGGAGGAAGAAGGGGCGCAGGGCCTTGAAGTCGTTCCCCCGCACCATCAGGTCCATCTTCAGGTCGAGCACCTCTCGGGGATCCTCCACCGCGCGCTCGCCCCAGTTCGCGGTGTCCATCACCGTGCGCAGGGGGGAGTTGGTGGCGCGGATGATCTTCTCGATGTAGGGGAGGCAGAACTCCCGCACCATCCCGGTGGTGACGTTGGGCTGCGACGCCCAGGCGTCGGACATGACCACGATGGAGGCGTTGGTGGCCTCGGCCATCTTGTCGATCCAGGGCACTACCACCTCCATGCTTAAGAACTCCATCAGGCGGTGCACGAAGCCGGGGTTGCGACGCATGTCCCGCAACAGGTTGACGTAGCCGCGGATGAGCACGGCCATGGTGAAGGGCGAGCAGGCGTAGGCCATGGGAGGCACTCCCTCCAGCTCCATGTAGCGTTTGTATGACTCGAGCACGTAGGGCATGCGCCCGTCTTTGCCCGCCCGCGGC
>CAYPZH010000050.1:0-15955 GCA_964415205.1 uncultured Actinomycetota bacterium | reverse complement strand
AAGGAACACCGCCGCCGGGTCCAGGCAGGAGACGGCTTTGTGCGCCGTCTTCATCCCATACACCCGGCATACTCAGGCCGCACCGTGACGGTGGCTCAGACCTTCGCCCCACAGTTCGGGCAGAACGCGGAACCCTCCGGGATCTCGGTGCCGCAAGAAGGACAGGTGGCTGCTCCTGCCGCTGCCTGGGGCGGTGCCGGGGCGGCTGCGGGTGCCGGCGGCGCCGGAGGCGCTGCCGCTGCCTGGGGCGGGGCGGGGGACGCTGCCGCGGCCTGCCTCTGGGCCTCGGCTGCCGCCTCGGCGTCGATTATCTGCCGCTCCAGGTTGAAGATCTGCTCCACCTGAGGGCGCAGCCGCTCCGCATCCACCTGTTGCTGCCTGAACTGCTCCAGCAGGGCATCGCCCAACTGCGCGATCATCTCTCCACGCTGCTTGCGCATGGAGCCGATCTGCCCCTTCTGCTTGGTGCTGTCCAGAGCCTGGTCCAGCTGCGAGCCCAGGCTTGAGGCCTGCTCTTTCAATTTGTCGATGAATCCCATACCCTCACCTCGCTTGTAGATCGGGCCTTTTTCATATTATAAAACACCTTTTCGGGGCCGGTTAAGCGAAGGCCATGTGCTTCTGCTCCACCATAGAGACGGCATGCGCCCCGGCATGGTTCCTGCCCCGCAGGGGCCCGGGGAGACGGCTCAGAAAGGGGACGCCTCTCCCGTGAGCAATTCGTGGATGGCGCGGGCCGATCTTTTGCCCGCGCCCATGGCCTCGATGACCGTGGCCGATCCCGTGACGATGTCTCCGCCGGCGAAGATGTTGGGTATGGAGGTCTGCCCCGTCTCCGGGTCCGCCTCGATATAGCCCCACTTGTTCCTTTTCAACTCGGGCAGGGTGGAGGGAAGAAGAGGGTTGGCCCTGGTCCCGATGGCCATGACCACCAGGTCCACCTCGAGTTCGAACTCCGAGTTCTTGATGGGTACGGGGCGGCGCCTGCCGCTCTCGTCGGGCTCGCCCAGCTCCATCTCCAGGCATTCCATTCCTCGTACCCAGTCGTCCCCCAGGATGCGCACGGGCAGGGTGAGGAACTTGAATACCACGCCCTCCTCGATGGCGTGCTCGATCTCCTCGGCACGGGCGGGCATCTCTGCCCGGGACCGGCGGTAGACGATGGTCACCTCCTCCGACCCCAGGCGTAGGGCGGTGCGCGCGCTGTCCAGGGCCACGTTGCCACCACCGATGACCGCGACCCTTTTCCCCCGTTTGATGGGGGTGTCGTATTGCGGGAACAGGTAGGCCTTCATGAGGTTGGAGCGGGTGAGGTACTCGTTGGCGGAATAGACGCCGTTGAGGTTCTCACCCGGTATGTCCATGAACATGGGGAGACCGGCGCCGATGGCTATGAAGGCGGCATCATACCCCTGCGCGAAGAGCTCCTGCAGGGTGCGGCTGCAGCCGATGACCTGGTCCAGCTTGACCTCAACCCCCAGCCTGCGTACGTATTCAACCTCGCGCATGACGATGGCCTTGGGCAGCCGGAACTCCGGGATGCCGTAGGTGAGGACGCCGCCCGGCGCGTTCAGCGCCTCGAAGATGGTCACTTCGTGACCCATGCGCGCCAAGTCGGCCGCGCAGGTGAGGCCCCCCGGGCCGGCCCCCACCACCGCCACTTTCTTGCCCGTGCTCTTGCGCGGGGCGGGGACGATCATATCGCCCTGCGCCGCCTCGTAATCGGAGGCGAAACGCTCGAGCCTGCCGATGGCCACGGGCTCGCCCTTCTTTCCCAGGGTGCATACCTGCTCACACTGGGTCTCCTGGGGGCACACCCGCCCGCATATCGCCGGGAGGTTGTTCTGCTCCTTGAGCCTGGCTGCGGCTCCCATGAAGTCGCCCTCCCCTATGGCTTTGATGAAGGCGGGGATGTCTATCTCCACCGGGCATCCTGCGACGCAAGGCTTCTTCTTGCACTGCAGGCAGCGCGAGGCCTCCAGCATGGCCTCCTTCTCCCCTAGGCCCAAGGCAACCTCTTCGAAGTTTTCCTTGCGCTTTTCCGCGTCCTGTTCAGGCATGACCACGCGCGGTATCTTGACCCTGCCTTTCTTTTCAGCTGCACCCATCTTTGCTTTCCACCTCTGAGAAAAGTATAAGTAAGGACGGTTGCTATGAATATACGCGCCAACCTTTCCTTCGCGCAACAGGGGTCGTCCGCCCCGCCCCTCCCTTAAACCCGCCCGTTTGCGCATCTTCGCCCGCACTATGAACGTTGTCATGCCCACGACCGCCCGCTCTTTCGCACTCGAGGTGGGTGGCAGGTATAAGGTTTTGCGCTTGCCGTAGCGGCTCGTAGCGATGGAGGTGTGGGGTCAGCCACCCTTGGCTCAAGAAAAAATGTAGTCGAGATGTCTTTCACTGGCTCAGACGGGTAAGTGATCATGGGCGGGAGACCTTAGGGGTCAGGTCTTGCATGCGCGCTGCAAAGGCGCAGGTGCGAACAGGCGACATACCGCGGTATGCAAAATACAAGACCTGACCCCGAGGTGGGGTGGAACCGCGCCGGTTCCGGGGCGCGTCTTATGGCCGTGGGCGAGGGAATGCAAACGGAGGTAGTAAGATGACGACAAAGAGGTGGATGGGCGTTGGGGTGGTTGCGGTTTCGCTCCTCGCCTTCGCCGCCGCGGTGGTACTGGGATGCGGCGGAGAGCCGGACGGAGGCGCGGGGCTGGCGGTTGACGAGAGCCTGCGGGGAGAAGGCGGCATGGACAAGACGATGGTGGAGCAGCCGGAGGAAGCGGAGGCATGGGACCTGCAGAGCGGTACCGCCGCCGGGGAGAGCGGGACGGTAGCCCCTTCAACGTCCACGCTTCCCCAGTTCCGAATGAGGGTCGTAAAGACAGCCCTCATGCGCATGGAGACGGAAAAGGGCGGCTACGCGAAGGTAAGGGAGGAAGCTTTGGCCATGGCCTCCGCCGCTGGAGGTTACATGGAGGGCGAGAGCTCGAGCCGGGACGACGAGGGCCTGACCTACGCCACCCTGACCCTGCGCATCCCGGCCGACAGGTTCGACGGCGTTGTGTCCGACGCGGCGGAGCTGGGCGAGGTGACGTCCACCGAGGTGTCCACGGAGGACGTGAGCGCGGAATACGTCGATCTTGAGAGCAGGCTCAAGCACCTGCAGGCGGAGGAGTCCTTCTACCTTTCCCTCATCGCCAAGGCCCAGACCATACAGGAGATGGTCACCATCCGGGAGCACCTCGACGCGATACAGCTCGAGAAGGAGCAGGTGCAGGGGAGGATGGACTTCCTCGACCAGCAGGCGGGTTTTTCCACCCTCACGCTCTCCGTGAGCGAGACCGGTCCCGAGGATGGAGAGGGTTTCTGGGACTCGGTGGCGGACGCCTTCAAGAGCTTCGGCAGGGGCATAAAAAAGCTGGCGGTGGGCTTCTTCTACGCCCTTCCTTACCTGGTAATCCTGGCGGTGATATCCGTCACGGCATGGCTTCTCATCCGCCGCAGTCGTAAAACCCCCTCGGAGTCATAGCCTGACGCCCGACAGTATGCATCGCGAAAGCGATTGCGCCGCAGGCGTAGCGGTGCCAGGATTTATGGCACGTGTACGTCGGGATATGGGGCCAGGATAAATGCTGGCCCCACCCTTCGGGAAAAAGAGCGGTCGGGTGTGGGCAGACGGGCAGGCTGCTCAGGAAGGTCGCAGGATGACCTTGTGCTCCAGGAGGGTGATGGCGACGACCTCGGCTTCGAGGACGCTCTCCTCGCCGATGATGTTGGAGAGGACCACTTTGCCGCCCTCTTCCCTGATGTCGATGACGTCCTCCATGATAAGTCTTTCCTCATCCCCCTCGAGCAGGTAAGCATGGGATTCGCACATTCTCAGTTACCTCCCGCGTTCTCGAAACGGATGCTGCGAACGAGGTGGTTCCAGTTGCATCCGGTACAGAACTCTACGACATAACAGGTAAAGTCGCGGTATTTTTCCCGCAGTCCGTCGAAGACGATGCGGGTGGGGAATACGCGGCCGTTGTCGCGTTCCAGTTCGTCACCGTAGACGAAGTTCAGCAACCGCAACCTCTCTCGCCTGCATACCGGACAAATGCTGCCAGTATCCTCGCCGACGTTGATGGCGATGCGGCGCATTTCAGGGTGTGCGTCGCAGACGTCGTACACCGAAAGGCGGCCGCAGCGGTAGTCGCGCAGCACCGAACGCTTACGCAGGGTATAGTCTACGCTGGTGGCTTTGCTCTTCACCGCCACTCTTTCACTCCCCTTTCATTTACCGCGTCTATTATACCCCAGCCCTTCATGTCTGCTGCTCGTTGCTCTCCAGCCCTCTGAGGTGGCTGGTGTCGTTCAGGCGCTGCAGTACCCAGCCCTTTTCACCGTGGGAGATCATATTGACGGCGGCGTTGGACTGTCCCACGCTCCATATACCCGAAGTGGGGAGGCCCAGCACTATGCATACCGTGATGCGGTTTATGAGTTTGTGGCCGACAAGGAGGACCGTGCTGTCGTACTCCCGCGCCAGCCAGTCCAGTCCTTCGCTCAGGCGTTCCCGCACCTCCCGCACCGCTTCGCCTTCGGGGAACACCGTCTTCTCCGGGTCGTCCACCCAGACGGCGAACTCGCGCGGCCAGGTCTCTCGTATCTCGTCCAGGCTCTTTCCGCTCCAAAGCCCGTAATCCACGTCGATGAAATATTCCAGAGGCGTAACCTTTCCCCCGTGGGGCTCCGCGATGACCTCAGCCGTGCGTAGCGAACGCCGCAACGGGCTGGAGTGGAAGGCCTGAAAAGCCTGGGCGGCGAGATACCCGGAAGTGGCCCTCGCCTGCTCCTCGCCACGCTCGTTGAGGGGAAGGTCGACGCGTCCGCGGAAGACGTCCGCCCGGTTGAATTCCGTCTCCCCGTGTCTAACCAGTACCAGTTCCAAGCCTTGCTCCTTGTCTGCTTATCCGTGCAAGAGCGCCATGGGCTTCGATCGGCCTGCTCGCCGTCCTCACCCTTAGGGAGAGCATAAGGGAGGGCAGGGCCGGTTGCAATGTCTGAGCGCATACTGCGCGGCGCGCAGCCCGAAAAAGTCCACTGTAACGCCGGGCAATGGAGCAGGCGGGTACTTGATGGACTTCAAAGGTGACTTTCCTTGGCCCCTGGACGGTCAATATTGGCCGGTCGCCCTGGCGGCGTCCATGGCCTCCATGTATCCCATGGTGGAGTAGTAGATGGCGCGGTCGAAATAGAGCACTACCTGGTTGTTGAGCTCCAGGGCCTGGTACAGTTCCAGGTTGGTCTGGGTGAAGCCCTCCGATATGACTTCGAGCCACAGGTAGCGCTTGAGCAGGATGAGGGCCATGATCACCTCTTCCAGCCTGAATCCCTCCTGGAACCGCCTCTGGCCCAGGTTCATATAGAAATGGCGGATCTCCTCCTTCTTGGTCTCCGGGCTGAGCCAGTAACCCAGCCTCTCGTAGACCGCCATGGCGCGCTCGAAGAGCATCTCCTCGGGAAAACGGTTGTAAGTTGGCGTATATCTGGATTGTTTGACCTCTTTCAGCCAGAGCTTGGCTACCTTGTCCGCCCTGGTCTCTATCATCTTGATGAATCTTCTGGTCAGCACCATAACCTCCGGTGATGCTAGGTCTCGGCAATGCTCCGTTTAGGGCGAAAGACAGAGATATTATACCTTTTTCATCGTCTTATTTGTAAATATCCAGGGCCACTTTCTCGTGCCCGCATATCCCTTTTCCGGCCGCGCCGCCTCGCTCGATTACCGGTCCTGCGGTGGCGTGGAGTCCCGGCGCCGCGCGTTCACTGCGCCGCGCATTCGGCCTCGTCTCCCCCCAGCTTCTCCAGCCCGTGGGGCAGCGCGGGGAGGATCACCTCCAGGTTCTCCCTGGCGCCGCGGGGGCTTCCAGGCAGGTTGACGATGAGCGTGCAGCCGCGGATGCCGCTGGCGGCTCGGGAGAGCATGGCGTGCGGGGTCACGCTCAGCGAGGCGGCGCGCATGGCCTCGACGAGGCCCGGCGCCTCGCGGTGGATGACGCGGCGGGTGGCCTCGGGGGTGAGGTCGCGCGGGCTCATACCCGTTCCGCCCGTGGTAAGGACCAGGTCCACCCGCATCTCGTCGCAGTAATGCCGCAGCTTCGCCTCGATCTCGCCCAGTTCGTCCGGGACGACGTCCCGGGCCTCGACGCGCCAGCCCATGCCCAGGACGGTGTCCTCCACCGCCTGGCCTGAGAGGTCCTCTCTCTCGCCGCGGGAACCCTTGTCGCTCACGGTGAGAATGGCCACCCGGAATACGCTCATGGACGCACCGCCTTGATCTCGTCGCCGGGCCTGACCGTTCCTCCCTCGATCACGCGCGCGAAGATGCCCTCGCGGGGCATGATGCAGTCTCCTGCGGCGTAATAAATGGCGCAGCGGTCCACGCACTCCTTGCCGATCTGGGACACCTCCAACAGCACGCTGTCCCCTATCCTCAGCCGGTCGCCCACGGAGAAGGACAGCAGGTCTATACCCCGGGTCACGAGGTTTTCGCCGAAAGCGCCGGGCCGCAGGTCCTTGAGGCCTCTGGCCCGCATCTTCTCCACGCTCTCGTCCGCCAGGAGGCTCACCTGGCGGTGGCCGAAGCCGAAGTGCGCGTCTCCCTCGATGCCCTTTTCCACCACCAGCACCACCTGCTCCACCGCCTCTTTCTGCACGTGTTTCTCGGCGCTGGTGCATACGGCGACTATCTCGCTCCTGTCCCTTTTCAACCTCACTCCTTTTCGCGCACGAACGAACCGGAACGTCCACCCGACTTTTTCACCAACTGGACGGAGATAATGGTCATGTACCGGTCCACAGCCTTGCACATATCGTAGATGGTGAGGGCGGCTACCGCGGCCGCGGTCAGGGCTTCCATCTCTATACCGGTGCGGTCCCGGGTCCTGGCGGTGGCAACGGCGGTGATGGTGGAGGCCTTCCTATCCACCTCGAAGTCTATCTCCACCGCGGTGATGGCGATGGGGTGGCACATGGGGATGATCTCGCTGGTCTTCTTGGCGGCCATGATGCCAGCGATGCGCGCCGTGCCCAGGACGTCGCCCTTTTCCACGCCGTCGCCGAGGATGAGTTCGAGGGTTGCTTTCTCCATCACCACGCTGGCCCTGGCAGTGGCCGCGCGCGCGGTGACCCGCTTGGAGGAGACGTCCACCATCCTCGCCTTTCCCTTTTCGTCCAGGTGGGTGAGTTCGTGGCCCCGCCGCCGGCTCTTCTCGGCCATGGGTTCAACCTCCGATCTGCGACATGCTCCGCTTGGAAGCCTGCGGGAAACCGCCGTGGTCGCGCGGTTTTCTAGCCAGCGAGCGACGGATGGCCTCGAGCACGGGCCCGTCTTCCGTGCTGTTGCGCAGGACCGCGCGCACGTCCTCGTCTTCCTGCGAGAACAGGCACGGCTTCATCCTGCCGTCGGCGGTCAGGCGCAGCCGGTTGCACTCGGGGCAGAAATGCGAGCTCACCGGGGAGATGAAACCGAGAGTCCCCCGCGCTCCCCGCAGGCTGTAATAGCGCGCCGGGCCGGCGCCCGGGGGCGGCAGGTCCGAACGCGTCAGCTCGCCGAGCTCGGCCAGGCGGGCCTTTATCTTCTCGGCCGAGACGTAATAAGAGTCGTCGAACATGCCGCAGGGGCTCATGTACTCGATGAACCTCACGTGTACGGGCATGCGTAGCACCAGGTCCACGAAGCCCTCCAGCTCGCCCAGGAGGTGCTCCAGGACCACCACGTTGACCTTCACCGGCTCCAGGCCCGCCTCCAGGGCCGCCTCCACCCCCTCCAGCGCGTCCGCCAGGTTTCCCACGCGGGTTATGCGGCGGTAGGTATCGGGATCTAGCGAGTCGATGCTCACGTTCACCCGCTTGAGGCCCGCCGCCGCCAGGGCGTCCACCTGCTCCGCCAGCAGGATGCCGTTGGTGGTGAGCGAGATGTCCACGTCCTCGCGCAGGTCGGATATCTCGCGCACCAGGAAGTCCAGGTCTTTGCGGACCAGGGGCTCACCTCCGGTCAGACGCACCTTGCTGATCCCCGCCTTGACCGAGATGCGCAGGAAACGCACCATCTCCTCGTAGGAGAGCACGTCCTCGTGCCGCAGGTGGGCCACTCCCTCGGCGGGCATGCAGTATACGCACCTGAGGTTGCAGCGGTCGGTGACCGCGAGGCGCAGGTAGTCGATCCGCCTGGAATAGGGGTCCACGAGGGAGGTCATACTGCCCCTTTCCGGTGCGTAAAAAATACGGCGAACCCAGCTCGCCACATGTCCTAACCACCACCTATGCAGGTATTTCACTCACGCAAAGATTATAGCACAGCGCCCCGGCCGGGATTGATGAAAAGCGATATAAGCATTGTTGATGCGGGGATACCTTCTGCGTCGGTCTTTGCCGTACGGCATCCGATCAACACCACCCATGTTGTGGAAAGCCACGATCATAGTGTGAGGGGCGGCCTTCCTGCTCAGACACGGAAGAAAAAGGCGGTGACGGCGCTGCGAGCCTTCACGCCTAGGCCCGCGATGAGCGGAGGAGGGAGGCGATCTCGCGGGAGGCGCTCTCCAGCAGCTCGCCCGCGCGGCGCATGCTCTCCTCCGGGCTCATGGGACCGCGGGCGATGCCCAGGATAGAGGAGACGCCCAACTCGCGCAGCCTCTCCGCGCCCTCCGCCACCTCTCCGGCCAGGACCAGCACGGGTATGCCTTTGTCCCGGGCGGCGCGGGCCACGCCGTTGACCGTCTTGCCGTGAGAGGTCTGGGCATCCAGCCTGCCCTCCCCGGTTATGACCAGGCCGCACCCCGCGAGCCTGCGCTCGAACCCCACCGCTTTCATGACCACCTCGATACCCGGCAGCACCGCCGCCCCCAGGAAGGCCATGAGCCCGAAGCCGAGGCCACCCGCGGCGCCCGCGCCCGGCTTGACCTCGTAACCCGGCGCTATGCGGGACGAGACCGCCGCCACCAGTTTCTCGAGCCCACTCTCCATCAGCTCTATATCGTACTCGCCGGCCCCCTTCTGGGGGCCGTAGACCCGCGAGGCCCCCATCTCTCCCAGCAGGGGGTTGGTCACGTCCGAGGCCACCACTATGGCCGCCTCGTGGATGCGGGGGTCGAGTCCCGACAGGTCCATGGCCTCCAGGTTGTTGAGATAGATGGCGCCGGGCGGGAGGTCCTCGCCGTGCTCGTCCAGGAAGCGCACGCCAAGGGACGCGGCCATGCCCGCGCCGCCGTCGTTGGTGGCGCTCCCCCCGATGCCCACGATGATGCGGCGCAGGCCCTCGTCCAGCGCGCGGCGGATGAGGTCGCCGGTGCCGGCTGAGGTGGTGTAGCGGGGGTCGCGTTTCTCCTGCGGGACCAGTGCCAGACCGGATGCGGCAGCCATCTCCACCATCGCTGTCCTGCCGTCCCCCAGGATGCCCAGCGGCGCCGTGCGCCGCTCGCCCAGGGGACCGGTGACCTCGCACTCAACCGTTTTCCCGCCGGTGGCCGCGACGAGCAGCTCCATCGTCCCCTCTCCGCCGTCGGCCAGGGGACAGGTCAGCACCTCGGCTTCGGGCCATCCCGCGGAGAAACCGCGCGCGATGGCCCGGGCCGCCTCGCTCGCGTCGAGTGATCCCTTGAACTTGTCTGGTGCGATGAGTACGCGCATGCTGATGGGAGGTCTTTCTCAGGGTAGGCTACGGGATATCTCCTCTTCCTCCCTGTACTGGTCGAGGCGTGATAGCAGCAACCCCCAGTCCACCGCGTGGCCGTCGAACTCGGGTCCGTCCACGCAGGCGAAGCGGGTCTTGCCGTCCACCTCGCAGCGGCATGTCCCGCACATGCCCGTGCCGTCGATCATGATGGAGTTGAGGCTGACCCGGGTGGGGACCTCGTACTCGCGCGTGACCGCAGAGGAGAACTTCATCATCACCGCCGGGCCAATAGCTATCACCAGGTCCACCCGCTCCTTCTTCAACGTCTCCTCCAGGGCCCAGGTGACGCGCCCCTCGATACCGCGCGAGCCGTCGTCGGTGGTGAGCACGAGCTCGTCCGATACCGCGGCCATCTCCTCCTCCAGGATGAGCAGGTCCGCGGTGCGGGCACCGATGATGGAGGTGACGCGGTTTCCGGCCTCGCGCAGCGCGCGGCAGATGGGATGGATGGCTGCGATGCCCACCCCTCCGCCTACGCAGACCACGTGCTGGCCCTTGCACATCTCGGCCGGCCTTCCCAGGGGGCCGACGAGGTCGAGGATGGCGTCGCCTTCCTGCATGAGGCTGAGCTTGCGGGTGGAACGCCCGACCACCTGCAACACCAGGCGTATCCAGCCCCCCTCCGCCGACCAGTCGCACAGGGTAAGGGGGAAGCGTTCCCCCGTCTCGTCCAGGCGCAGGATGACGAACTGGCCCGCGAGGGCCCTGCGGGCTATGTCCGGGGCCGCGACGTTTACGGAATAGACCGTCTCGGCCAGCTGTTCTTTCCTCAGTATGGAAAACATCAGCTCTCCCTTCCCAGTTCCTGGAAGAGCATCTCCTTGATGGCGCGGACCTCGTCCACGAAGGCGGGGTCGGCGTCGTATGGGCTGGTACCCTCCAGGTCGGAGCGGCGGATGTTCTGATTATAGGAGATGGAACCGAGGTAGGGTAGCCCGTCCAGGCGGCTCCTCACCAGCTCCTCCTCTTCGGCGCTCTGCACTTTGTTGAGCACTACGTAGATGCGCTGCACCTTGAGGTCCGAGGCCAGCTTGTGGATGGTCTCTGCCGTCTGCACGCTGCGCATCCCCGGCTCGATGACCACGATCATGGCGTCCACCGCGCCGGCGGTGCCGCGTCCCAGGTGCTCCAGGCCTGCCTCCATGTCCAGGATGACCACGTCGTCTCGGGCGAGCAGCAGGTGCTGCAGCAGTGCCTTGAGCATCACCGACTCGGGGCAGACGCAGCCCCCGCCCCCTTCCTTCACCGTACCCATCACCAGCAGGCGCACTCCGGCATGTTGCTTGGACAGGGCCTCGGGTAGGTCGTCGACCTTGGGGTTCATCTTGAAGTAGGTGCCGAAGGTGCCGGGCTTGGACCCGGTGCGCTCCGCTATCAGTTCCTTCATGTCGGCGATGGGCACCACGCCGGCCATATCCTCCACGGAGATGCCCAGACTTGATGCCAGGTTGGCGTCGGGGTCCGCGTCCACGGCCACGACGTTGTATCCCTCTTCGGCGAGCAGGCGAGCCAGCCCGCCCGCGAGGGTGGTCTTGCCCACCCCGCCCTTACCGGTCACGGCTATCTTCAACTGCGGTCCCTCCTTCGCGCTAGCGTCACGTCCATGCTGCTTACTCTCCTCGCCGGGCGGATCTCCCCTCCGACTTGCCACTGCCGGTCACGGCGATCTTCAACTTCAGTCCCTCCTCAGCGGCAACATCGCGGGCATACGCCATGCCCTTTTTCGGGGAGGATTATATTATAGGTTCTTTTGCCGGAAGCGTGGGCGACGAACAACTTCACTCCGCGCGGCCTCCGTCGGCGCCCGCCGCCGCCAAAAGGAAAAACCGCTCACGGCCCCTTTTTCCTCGGCCCCTTTCTCCTGTCCTCGCTCGGTTGCAGCATAGCCGGTGAGACCTGGTCGCGCCACATCAGGGAGCGGGCGACGTCTACCGTGGACAGGCTTCCCACCAGCGCGCCCCCGCTCACCACCGGGAGGGTCCTGCCGCCACCTTCCAGCAAGGCCCCGAAGGCACTCTCGAGGCTCTGCTCCGGGTCGAGCAGGACGTCGACCTTGCGCATGACCTCCTTCACCTTGAGGTGGGGAAGGAGGTCGGTGGAGCGCCGGTGGGGCTGCAGCCTGGATGGGGAGCCACCCCTGGCCAGCAGCTCGTCGTACTCGGGTATGAGACAGCGCAGGAGGTCTTCCGCCCCCAGCATGCCCGAAACCCGGTCGCCCTCCGTCACCACCACCAGTTCCGAGGCCTGGGTAAGGGCCATCCTCTCGGCTGCCTCCTTGATGGTGGCGTTGTCGCGGATCCTGGGAGCGTTACGGCTCATCGCTTCTTTGACCTGCATCGCGCCTCCTCCGTTTGCCCGCTTTGTCTGGACTTTTCCATCCCGGCTCCCACATGCTCGCCGGGCCTTCCCTGCCGGAGGCGGCGCCACGCTGCCGCCCCCGGCCGCCTAGGCCGGCCTTGGCGGCTGCCTGTCCGGCTGGTACTGGATGGATATGACCTCTTCGCCTTCGCCGAAGAGCTCGGCCTTGATGTCGTGGATGATGCCGCGCTCCTTGGCCTCGTCGGCATCCAGGGTCGTCCTCTCGAACATCATATCAACTACTTCATCGACAGCGAGCCCCGAGCTCGCGGCGATCACCTTGGCGATGTTCTCGGAATCGATCCTTATACCCTTCAGCCTTTCCTCGAGCTCCTTCTCCTCGAGGCTCTCGTTCTGAAAGCCGCAGCTCACCCCGTGCAGAAGGAAGCTGGCCTGGGGGACGGAGTACCTTACCTCCCCGCTGCAGAAGAGCACCAGGCCTATGGAATCGACGCTGCCGAAGTTATGGGTGATGATCTTAACGGGAAGGCCCTGGAGGTAGTTATAGGCGCTCAATCCGAAATGTACGTTCCCCCCTGGCGTGGACATGAGGATGACGAACTCCCTCGCCCCGTCCTTCATATGCGCGTCGACGGCATCGAGCAGGTCGTGGACGGTGTCGCTTATCACGGGAGCGAAGAACTTTATGACCACCCTCTTGCCCGCCATGTTTTCCTCCGTTCGCTCGTCGGCACCGTCCCGCATGTCTATTACGCGTGCCTTTTATCCTCAGCCTCTATCTTAACCAAGATAGGCGATGAATACACAGCTTTATGCGGCTTTACGGTTCCCGGGGCGCTTTCCCACTCTCGTCCCGCTACATACATTTCACTCCTTTATGTTTACTCCGCTTTTTTCGCCGTGCTAATATTATCTCCCGATGACTCCGCTCAGGGGGTGCAAGGATGCCGAAAACAGCCGAAGAACGCAGATACCTGGTGATCGTGAACCCCGTATCCCGCGGCGGCAAATCGCAGGAGGAGGGAATATGGCTGCTCAACCGCCTCAAGAAGGCGGGGGTGGACTACGAGTTCCTCTTCACGGAGAGGGCGGGGCATGCCGAGGAGATGGTGGTGAAGTGGGCCGAGGATTTCGACGTCGTGGTCAGCGTCTCGGGGGACGGAACCACCAACGAGATCATCAACGGCATCATGAAGGTTCCCTCAGCCGAGCTCAAGCTGGCCATGTTCCCCGCGGGCACCGCCGACGACTTCGCGTGCAACATGGGTTACGACCGCAAGGACAAGGAACAGGCCCTGACAGCCATCCTGGGGGATTCCGTCCGCACCATAGACCTCATCCGCTATGACGACCGTTATGCCGCGGTGACCTGGGGACTGGGGGTGGATTCAGAGATCGCGGACGGCGCCTACAAGTGGAAGAGGTTCCGCATCCCCGCTTATTTCTACAGCGGCCTGCGCAAGTGCTTCTTTGAGGAGCGTAAGAGATACGACGTCCGTTTCGACTACGAGGGGCAGACCTTCGAAGGCAAGGTACTCATATCCATCCTGTGCAACGCCCCGGTCTTCGGCCGGTATATCAGGATAAACCCCAACGCCAGGATGAACGACGGCCTGCTGGACCTCACCGTGGGCAAGGAGATGCCCAACTTCTACGGCCTGGTACTCTTCGCCTTCGCCTGCATGGGGGGAAGGCACGGCTTCTCCAGCCTGGTCTCGTATCACCAGGTGCGCGAGATGCGCGTCGAATGCAAATCCGACACCTACGCACAGATCGACGGCGAGGTCTTCAGGTTCGACGCGGGCAAGGTCATCCACCTCTCCGTGGTCCCGCAGGTGCTGAAGGTCCTCGTTCCCGCGGAGTCCCTAGCCGACAAGAGGCTTCCCTTCGTGTACCGGGAGGAACCGCCGGAGCCGGTGCAACTACGCCTGATTCCGAGGCGCGAGGGTGTGGCGGAGGAGTTGGAGGAGCTGTCCCGCAGGGTCAAGGCGAGGGTGGAGCAGGCGCTGGAGACGAGGCGCGTGAGCCCGGTGACGCGCAGGAACGGCGGGGAGGAGAAAGGCCTGCAGCAGGTGATGTTCTCGCCCGGGCGCGAGGAGGCACGCTGCGCCCGCCGCGCGTCGAAAAGGCTGAAGAAGGAGATGCAGGCGATGGAGAAAGCGGCGGCGCGGAGATAGGCCGCGACGTGACACCGGCATGATATATATCAATAAATTGCCTGTAAAACTTGGACGATTTGCTTGACACTCTTACTATAGTCTGATAGTTTCAAATCAGTGGGTGGGAGTTATAAGAAGGAAAGAAGAGTCGCCCCCACTCGGGGCTGGATTTTTTTGGACATTGAAAAAAGCCCTACGCTATAAGCTGCCGGCCAACCCCATATGCCCTATAGCATGAGATGGAATCAGCACATTCCACCCCCTGAAATAGCCCTATCCGCCGGTGGCTTATAGCTCCCCTTTAAGGAGGCGCTGCGGCGCCTCCTTCCTTATGGGGTCAGGTCTTGGATTTTGGATACTCCGGTATGCAAAGGATATTTTACCACGGGTCAGCATTTTGAGCAGGGATTTTATTCATTCACGATTATCTGCCGCGTGCAAAATCCAAGACCTGACCCCCTTCTTATGGACTCCGGAAGGGTGCGATCAGACTGGCTGGTTTAACACCGGTAAGCAGTAAGCGGCGAGAGCTTACGTCAGAGGGCCCTTTCGACCAGCTCAGGGAGCATGAGCACCTCGGTGCTGCCGCCGGGCGGCAATACCGTCAGGGCCTGTCCATAACACCCGGTGCACACCGTGACCAGGGTTTCCGTTGTAACGCTCGCGGCTATGTGGGCGGCCCCTTCCGGCTTGTAGCAGCACTTGGGCGCGCTTATGCGGTTGACTTCCAGGCCCTCCAGGCGGGAAAAGACCTCCTCGGTGGAGTCCAGGTCCATGGGCACGGGAGAGAACCTGCGGTGCAGCCGGTAGCACCCGGCGTAGTAGTCCACTTTGAGCTTTAGCCCGAGGTCGCCCATGGCCTCGGCTATGGCCCGGGGGTAGAAGACGATGTTTTCGCCGGGGAAGGCGTGGCGGTAGATGGGGTAACAGGGCGAGCAGAAGATGACCAGTCGCTCAGCCCCCAGTTCCCTGGCGGCGAGCAGGTTGAGGGACACGAACTCCTTGGAGAGTTCGCGGCAGTCCGCGAGCGCCTCTTCGTCGCGCGCCTTGATGGCAGGGCGGTAAAGGTAGTTGCCGCAGCAGTACTCGCGCGACAGGAAGGTATAGGAAAAGCCCCCGCGCTCGAGTACGCGGGCGAGCGAGGAGAGCACCCGGGGAAGCAGGTAAAGGACCTGGCATCCCGTTACGATGACGTTCTCGGCCTCTCGGTCGTAGGGAAGGCCGTTCTTCTCCAGCACCTCGACCCTGGGTGGGAGACCGGTCGCAGCGTTGCCGGAGTCCCGTATGGACTCGACCATACCTTCGTCTATCAAGGGGTTCATCTTTGCCCTCCAGTCATGAAAAACGACCGCCAGGATAAGGGTCCGGGACCCGTTCTTCTCCTCGACCAGCCCATAAAAGCGCAAGCATACGCCAAAGCGCCCGCTCGCCGCTCCCACAGCCTGCTGACACGATTATAAGCGGTTCCTCCCGCAGAAGCGCGCGGACGGCAAGGCAACCTCACTCCCGCGAGCGCTTCCGGCGGGTTGCCCTGAGCGAGGAAGGCCTGTAAGGCTGGGACCGCGCCAGCTCCGGCCTGCCGCAGGGCGGGTCGTCGCGGCCGGCGCAGGTGACATGGCAGTTGGCGGTGCAGCCGGGCACGGGCGCGAACTCCCGCGGCCCCACGCGGCGGGAGAAGGGCATTGAAAAGGCCTCGCAGTGGGGGAGGCCCGGGGTGTCCGCTTCTCCCGCCGCCAGCTCCTGGCACACCGCGTAG
>CAYPZH010000049.1:0-16220 GCA_964415205.1 uncultured Actinomycetota bacterium | reverse complement strand
CCGACGGGGAGCTGCTTCGGCTGGGGGCCCTGGGCTCTCACGCGGGCTGGTTCTCCGGTGACGGGCCGGGGCCCTCCCTGCGGGGGCTGGTGCGCGGTTCCACCGGGGCCCTGGGCGGCCTCGGGGTCTTCACCAAGGGTGCCCTCAAGCTCTACAACTGGCCGGGACCGCAGCAGGTAAAGATGGAGGGCATACTCCTCGACGGTAAAGCGCAGGTGCCGGAGAACGTGCGCTTTCACATATGTTTCTTTCCCGACCGTGAAAAGCTGGCGGACGCCACCTACAAGATAGGGGAGACGGAGTTGGGGTACATGGCCACCAAGACCTCCACCGCCGCCTTCGTCTACTCCATGGCTCCCCATACGCTTAAACAGATAACCAGGACCACTGCCCTGCGCAGCGTGCTCAGCGAGGCCCTGAGGTGGACCTTCGTGATCATGCTGGCCGGGAACACGCGAGACGAGATCGCCTGGCTGGAGGCGGCGCTGAAAGAGATCATCTCCGACTACGGCGGCTTCTCCATGGAGATCATGACGGCTCCGGCCATGGGGTCCATGGTGTTCATGAACTTCTTCCGCGTCACCGCCATACCCATGGTCTTCAGGATGGGCGGGCTGTTCAGCTCCCTGCTGGGCCGCAACGAGACCTGGGATACCCAACTGGACTGGTACGAGATGGGGGAGAGGGTGAAGAAGAAGTACATCGACAGCGGCAGGCTCCTGGACGACCTCAACGACAACCCCTTCATGGTCACCTACGAGAACAACTCCTATGCCCATTGCGAGAGCATCTTCCAGTACGAGGCGGCAAGTGAAACGCAGTGCAGCTCGCTTGCGCCCATGCAGATCGAGGGGATGATCAACGCGGTGGAGATGTGCCAGGAACAACTGTCGGTCTGTGACGCGCGCCAGCGCAAGGTATTCAGCCCCGTGGCGGGCCACTTCAACCGCTGGCAGAAAAAGATATCCGAGATGCTCGACGCCAACCGCGCCACCGACAGCGGCATGTACTGCGATGAGGACGACTATGACTTCTCGGTGATAGAGCCTGAGCTGAAGGCCAGGCTGGACCGGTTGCTCGCAGAGAGGACCTGGACGGATGCGGGTCCTCCCGCGTGACGGCCGGGCCTGAGCCTTCCTGCGGGCGGCGGCGGTCAGCAGCCGGGAGCCGCGCAGGAGGATATAAGGGATTGAGGGCATGTCTTAAGGGGGGAGATGGGCGATGGAGAAATGGGATGTGGTGGTGGTCGGCGGGGGCCCCGGGGGTTCCTACGCCGCCAAGACAGCCGCGGAGCAGGGCCTGAAGACGGTCTTTTTCGAGCGGGGAAGAAAGCCGGGCGAGAAGAACTCCTCCGGCTGCGGCCTGGGCCAGAGGTGGTGGCGCGATTTCCCCGAGGAGATGGAGGCCGTCACCAGGATGCCCTCCTACCGCAAGGTGGAGATGGTGGTGATCAGCCTGGTCGACGAGCACGGCCGGCTGAGATACCGCTCGGGGACCACGGGGTCGGACCTCTGCGCGGCCCGCTATAACGGCAAGGGCATGGACGGGGCCAGCGTATACCGCAAAGACCTCGATCCCTACCTGGCCGACCTGGCCGTCCAGGCCGGCGCAGAGCTCCGGACCTCCACCCTGGTCAATGACGTGATCATGGAAGGCGGGCAGGTCAAGGGGGTGAAGACGGAGACGGGCGAGGAGATAAAAGCGGAGGTGGTCATCGCCGCCGACGGCGCCATGTCCACCATGGCCCGCAAGTCGGGCATGCGCAACCGCTGGGGCGGCGGGTGCACCCTCGTCCCCCAGCTGGACTTCTCCTGCAACGAGGACAAGATGGATGACGTCATCGGCAACGCCGAGTGGTGCTGGTTCGGGTCCATCTGCTGTTACCAGGTGAATTTCCGCGAGGGCTTCCACGTGGGCTGGGGCGGTTTTTTGGAGAAGGACCTGAAGGAATACAGGTTCGACCTCAAGGAGATAACCGACGTACCCGCCTTCCAGACCATGTGCCGGACCATAGACGCCAAGCCCAGGGAGTACCAGGCACACCTGCTGCCCTGGCTCAAGAAGCCGGTCAAGTCCTACACAGGGGGCATGATGCTGGTGGGGGACGCGGCGGGCTTTCCCTGCCCCCTGGAGGCCGAAGGCATCTGGCAGGCCTGTTTTTCCGGCAGGATTGCCGCGGAGACCGCCGCCTGGGCCATCTCCAAGGGGGACGCCTCCGAGTCCGCGCTCAAGGAGTACGAGAGAAGGTGGAAGGCCTCCTACCTGGGCAAGGAGCACGAGTTCGGCGAGGAGTTCGTCAATATCTGGCAGAGCTCCGTCATGGACAAAGATTCCATGCAGGGGCTGCTCCAGTTCATGCTGGAGTTCAGCATGCTCCACCCCTTCTCCATCGTCTTCGACTGGGGGGACGCCCACATGGACTGCTTCAACCAGCACCTGCAGCACATCATGCAGCTGGCCCCGGAGTTCTCGGACTTCAGGCAGAACTACATAGTCCCCATGGCCCGGGGCATCTGGCCCAGCAACATGAAGAAGATATTGCTCTCGATCAAGCCCAAGCTGCCGGTGCTCAGGAACCTCTCGGACGCCAACTACTTCCGGGTGATGGCCAGGCTCTCCAGGCAGCTCGCCCCCTTCCTCGATCCAGCAGCCGAGCAGGACGCTCCCCTGCCCAGGGGAAGCCTGAAGGTGTGAGGGGGTGAGGGGAATGAGTGAGATGAAGATAGACCTCAAGGGCCTGGTCAAGCGGGTGGACACGGACCAGATGGGCGATTTCATCACCTACGACGAGGAGAAGTGCAACGGCTGCGGGCTATGCGCCGTGGTCTGCGGCTTCAACCTGTGGTCGGTGAAGGACGGTAAGGCCAGGCTGGCCCCCAGGTACCAGGAACTGTGCTTGGAGTGCGCCGGCTGCTGGGAGGTATGCGACCAGGAGGCCATCGAATTCTCCTATCCCAAGGGCGGCACCGGGGTGGTCATAGAATACGGCTAGCCTCATAAACGTAAATTATTGAGTGCGGCCCAAGAGCCTAGGATAAACTTTGGGTACCCATATCCGAATCCTAGAAATGTCATTGCGAGGCACCCGCACAACGTCATTGCGTGGCTGCGTCTTCGCAGCCGAAGCAATCTCATGCACAAGGTGTGTGATAGAAAAAGGTCGTGTTGATCCGCCCAGCAAAGGGAGGGCACAATGGATTTCTACGAGGGCAAACGTGTTTTTATAACCGGCGGGAGCAGCGGCATCGGGCTGGCGGCCGCATGCATGCTGGCGTCTTCGGGGGCGCACGTCGCCATCTTCGCCAGGGACCTGCGCAGGCTCGAGGCCGCGCGGGATAGGATCGAGGCCGCGAAAGTGCAGTCCAGTGGGGTCAGGGTCAGCAGCATAAGCTGTGATTCATCATGTAAATGAAAATTGCATGGATGGAGATTGAGATGGATAGAGTCGAGATAATCAAAGCGAAACTGCAGGAGCAGAAGCCATTGCTAGCAGAGGAATATAAAGTCAAGGAGATTGGGATCTTCGGCTCGTTTGCAAGAGGAGAGCAGGTTGAAGAGAGCGATGTCGATATCCTTGTCGGATTCTCAGAACCGATTAGCTTCTTCAGGTTCATTGATCTTGAGGATCACCTTTCTGATATTCTTGGATTATAAGTAGATTTGGTATCTAAGAAGGCATTAAAGCCCAATATCGGCAAGAACATCCTGAATGAGCTGGTGGCAGTGTGAGGGACAGAGATATTGCCGATTACCTGCCCAGATAGTTATCCAGATAGGCAGTGAGGCCCTCCGCCAGAGCATGGAAATAAGCCTCTCCGTGCTGACCAACAGGATCCACAAATTTCGGTTCCATACCTGAATCCCTGAGCAGCCTTAGAAGGCCCGGCGCTTTCTCCCGCAAACGTGAAGAGGCCAGGTACTCGGTAGAATATGCGTCCGGGTTTGCTGCCCAGTCGTCCAGAAGGAGCTGAAAGGCGAGGAAAAACTCAGCCCACCCGACATAGACGAGATCTTTTCGTGCACCAAGGAAATCGAGCCATGATTCACGATCAAGTGAGAATACCGATTCCCTTTTGCCGGACCATTGCTGCAGGAAACGCCCCTCGGCCAGTTCGCCGAGGATACCGTATACGTTTCTCTGGTTGACGTATATGGACTTGGATATCTGCATGGAGTTCCCCTCACCCTTCAGCAAGAGGTAGCCCAACACGCTGGCACGGGAGGTGACGCCAAAGAGCTTCCTCAAACGCAGGGAGAGGTTTGCATCGTTGCTCAGGTCGGGCTTTCCAGATAAACCGCGCAGGTTGGGCTTGTTGCGGAAGAAACCCCAAGAGAGGAAATCGGGATCGCCCCGTTTAACGGGAAGCGCCTTTTCGGAACCCCAGCTTAGAAAGAGGTTTTCCTCTTTCTCGAGCCTGAAATCATTCCACCTATCGATGATTGATAGAAGCCTGCGGTTATTGGTGTTCTTTCCGAGATAGCCCAAGGAAGCCCCCAGGCATGCCTTACAGCTTGGGCCGAAGAAGTCCACAATCCTCTTCAGACGATCGAGACTTATAATCCTGGCGTTGGTGGCTATCCAGTCCAGGGCTTCATCAAATAGCCTGGGATCGTAGCGCCCATAGAACATGGTCGCACAGAGCAAAGCCTCGAGGTCAATCACCCTGTTCTCTTCCGGAGCAACGCTGGCATATACGCCCAAGGCGGACCACTGGCCCCAGCAGATGTTGAGCATCTTGTCTAGTATGCTGCTAGGAAATACCTCTAATGACGTCTTCATAATCCAACCACTCCAGGATTTTGATAAGCTCCGACCTGAAAGGCTCAGAAGGGTCCTGCGAGAGGCACCATAAGGCAGCCGCCTTCACGAAGGTACGTTTCAACGTCCCGATGATCGAACATACGGACCCTTCTTTCATAGATAATAGTATATTATAAACTAGTTATAAGTGAATAATAAACTAAACATTAGTGCTTAGTCAACTAATAAATCTGAGGGGCAGCCGCCCATGCTATGCGTTCTCTCCGCTGGTTCGGATTCTTTCCATGATCTCCTTGGAGAGGGCCAGGAAATGTTCCTTCAATTGTCTGGCATCTATATCCCTGATCATCTCAATAGGCCATCGTGAGATATCGTCCGGGAAGGCCTTGGTTTTATCGAGAGCCAGCGCAAACCAGTAGAGGTCAAATCCGGGATCTTTCTTCTCGGAGGAACGCACGAGATCCCATATATCTTCTGTTTGCAGAATGAAATACAGGTCAACGGCATCCCTTGGCTCAACCCTTCCGAAGAACGCGAGAAGCTTATCGACGATCAGGTCTTTATAATCGTTGACCTTAACGCCGAGATCGGATTCGATCGGATCCTCAAAACGAAAAGGAGAGTCGTAGGCCAGCTGGACTTTGGTGCTCTCTTCTCCCATACCCAACTCATACTCCACGAATGATTCGAGGCGCCGGACAATCCTTACTGTGAGATCCCGCCGCATCTCGCTTTCAAAAAGGCGGGAAAAGGGTAGAATGAGGCCTTCCTCGGCGGTAAAGAGGTCGAGGTCGAATGACTTGCGGTGAGCGAGAAAGAAATCCGCCAGGGCGGTCCCGCCGCCTAAGTAGAATGAGTCCGCATCCGGGACCTTCGAAAAGGCACGCAGAACATCCCTCTGGAGCTCCGTGACTATGCCCTTACTTGACAGCATTGAAGTAGTCTTCCCACAATGCGGCAATATCCCTGGGAAGGTCAAGTTCCGGCATGAGAGTTCTGATCTCTTCCCAGTCCAAGGCCGCGATATCCTCGGACCTGCCATGGGTCAAAACCTGCTTCATGAACCACTTCTTCTGAAAAGGATCTTCCAGGTCCACCTCATTTGTTGACCATACTATATATCTCTTAGGCCGCATGATTTTTCGCCTCTTTACGTGAGCCGGTCCTTTCCCCGCCGGTTTTCCTACCGCTTGGATGTTCATTTGAATTATATATCATTGCCGGGACAATCCAGGAGTACCATATTCTGGTGACCACAGTAGGGGCACGCAAGCGAAGACGCCGGTTGATGCTCCCGCCATTGTCTTACCGATTGTCACTGACGGGGTGTTCCAGGCATCATACTATATATATGAGCAATGGGTTTTAAGGAGACGATGCAGATGCAGAGCAGGTTCAGGGGCGGAGGCAGGTCATCGCGTAAGGCAGCCGGCGGCGCAGGGGCCGCGGCCTTTAACCAGAGCAAGACGCTGTCTCTGCTGGAGATAATCACCAGGAAGGCGATAAGGGGCATACCGTCAGCGGGCTTCATGTCCGCTCAGCAACTGGCGGAACGCTATCTGAACGACGAGAGATACCTCACCGAGGAAGAGCTTGTCGATTCCCTCATCTTCCATGAATCACTGAAGAACTCCGTGCAGGGGTTTATAACCGGCATCGGGGGGCTGGTGACGCTGCCGATCACGGTCCCTTCAGATATCGCCGGCTCATGGGTCATCCAGGCGCGGATGGTCGCGGCGATAGCGACCATCTACGCCAAGGACCCGGAAAGCGAGGCGACACAGACGGGGATATTCGCCTGCATGCTGGGGGAGCAGGCGCTGAAGGCTTTCAGGGACCCGGCGATAAAGGCCGCGGAGAAGTTCACCATCAAGGAGCTGTCCAAGCTGCCGCCAAAGACGCTGACGAGGATAAACAAGACGCTGGGCACCCGCCTCGTCAGCGAGGTGGGGGAGAAAGGCGCGGTCAGCCTGGGCAAGTGGACGCCGCTCGTGGGCGGGCCCATCAGCGCGACCATCGACTTCTTCTTCTGCTATTCCATGGGCCTGCTGGCGAAGAGGGTATTCGGGCCGGAAGAGGCCGACCTGTTCAATATAAGCCAGCTGTCTGACGTGAAAGATGTCGTGAAGAACGCAACCAGGATGGCGGTGAAGACGACCAGGGACACTATCACAGACAAGCTGGAGGAGAGAAGGGAAAGGAAAGAGGTCGAGAACCTGGTCAAATCGCTTCAAGCCGTACTGGAATTCAACCAGGACATCAGGGGCGAGGCGGTTAGGCAGCGCAAAGAGATGCTGCTGGCAAGGGGGCCGGAGGTCAGGGAGTGTCTGATCGAGAACGCCATCAAGGGGAACGACAGGTATCGGCAGGTCGCGAGAGAGATCCTGGTCGAGCTCTGCGAGCCCGAAGATGAGGTGATCACCAGGCACCTCAACAGCAAGGACGTGGCGACGAGGCTGTTCGTGTTCAGCGTGCTCAACGGCATCCTTACGAAGAAAGCGCTCCCCGCGCTGGAGGGGGAAACCTGCACGCCGCAGGATTAGGGCAGTGCTCTGCCTGAGGCCTATTCCTCTTCCAGGGTCCGGGCCAGCTTCAGCAGCGCCGCGAGGTCCTCTTCGTCCATCTTCGAGATCAAGTCGGTCAGCTGCCGCAGCAGCTGCTTTCTCCTGCTCGAGCTTCTGTTCAAGCTCTTTTCGCTTGAGTAGAAGTCCATGGGCTTGCCCGCGAAGCTGCTTCTTTGCGCGATGAGATCAAGCCCCTGGACGCCGGATGACCGGGCAACGTCCTCAACTACCCGGGACATCTTGTTGTAGACCCTGTCTTCCTGCGATGGCCAGATGATGCGGTCCAACTCCTCCAGGTAGGTCTGCCGGTCGATGGGCTGGGCTGCCTCCAGGATCTTGCGCGCGAACTCCTCCGCGGTAGCGCAGTAGGTTGCCCGCTTCTCGATGTTGGTATTTACCTTATCATCCTGGTTGCGGTTGTAGGTATAGGCGTGGGTCTTGTTCGGGCGGGGCCTCAGGCCCTTGGAGTTGTCCATGGACTCGAAGGTGTTCCGGTTGTAGACGGCGGTTGGCAGGGACTGGGGGCTGGTCTTTATGAGGAAGACACCAGGCTGGGTGGTGTTCCAGCGCTGGATACGGCACTCCAGCTTAAGAAAGTCAGGCTTCAATTACCTACCTCTTGACAATATAGCTTACTTATAGTTATGCTAAACTAGCAATAATAGAACTATATAACCATAATATAACTAAAACAGGAGGGTGATGTCAATGAGTAACGGGAAAACCGCAGGTAAGGGTAAGGCCGCTGGCAAGGGCGCAGGCAAGGGGAAAGCCGCGGGCACCGGCGAGACCGCCGGCAAGGGCAAGGCTCCAGGGAAAGGCAAGGCCGCCAGCAATGGCAAGCCGAAGGGGGCCATGGAGGTGTTCATGCTGCTGGACCGCACGGGGTCAATGGCACCGATATGGTCTGAGTCGGTGAACTCCATCAACGTCTATGTGAAGGAGCTGGCCAAGGACAAAAAGGACTACAGGATAACCCTGGCCGTCTTCGACCTCCACGAGGGCCTGCAGTTCGACGTGCTGCGGGACGCCGTCCCCATCGGCGAATGGAAGGATTTCGCGGAGGAGGAGGCCCCTCCCCGCGGATCGACGCCGCTCCTGGACTCCCTGGTGCGCATCATCGCCATGGCCGAGAACTCCAATCCAGACCGTGCCGTGATCGTGGTGATGACCGACGGTTACGAGAACGCCAGCCGCGAGGTAGACCTGGACACGGCGAGGGCGGCGGTAAAGAGGGTTGAGGACAAGGGGTGGCAGGTCGTCTTCCTGGGAGAGGATTTCGATGCCTTCGATCAGGCTGGGGACTTGAACGTCAAGGTGGAGAGGAGGATGAACGTCGCACGTGGGCATCAGGCCATGGCCATGAAGCTTTCGGCAGAGAAGTCCTCCAGGTACTTTGTTGCCGGCGAGGCCATGCTCTACGATGCGAAAGACCGCAAGAAGTCCGGCGAGGACAAAGTGAAGTAGCGATTACAAGATAGGGTCTGAATAAAGGCCACGGAGGGAGGAAACTCGACCGTGTAGCCTTCGATGAAATCGGATTTAACGATATGCAAAAAAAAGGGAAGCCCCTGTCTTCGAGGGGCTTCCCTTATACGAGGCAGCGTGAAGCGCGCTGCAGCAATACTCCTACTCATTCATTTACTTGTATTAATCACCAGTCCCCAAGGGGTTATATGGAGTAGGAATCGGGAAAATCAGCAATCGATGATGGGGGTTTTGTAACCATATAGCAGCAATGCTATCATCTGAAGCAGGGTATAGTACAAAGGAAAGGGCTGCTTAAGGCCTCTTCCGGGTGGGCGCACTGAAAACGCGTCGCAAGGCCGTAACAAATGATAACATTTGGGGGTGTTCATGGTGTCTACCCGGGCGAATCTGACCTCTCACAAAAGGACCATCAGGGCCGCTGTCTTCCTCGTGGCCACCCTGGCCCTAGTGGCCCAGTCCCTCACGCTTCCCGCTCCGTCTTTTGCCGACGGCGAGCAGCCGCGCAACATCGAGGTGGCCCAGGTAGAGGAGGGCACCGTTTGGTACCTGGCCGAGGGCTGCACAGGGGGAGACTACGAGACCTACATCCTGGTGCAGAACCCGGGGAGCGAACCCGCCCAGGTTACTCTGACCTTCATGACCGGGGAAGGCCCCATGGAGGGGCCGGCAGAGACCCTGCCGCCCCGCACCCGCAAGACCTGGGCAGTCAACGACTACGTGACCTCCTGGGACGTCTCCACCAAGGTCACATCGGACGTGCCGGTCATCGCCGAGCGGGCGGTGTACTGGGGCGGCCGCGTGGACGGCCACGACTGCGCCGGGGTCACCATCCCCTCTGAGCGCTGGTACCTGGCCGAGGGCTGCACCGGCGGGGACTTCGAGACCTACATACTGGTGCAGAACCCCGGAGGCGAGGAAGCCAAGGTGAAAATAACCTACCAGGGAGCGGCCGGGCCCATCCCAGGTCCCGAACTCACGCTTCAAGCGAGGTCCCGGCAAACGGTAAACGCGGCCTCCACCTGCCCCGGACTCTGGGACGTCTCCACCCTGGTGGAGGCGGACAAGCCGGTCATCTGCGAGCGCGCCATGTACTGGCACGGCAAGGACGGAGGGCACGACTCCGCGGGGGTGACCACCGCGGAGAGGATCTGGTACCTGGCCGAGGGCTGCACCGGGGGAGACTTCGAGACCTACATACTGGTGCAGAACCCCGGGGGTGAGGAGGCCCACGTGAAGATAACCTACCAGGGAGCGGCGGGGCCCATCCCCGGCCCGGAGATCACCGTCCCCGCGGGCTCCCGCCAGACGGTGAACGCGGCCGCCACCTGCCCCGGACTCTGGGACGTCTCCACCCTGGTGGAGGCGGACGTCCCGGTCATCGCAGAGCGGGCTGTATATTGGGCGGGTAAGGGGGGAGGCCACGACGCGGTGGGATATGCCCCCAAGAGACCAGAGATACCCGAGACGACTAAGGTGCTCTCGGTGGACAGCACCTCCAAGATAGCCTCCGTGTCGGGAGACCAGAAGGCCATCACCTTCTCCTCCTCCAACCCGCAGGTCGAAGGCCTCTCCGTGGGCGATATCATCACCTGCGGCGTGAGCCCCAAGACCCCCTATGGTCTGCTGAGGAAGATTACCGCAATCAACAGTAGTGGTGGCAGCACGACACTTATAACCGAAAGGGCATCCCTGGGGGACGCCATAATGAGAGGCTCGCTCTCGGCCGACAGGGTCTTAAGGCCAGACATGATAGCAAGCTATACCGCCTTGATGGATGGCGTGGTTGCCAATACGACTTATGATGCAACAGAGGAGCCAACGGGATTTTTCATTGAATTGAAAGACGTTGTCCTCTTTGAACAAGGGCCCAGCAAAGTCAAGGCTAATGGGAGTATATCCTTTGATCCCAGGTTCAATCTCGATGTGTCAATTGATTACGATCCCCTGAGAATATGGGAGGGTCCGAAAAATGAACTGATCGCTTTTACAGCTACCTTCAACGAAAAGGCTGAGCTTGAAGTAAGTGCGGAGATAGAGTTGATCGAAGAAGAGATTAAGATTGAGATTATCAGGTATTACCTGGCACCCATCACCTTCATGATAGGCCCAGTGCCCGTAGTGATCACCCCGGTCATTTCAATTCATGTGGGGCTTGACGGAAGTGTTTCTGTAGGAATCAGCACCAGCGTTACCCAGGAGGCACAACTCACTGTCGGGCTATCATATAACAATGGGGTAAAGAACCGCATTTCTAGCTTCTCTAATACGTTTTCTTACACACCTCCCAGATTTTCGTTGGACGCCGAAGTAAAAGCATATGCCGGACCACAACTTGATTTGATGTTGTATGGAGTGGCGGGAGCATATGCCGAGGTCAACGGGTTTCTGGAATTCATTGCAGAGCTTATACCCGATCAGTCATGGGAGCTCTACGGTGGGCTCGAGGCGAATGTAGGGCTGAAATTGCTTGATTACGAGTACGACTTGCCTATGGTTATCGGATACAGGAAGCTGCTTGCGTCCGATAGCGGCGGAGCGACCTTCGTCAAATGGAGGAAGGCTTTGGGCGGCGCGGATGACGATTACGCCTGGAGAGTACAGCAAGTTTCCGGTGGTTATATCCTGGCTGGGGCTACCAGATCCTACAGCGTTGGTGAGGAAGATGCGTGGTTGATCAAGGTTGATACGGATGGACAGTTGATCTGGCAAAAGAACTTCGGAGGTGCGGATAACGATAATGCAAACTCTGTCCAGCAGACCACCGACGGCGGCTATATAATTGCCGGATCAACAAGGTCCTCTGGAGCAGGTGAGGAGGACGCCTGGTTGATCAAGACCGACTCCGCGGGTTCGCTGGTATGGCAGAAGAACTTCGGCGGAACCGACAGCGACATCGCCAACTCTGTCCAGCAGACCACCGACGGCGGCTACATAATTGCCGGATCGACAAAATCCTCTGGAGCAGGTGAGGAGGACGCCTGGTTGATCAAGACCGACTCCGCAGGTTCGCTGGTATGGCAGAAGACCTATGGTGGAACGGCCTACGATGCCGCCAGTTCAGTCCTGCAGACCTCAGATGGCGGTTACATTCTGGCTGGCGGCACAAACTCCGACGCTTATTACCGGGAATTCTACGTAGTGAAGACCAACTCCAGTGGAAATATCATTTGGAAAAAGAACTACGGGGGTCCCGGTATCGAGTCCGAGGCCTTTTCTATCAGGCAGACAAAAGACGGCGGATATATTGTTGCGGGCAGAACCGGTTTCTACGAGGTCGCGGGTGCGGACGCATGGCTGGTGAAAATAAACTCCACTGGAAAGCTGGTCTGGGACGAACGGTATGGCGGGCTCGATAATGATGCCGCGATTTCCGTGCAGCAGACCGATGACAATGGCTTTATCTTTGCTGGATGGAACTTTCATTCCTATGAGGATGGTTACGAAGCCTGGCTTGTTAAAACCGATCCCAAAGGTGTGATGAAATGGGAACGGTTCTTCGGCGGCGGGGAGACCGATGCCGCATATTCAATTGAGCAGACTCCCGACCATGGCTATATTCTCGCGGGGGAGACCCGGTCTTTCGGTTTCGGCGGACAGGACCTGTATCTGATAAAGACCGATTATATGGGCAGATAAAAGACTACTGGAATTGAATACCTTGCTATGTAGGACGTTGAAACAGCAAGTTAAGACGAATGGAGGTCAGGGTATGAAACGGGCTTCAATAATCTCGAACGCCAGGCGAATAGCTTATCTTTTAATAATTGCGTGCCTTGTTGCCTCCTGTATTGTGATGCAGAAATCTCCACGAGCTATTGCAGTTGAAGCAGCAGCAAGCCCTCAGGGAACTATCATTTTCCTACGAGATGGAGATATATGGCAGTACGAATTATCTGCGGATGTAGAGACAAGGCTTGTCCATGACGGTTCTTGTATGGATCCCGATCTACACCCCTCGGGAGATAGGATAGTTTATACTTCCAACAGGGATGGTTTTAATGAGCCCGTTACAGGGCGTCCGGGGGGACAAGTTTACCAGTACGATATGGTTACCAGGACTAGCACCAGGCTGGTCACCCTCCCCGATTACAATTGCTACGATCCCAGCTATTCGCCGGATGGGAAGAAGGTCGTTTTTGCCAGGGAGAAGCCGAGTGGAGAAGCAGGGATTGAGACGGCTGAGCTTTGCGTCCTGAACATGGCGACGGGAAGCCTGCAGGTGATAGATGAGAGCACCAACGGCTGGGAATGGATCACCTACGTGAACCCCACCTTCAAGCCGGGCGGTAGTGAGATCGTTTTCATAAGTATGGGGGAAGGGGCATCTAGCGCCGGAGTTATTCCCGCAACCGGTGGGGATATAGACTGGATCGATCTAAGCACGGACCTGGGTGTTCCATATCCGAATATCTTTGCGGCCGTTTTCTCCCCCGACAACCAGAAGATGGTAGTTTCGGCAAGTACGGATTATACGGAACCGACAGGCATCTATATCAAGAATCCCCTATCGGCAAATGCCGTTTGGATATTCGATGAGGAGGATATCGGCGACCCCTATTCATTCTCTCCCGGAAGCAACTATATCGTCTATGGCTGGCAGTGGTGGAGCGACAATCCCTCAGTTTATATCTCTAACCTCGACGGCAGCTACAAGAAAAGGGTGGTCTATAATGGGGCGGACCCCGACTGGGGCCCGGCCTTCACTTTCACCTTCACCCCCACCACCACCTCCTACTTCGCCGAGGGCTACACCGGAGTGGGCTTCCAGGAATACCTCTGCCTGGGCAACCCCACCGCAAGCGAGGCCATAACCAGGATAACCTACTACATACAGGATGGAGGCACCCAGCAGAGCTACTATCGCATCCCCGCCCGCTCCCGCCTCACCGTGGACGTGAACAACCAGGTAGGAGCGGGAAAGAGCGTCTCGGCCAAGGTGGAGTCGGACCAGAAGATCGTGGCCGAGCGCCCCATGTACTTCAACTACGCAGGCTGGGACGGGGGACACGACGTCATGGGGGCCCCCGCCCCCGCCCGCACCTTCTACTTCGCCGAGGGCTACACCGGCCCGGGCTTCGACGAGTACATCTGCGTCATGAACCCCAGGGCCGAGCGCGCCGCCCTCACCTTCCGCTTCCAGACCCAGGAAGGGGAGGAGAAGGTGGTGACCGGCCGGGGCGTCCCCGCCCGCTCCCGCGCCACCTTCCTGGTAAACGACCTTTTAGGCGGCGCCTACTCCGCCTCCCTCAAGCTCACCTCCTCCGTCCCGGTGGTGGCCGAGAGGCCCATGTACTTCTCCTACGGAGCGGGCTGGACCGGGGGACACTGCGTGATGGGGGCCACCTCCCTCGCCAAGAGCTACTTCTTCGCCGAGGGAGCCACCCACGCAGGCTTCCAGGAATACCTCACCCTGCAGAACCCCAACGCGGCCAGGATCAGCGTCCACGCCACCTACATGCTGGCGGGGGGAAAGACCACAGAAAAGGACTACCCCGTGCCCGCGAAGCGGCGCGCCACCGTCTATGTTCCCAATGAGGTGGGCGAGGGGCGCGACGTCTCGGTCAGGCTCACCTGCTCAAGCCCCTTCCTGGCCGAGCGCCCTACCTACTTCTCCTACGGGGGCGGCTGGACCGGGGGCCACTGCGTCATCGGGGCCACCGCCTCGGCCCGCACCTGGTTCTTCGCCGAGGGCTACACCGGAGCGGGCTTCGACGAGTGGCTGTGCATCCAGAACCCCGGCGCCTCTCCCGCTCACGTCACCATCACCTACTATCCCGAGGGGGGAGCCCCCATCAAGAGGACCCAGCCGCCCATCGCAGCCAGGTCCCGCTACACCGTCTACGTCAACGCCCCCGAGCAGGCCGGACCCGGCCTCTCCATCTCGGCCAAGGTCACCTCGGACGTGCCCATCATCTGTGAGCGTCCCATGTACTTCAACTTCTCAGGCTGGACCGGGGGACATGACGTGGTGGGGAGCGTGCCGTAACTGAACTGAAAATGGTATTGAGGTTGAGCCCCCAGGCCGCCCTGGGGGCTCTCTCTTACAAAAGGATGGGATCTGAAATTACCATCTCCAGAAAACCGCCTATCTTCTAAAATACGTTCAACACCCGCATTTCTATATCCTGCAATAATGCCAGCCAAGTCCATGCGCAAATCGAGGCTATTTACCAAAAACACTACAGGGCTCTCTTCCGGAGAGAATAGGAGACGGCCTCATTAACACCGAAATCTAACCAGCGTTAGGGAGGCGTTCACCACAATATAGGAATTATCGCTTCTGGCAGGAATTTAAGAGATAAACCGTTTCCTCTCGGTAAATTGCCTGCATAGGATAGTGATCAGCGGCTCAGAGGCTGTAAGACCCCACGCTTGTCCACCTGGTATCCCAGGGCCTTTAGGACTTCGGCCTGGGTCTTCGTGGGCATCTCCAGCTTGCGGACTGGCGTCCTTCCCCTGTCGGCGATGGAGAGCACGGAATGGAGATGAAGCATGTCATCCATGACATCTCTGGCAGTGCGTGCAACTCCCGCCCCGGAGAGTCTCTTCTCCAGCCTACGCAGGTAGGTGAGGGCCGCCACGCAGCAGAAGAGATGGCAGCGGATCTTGGAATCGGTGAAGTGCCTCAAGGGCTGCACTCCCACGAGATCCTCGTCCTTCGATTGGCGGAAGGCGTCCTCCACCTCCCATCTTGCGAGTGAGGCCTTGATAATCTCCTCGGTGGTCCAGTCGGTGTTGTCCGTTATGATCATGTTCTTGCCGAAGAGTTGCTGCCTCTTCTCCACAGCGTACTGGTTCTTTTTGAACTCCATGCGCAGGCCGCCTGACGTCTTCTCCACAGAGACCTCGTAGAGGTGGGTCGGGATGTGCAACCTCTCGCAGAGCCTGGCGTACCTCTCCTTGACTCTCTCTGCGTCCCGCCAGTGGGGAGCGCCCTCCCGCACCAGGGCGCGCATACTGAGGAGTTCCTCCCGGAGCTGGGCCAGCTTTTCCGCGAAGACATACTCCTGCTTCCTGGCCGTCTTGGGGTTGTAGGTCAGCACCACCGTTCGCTCCTTTCCCCAGAAGACCCCGCTTGAGCGATAGGCGGAAAGCCTCTGATCCGACCTTCCTTCCCCTGCGAGCTTCCGGTTCTTCTCCGTGCCCACGGGGGAGTAACGGGAGAGGGGGACTCTGGCAAGCTCCGGGGCATAGAAAAGGGAGTAGGTGGTCACGAAGTGTATCCTTCTGTGTTCGTCGATCACCGCGTAGTTGGCGTCTGCGTTCATGCCCTTGTCCATGACCAAGGTGAGCCTCTCCTTGGTGCCTGCCAGGCCCTCGACTATGGAGAAGAACTCGGAGATCACGGAGGAAAAGAGGCGGGAGTCGTGCAGGTTGCCGGGGTAGGCGCACCACCACAGGGG
>CAYPZH010000048.1:7763-16236 GCA_964415205.1 uncultured Actinomycetota bacterium | reverse complement strand
CGCCGTTGTATCCCCAGGCGGCCAGGGTGCCGTCGGACCTCAGGGCCAGGCTGTGATAGCCTCCCGCAGATATAGCCACATAGTCGTTTCCGGCGGGCACGACGCACTGGCTTGAGGTGTTATCTCCCCAGGCGGCCAGGGTGCCGCCGGAGCGCAGGGCCAGGCTGTGCAAGATGCCCGCCGAGACGGCCACGTAGTCGCTTCCGGCGGGGACGTTGCACTGGCCCTGGAGGTTGTATCCCCAGGCTTCGACGGTCTCCGGTGGGGTGCCGAGAGCCGCCGCAGCATATGGGGTCGCCTCCGCGGGGGCCGCTGCCGGAGCCGGCCCGGGGGCGAGACCCAGGAAAGGAAAAAGGCCCAACACGAGGACCAACGCCGCCAGCAGGGATAAACCGTCTCTGGGAAGTCTCTTAGCCGTGTCCATCATCCACCTCCCGATCCACAGAGCTATCGGTTGTTGACGCAACCATACAGGCGGTAAGCAGGCCTGCATTTATCATCCATTCCCCGACCAACAGAACGATCGACACGCAAAGGCGGTATGGCAAGCGCGAAGAGAGTAAAGCCGTATCTGCCCAAAGCAAGTCTAGATGCCCTTAAAACCCTTGAAGAGATGCTTCTTCCTTGATAGTAGGAGCCCTGGTAAAAAATATCAAGCAGGGATATCTGCGCATGCAACATCTGGGGTCAGTCATCCATGTCGCGCGGCCGCGACACCACCGAGGATGAACATGCTGGTCGCCATTTTCAGGGCAGAGCTCAAATGTTGCCAATGCAACTTTTGAGCTCTGACCCCAAGTCGTGTCCCCTCGGCCTCAGGCGCTGACGGTATCGCCCAGGAGGTTCTCCACGAAGTCGCGGATACGGTTCTCCACCTGGGCGCGGTCGTACCAGCGCGAGTCGGTGTGGTCGGCCTCGATGATCAGCACCGGCTTGCCGGTGCGCCTGGTGAACTCCCTGCCCAGGTCGTACTGGCCCAGGGAGTAGGGCTTGCAGCTGCGGTTGGAGTGCATGATCATGCCGTCCACGCCGTAACGGGTGGCCAGCGACTCTATCTTGTCCGCCATCCTCTCCAGGTTGATGTTCAGGTAGACCTCGGTATAGATCCTGGACATGCTCTCCAGGGGCTTATCCGCGTCCACGCCCTCGAAGGTCCAGGCGCTGGTGTAGGTGTCCGCCACCAGGCAGGTCTCCAGTTCCATGAAGATGCGCCCCAGGTTGCGCATCTCGTACCACACCGGGATGTTGTCCCACAGCAGGCGGTACTTCTCGGAGGGGAGGATGCCGATGCCCTCCTCGATGCGCTGTTTCATCTCGTCCAGCAGCCCCTGGTAGAAATCGACCACCTCCTGCGTGCCCCGCAGGGTGACGATGGGGGCCATCATGATGAAGGCGTCGAAGCAGGTCATTGGGGCGGGCTTGTGCTCGTTGCAGGCCAGCACGTCCTTCCACAGGGCGGAGGCGAAGAGCGACTTCGCGGCCACCTCCATGAAGTTCTGCTCGTCGTAGGTCTTGCCGGTTGTCTTTTCCAGGAAGCCGATGTACTCCTGCATCTGGCGCAGGGAGTAGTCGGCTATGTGCTGGGGCAGCTCGCCGCGGACGAAGGGGGTGTCGTAGATGAACAGGGGCACGTCGAAGAAGCGCGCCAGCTCCTCGTACCACTTGAAGACGGTGTTGCAGATGTTGTTGCAGGCCACCAGGAAGGTGGGGCGGGGCAGGCCGCCGATGGGCCCTCCCTTGGTCATGGCGCTGCCGATGTCGCCGCGGGCGTAGGAGCAGAGGTCGCGCGAGAAGCCGCGCCCCTCCGCCACCTCGCACAGCTCAACGTTCATCTTGGAGGCGCCGCACATGGCGCCGTGGTTCTCGGGGTAGACGGGTATGACGTCGAAGGCGATGAGCGGCTCCACCGGCCCCCCGCTGGTGATCCAGGCGATGTGGCGGTCCGTGCCCTCCGCGCCCTTTGCCTCGGTGTAGTACTTGACCATCATGTCGCGCATGGTGTCGGTCGACTTTATCCTGCGCCGCTCCTTGTCCGCCGCCCTGGCGTCCGCGTTGCCGTTACCGTTGCCGCTCACCTCATCCTCCCTTCCCTTATGGGGTCAGGTCTTGTTTTTTGGATACTCCGGTATGTCTAGCGAAAACACGCATTTTGCCCCTCTATATGCAGGGAATATGCTACTGATTCCATATCCTGCCATTCAAAACCCAAGACCTGACCCCTTGCTTCTTATACTCCGCTGATGGTCTCGATGAAGGCCTGCAGCCGGGTGCGCATCTGCCCGCGGGAGAAGGACTGCAATTCGCTCTCCAGCACCAGCGACGGTATGTCCAGCTCCTCCTGCAGGCGCTCCCTGACGTAGGGGACGTCGAAGAGGTGCGGCTCGCAGAAGGACTGCAGGAAGAAGACCACGCCCTTGGCGCCGCTGTCGTGCACCTGGCGCATGAGGTGCTCGACGCGGTCCTCTATGCACTGGTGCTTGGCGGGGCAGTTCACCCTCCCCCACATGCGCCGCGCCAGCGCCTCCTCCGGGGTGTCCGCCTCGTCGACGTAGTTGTCGAAGTAGCGGTGGCCGCTGCATAGGTCGTCGTCCACCACGTCCGCGCCCAGCTCGAGGATGAGCTCCATGAGGTCCGGGGTGGTGCAGATGCTGCCGCTCACGAAGAGGGGCGTTTTCTTGTCCGCCGCCGGCTTGCCCGTGTCCAGGTTCTCCAGCAGCTCGTGTAGTATCTCGTTGTGCTTCTCGCGCCGCATCCAGAACCCGGCCGCGAGGCAGGCGGTGGCGAAGAGCCCATCGATGACGCCCGGGCTGACGGTGCGCAGCTTGTACAGGCGGTCCGCCAGGCGCCGGTTGCGGTTGTAGATGTGGATGCTCTCCTCCAGGGCGTCGTCCCAGATGGTCTCCCCCACGTATTCCTCCACCTGGTGGCGGAAGCGGCGCACCTCCTCCTCCAGGAAGGGCAGGGACGTCTCCTCGCCCATGCGGATGGGGAGCACCAGGTCGCCGTGGAAGGGAAAATCGGTGTTGCGGCGCCAGATGTCCGAGAGGCGCATCATGGTGTCGCAGGTCTGCACGAAGACCGCGCCCTCCAGGTAATCCAGCTCGCCGGCCAGGGCCATGTCCAGGTCGGTGCGGGCGAGGGAGCAGCAGTAGGTCTGCAGGTGGGCGTCGGCGTGGGTGATGCTGCGCACCGCGCCCATGAGGCGCACCGGCGTGAACCCCGCCGCGTGCAGGATCTCCTCCGGGGTGTAGGAACAGAACACGGCTATGGGCTTCTCGCCCTCGTCCCGGAGCTTCGCCAGGTGGGGGTAGGGGTCCCTCCAGAGCTGCATGCATTCGTCGATTATGGCCTGGACGTCCATGACGCTCCTTTCATATGCGGTGGTGCTGATGTTGATTTCACCATGTCTATTCTATATATAGAAGCGCCTATATTATAGTGCCAGCGATCAACCTGGGACTGATCGCATACCAGCTCTTCCGGGGGTCAGGCCTTATCCTCCCCGATCTTCATGTGCAGTGTCTCCTCCAGGTATGCGATCCTCTCGCCGGGGCTGGGCTGCCTGTCCAGGAAGTGACATGGAACGAAAAACAGGGACCTCAGGGGCCTGAACTTGTACATCGTGGCATGAGCGGAGGTATCCATGAGTGCACGCGCGAGGCCCTCAGGATACATGGTCCACTTCAGGCTGAGCTCGTCCGCGAGCATCTCGCGTCGGGGGTTTATCGTCCTGCTCATCACCCCCCCGATAAGGACAGCCCACAACAGGTTCACCACAGCAAAGGGGAACGCGACCATCACTATAACGAATTTGCTTTTGCTGACCCCGGAGACAACGGGGTTGACGATGAGCAGCTTTGCAAGTATCAAAAAACCCAGGAGGATGGCGCCGGTCGCCTTTATCAAGGCCTCGACATAGTTACCCTCGTAGACTTCGCCCTTGCCGGAACCGGAGAACCTCTCGATGAGGCCTCGCACGAGCAAAAAGATCCCGCTGAACGACAGGATGAGTTCATTGAGGGCTGCGTCCCCGTTGTGGAGATGGGCCATCTCGTGGGCCATGACCGCCGTGAGCTCGTCCCCGTCAAGCTCCTCCCACAGACCGCGGGTGAAGAATACTATCCTGCGCTCTCCCCGCTTGAGAGACATCGCGTTGCAGGTACTGCTGTCGATGAGCATCAGCTCCGGCACGGGCTGTCCGCTGGCGGTGGCGATGTTCCCTACTTCGTCCCGCACGGACTGGAAACCCTTATGGTATACAGGGGTGGCCCCAAGAAGCCACAGGGCAAGGCGCATGCCGCTAAAGGTAGCAAAATAGACGATGCATGCGCTGAGGATGATGTAGACGAACAGTAACGCCCAGACCCAGTCGCTGTTGTATCGGCTGAACATGAAGGCGATGACGAGCGCGGTAGTGGCCGCCACCAGTGCTAGGTATGCGATGACCCCCAGAAGGATCTTGTGGCGATTCGACCTGATCTGTTCGACCATGCCTTGAACCCCCTGCCCTTTTTTAAGCCCGCAGGATCTATCATCAATCTAGCAGATACCGTGCGGAGGGAGAACCGCTGGACCACAACTCTTTACGCAATGATGGTATGGGTGAGGCATGCTTGGTATCAACCCCGGACAGGGACGCCGCGTTATGTTCCTGTTGGGGTCAACCCCGGACGGGGACATTCCGATTTGGCACTGGCGAGGATTGACCCCAAAAGGGACGCATGTATGGCACGTGCCGATGGTAGACCCCAAAAGGGACGTTGGGGGTCAGGTGCCGCGGTTGCGGTTGCCGCCCCCGCCCCCGCCTCCGCCTTCGAGGGGGGCGGTGCCGAGGGGATAGACCGCGATGGCGGGGTCGGGGCAGGTGACGCAGGTGTTCTGGCATGCACCGCAGCCGGTGCACTTGTCCGCGATCACGTGCGGCCTTCCCCGGGAGTCTATCTCGATGGCGCTGTAGGAGCAGCGCTCGTAGCAGACCAGGCATTCCTTGCCTTCGTTCCAGGCGATACATTTCGAGCGCGCCACCGCAGCGGTGCCGATGCGCACGTCCTCGTCGGCGGGCTCGCGGATGGCGCCCACCGGGCAGGCCTGCGCGCAGGCGCGGCCGCAGAGCTCGAACTCGCACTTGGCAAGGGCGGGGTTGAGGCGCGGCGTCCACAGCGCGCCGGCGCCGAACTCCCGCGGCGCGGGCTCCAGGCACTGCGTGAGACAGGCGCGCACGCACTCCCCGCAGCGTATGCAGCGTACGGCGAAGTCCGCCTCGTCCTGTGCCCCCGGTGGCCGCAGCAGCACCGCGCCGCCCTGGTCGCGCAGCAGGCCGTAGGCTAAGAGCGACGCGGCTCCGGCCGCCCCTATGGCGAGGAAGTCGCGGCGGCCTATCTTCAGGTCTCGCATGCTACCGCCTCCTCCGCTGACTCCTCTCCCCTCCCGGCTCTGCCGGACAGCAGCACCGGCGCCCCCATCACCCGCATGGACAGGGCGCCCGCCTCCGGGCACGCGGCTACGCATTCGCCGCACAGGGCGCAGTCGGCCATTGCCAGCCGTCCCGTCTTCCTGCTGTCCGCCACCTCGGCAATGCCGAAGGGGCAGGCGACGGCGCACCTGCCGCAGTGGGTGCAGGCGCCCTCGTCCTTGACCAGGGCCAGGGGGCTGGCCTTAGCGGGCAGGCGCGACCCTGCCATGCTAACCAGCGAGAGGCACGCGCCGAAGGGGCACATCTCCTGGCACCAGAAGCGCGGCCCCACCACCACCGCCAGCACGGCCAGGGCGATTAAGAGGAAGGGCACGCTGCCCAGGAGCACGAAGACCACCGCGCGGTTGGCGATGACCAGGGGATCGAATATCCATATGGCGTTTATCCCCAGCGCGAAGAGCAGCAACAGGACGCCCAGGAAAAGGTACTTGAGCCTGATGCGGCGGTCTCCCGCCCCTATGGTGCGGCCGAAGATGTCCTTCGGCCGCAGGCGGGAGAGCTTCCTCGCGCGCCTGTTTTCCAGCGAGGGCAGCATCTCGCAGGCGGACCCCAGGGGGCAGATCCAGCCGCAGAAGAAGCGTCCGCTCACCAGGGTCAATGCCAGAAGGATCCAGGCGGGGAGCATGTACAGCCACAGCCCGCTCTCCCATACCGCCGCGAAACCCGCCAGGGGGTCTGTACGCAGGAAGAGGTTCTCGTCCAGCCTGGCGCTGGGGGGATAGGCCGCGGCCCATGCGGAGACGACGAAAAGGGCGATGAAAGCCAGTTGCACGACCCGGCGTACCCAGTGGACGGCGCGGCGGCGGTTCTTTTTCACGCGCTCACCTCCACCAGTCCCAGGGAGGCGAAGTCGGTGGTGCCCACGCCCAGCTGTTCGCCGTAAGTCATGTTGCCGATGTCCATCACGCGCTCACCTCCACCAGTCCCAGGGAGGCGAAGTCGGTGGTGCCCACGCCCAGCTGTTCGCCGTAAGCGATGTACCCGATGCTCGCGGGCGCGACGCCGAAGAACCCACAGCAGTAGGAGTCCACGGCCACGGGGTCGGTACCGATTACGACCTGCCCCGGGCTGGACACCGTGCCCGGCCCTCCGGGCCCGTGGTCGAGGAGGATGTTGGTGGCGTCGCTGATGATCAACGCCGGCTTTACCACGGTGTTTATCTCGGCGATGGCCCTCTGCAGCTCGATATTGTGGAAGTTGCCCATGTTCTGGGTGATGCCGATGAAGTTCTTCATGGCCATGGACAGCCTGGCCCCGCTGTGGTGCTTGACCTTGGGCATGTTCACGATGACGTCGTGCGCGAATATCTCCTCCAGGATGCCCGCGGACGGGAGCGCCGTGGCGCCCGGGATCTGCACGATGCGCGCGTCCCCCGGCTTCCTCACCGCGTAGATGACGAGTTCGGCTCCCGCCGACTTGGCCGCGGGGCCGATACCGTTCCTCTCCACCGTCTGGTCGGGGAGGTCCTGCAGGATGTGGTCGAAGACGGTGACCCGGGAAGCGCCCGCCGCCAGGAACTGGCGCACCGCCTCGGCCACCAGCTGCGGGTTGGTGGTGGTGGCGTCCTCTGGGGGGCGCGCGAAGGCGGCGTTAACCTTGATGAGCGCCTTCTTGCCCGCGAGGCCCAGGGATGCCATGCCCCCCCACGCCTCCAGGCCCTTGCGCAGCATCGCCGCGGGGTCGTTGCCTTTCACCACCACCAGGCCCGGAGCCGGTGCCGTTGTCGGTACGGGTGCCGGTATCTCCTCCGCCGCGGCCTCGGGGCCCTCGTCCACGGGGCAGGTATCGCCGGCGCCACCGCCGCAGCCCGGTATGGTCGCCGCCAGGTACAGCGCTCCCAGGCCGGCGGCCACGCCGCCTGCCTTGCCCAGAAACCTCCTCCTGTCCATCTCCTGCAAAGTCGATCACTCCTCCTGGCGATTATCTCACGCGGTTCCGCTATCCTCCTTGAGATGCATCACCGCCACCCCCGCCTGTTGACACTCTTAAATATAGATACGCTTGCGCGGGCGCCTTTGTTCGCGGCCCGCACGGGCCGGATATGATCTGCATCATGGGATTAGTCCATGCCGCTGCCCGTCCACTCCGCGCCGTCGCCCGCGTTCGAGCACAAGATGAAAGGGCCCGCCAGGTAGCGCGCCCCCAAGCCGGCGGTCCAGCGGCCTCTCTAAACCATGAATTCCCTGCGGTACATCTGCTGCATGGACTTTCCTCCTTTGCGGGCAACTGCCCGTTCCGTTCCCTGCTCCATCAGGCAATACTACGATGGTTACCGTCTCGAGATACGATGCTATGCCATTGCGGTTAAAGAATTGTGGAGACGGTGTAGTAAAAAGGTAAAACCCCGGCCTGTCCAGGCATTACTACGATCCATTCCCGCCTCGAGATACGATATTGCTCCGCCGTGGTTAAAGAATTGTGGTGATTTTGTAATGAAAGGGCAAATGTCCTCCCCGCCCTTCGGTGAGCGGGGAGGGCTTTCCTGCTCCCCCTGCGAGCCGCGCGGCGAAGCCGGAACGCGACGTCCGGTTATTCCGGATATCTGGCCCGGATGCCAGTGCTCTCAGTAGCCGATGGAGTCGTGCCCCAGCACCCAGGTCCCTCCCGGCCCGCTGCAGTACACGGCGCGCTCGCAGATGACGTTGCCGCCGGTGGCCTCCACCTTGGTGGAGACGTCGTAGGTCTGCACGTACTTTGCCAGCTGGAAGCTCTTGCGGGAGCCGGCGGGGATGACGACGTCCTGTAGCTCTGCGGGCCTCTTCACCCCCTGGTCGGTGTTCAGGGTGAAGTCCACCTCGACGTCTGAGGTGCCGGGGTTCTGCACCAGCACCCAGGTGTCGAACCCTCCCAGGGTGGCGCCCTCGGCCAGGTACCAGGTGGAGGCGGGGTTGTTCACTCCGATGGAGTCGTGCCCCACCTGCCAGGTGCTGCCCCCCGGCGGGGCCCAGTACACGGCGCGCTCGCAGATGACGTTGCCGCCGGTGGCCTCCACCTTGGTGG
>CAYPZH010000048.1:0-7663 GCA_964415205.1 uncultured Actinomycetota bacterium | reverse complement strand
CACCAGCACCCAGGTGTCGAACCCTCCCAGGGTGGCGCCCTCGGCCAGGTACCAGACCGAGGCGGGATAGCCGAACTGTGCGAAATAAGGCTGCGGCTCTTCCCCCATGTGGGAGAAGATCCCGCCGGTATAGAGCGCGGAACCCTGCATGGTCAGGGCGTAGACATCGTTCTCCGGGTCCGGGTCCCAGGCGGTGGCGTCTCCCGTCGCCGCATCCACGGCCGCGATGTTGTTCCTTGGCTGGCCACCCATGGAACTGTATTCACCCCCCAGGTAGACGACGCCGCCGTCCGGCAGTATGGAGAAGACCTCACCGTCGGCACGGGCGTCCCAGCCCATATCGGCGCCGGTGGCGGCGTCAAGGGCGGCGACGTAATCCCGCGCGGTCCCGCCTATGCTGGTGAACTCGCCTCCCGCATATATGGTGGAGCCGTCGTAGCATATCTCGTAAACGCGCGCGTCGGCGTCGGGGTTCCATGGAGTGGCGGCGCCCGATCCTTTATCCAGGGCCGCTACGTAGTCCCTCCCCTGGCCCCCTATATAGGTGAAGTCTCCTCCCACATAGATGGTGTCGCCGTGCATCTCGAGCTCGGACACCATATCGTTGGCCGTGGGATTCCAGGCCGTGGCCTCCGCGGTGTTCTTGTCCAGAGCCGCTATGCAGCTCCTGGGCTTGCCCCCGATAGCGGTGAAATCTCCCCCGGCGTAAACGGTGGAACCATCGAGGACAATATCATATACCGCACTGTCTGCAGCGGGGTCCCAGGCGGTGGCGCTGCCGCCGAACGCGTCCAGGGCCGCTAACCCCACCCTGGCAGCGCCGCCGATGTTGCCGAACCAGCCCGCCGCATAGACGGTGTCTCCGTCGACCTCGATGTCCATCACCCCGCCGTCGCATTCGGGATTCCACGCAGTGAGGATACCGGTCATGGTGTCGAGGGCGGCGATTCCGTTCCTGGTCTCGCCGCCGAGGCTGACGAAACTGCCGCCGATATAGATGTTGCCTCCGCTTATGGCGGTATCGTTAACGAACCCCTCCGCGTTGGGGTTCCATGCGGTGGCATTGCCGGTGGATTTGTCGATGGCGGCGATGCCGCTCCTGGCCTTACCGCCGATGCTCTCGAAACCTCCTCCCGCGTAAACCACGGAGGCGCTGACCTCCACGGACTTTACTGTATGGTCCGGGTCCGGGTTCCAGGATGTGGCGTTTGCGGTGGACTTGTCCAGGGCAGCCAGGTAGTTCCTGGCCTCACCTCCCATACTGCTGAAATAACCCCCGACGTAAAGGGTGGAGCCGTCCACGGCTATGGAATGGACGTTCATCCCGGTGGCGTTGGCGTCCCATGCGGTGGCGTTTCCCGTGGAGGCGTCGAGGGCGGCTATAAGACTGCGCGTCTGGCCCCCGATATCGCCGAAGGGGCCTCCCGCGTACACGATGGAGCCGTCCACGGCGATATCGGAGACGATATGACCGGCATTGGGGTCGAAGGCGTTGGCGTTACCCGTCTCCTCGTCCAGGGCGGCGATGTAGCGCCGCGTCTGCCCGCCTATGCTGGTGAACTGCCCCCCGGCATAGACAAGTCCCCCGTCCACCGCGACCGTCCATACCGGGGCGCTGGCGGCGGGGTCCCATGCGGTAGCGTTGCCGCTGCTCTTGTCCAGGGCGGCGATGTAGCTGTGAGCCCCGCCGCCGATGGTGGTGAAATCGCCCGCGGCGTACACCTTGGAGCCGCTTACCGCGATGTCCTGTACGTTATCGGAAGCATCCGGGTTCCATGCAGGGTCCAGGGTCCCGCCTGCCGTGATGTGCGCGATGTGATTTCTTTCCACGCCGCCCACTCGGGTGAAATCGCCCCCGATATACCATCCCCCCGCGCCGTCGGGTGCCGCACACTGCACGTTGCCGTTGACCCTGGGATACACCGGGACCGCCTGCCCGGTGGCCGGGTCCACGGGGACTCCGCTGCCCGTGTTGGGCCCGACGTAGTCGAAGTCACCCCCCAGGTACACCGTTTTCCCGCTCACCTCTATGTCCCAGACCTGCCCGTTAGTTATCCAGGTCTCGGCGGAAGTGTCCGGGGGCAGCGACGTGACGCTGACCTGCCCTGCAGGCGCGGCAGGCGCCGCCATCAGGGGTATCATCACGAGCAGCACCAGCGCGGCGCAGGCCGCGATGACAACTTCCCCGTGGAGAGATACGGATGCGCGTGAAGAACCAGGATGCTTCATAATCGTCTTACCCCCTACCCTTTCCCGATACCGCGAAGATGGATCCTTACCCGTTGGTGTTCAAGGCCCTTGCCTCCATATATGACGATAGCACCACTGACGGCAGCAAAGCCAGCATGCGGAGGGGTCTGGACCCTGCTGCAAGCGCCTCTTTCTAATGGCGCGGCTTGGTGGCACATCTGGGGTCAGGCCCGGAGAGGGGCGTTTTGATGGCACGTTTGGGGGTTGACCCCAATGGTGCCGCATGGAGGTCGTCAGGCGAGGGCCGCTACGGCGGCCTCGATGCCGCTGCGCAGGGCGCCCTCCACGCAGGAGATGAGGTACATATATTCTCCTGCCAGGTAGAAGCCCTCCACGTCGCGGTAGTTGTTCTTGCGCATGTCGTGGATGGCACGGGCCTGCCCGGGCGGGTCGAGGCAGATGGCCTCGTCCCAGTGCACGGACTCGGTGATGTAGGGCTCGTCGGGCATGGTGGGCACGATCTTCTGCAGGTCCTTGATCATCATGCGCTTCAGCTCTTCACGCGGGAGTTCGTTGAGGGCCTTCGCGCGCCTGCCCCAGGTGAGGCTGTGCACCAGCCCCGCGCCCGGTGGGGAGAAATAAGGCGACTTGCCGCCGGCGTCGGCGAAGCCGGGCTGGATGGAGCCCTCGTTGCGGGAGAAGGTCACCGCGTACCACCCCTCGGGCAGCAGCCTCTCCTCGAGGGCGAAGATGAAGTGGATGCACGAGCTGTAGGTCACCGTCTCCAGGGGCTTGCGCAGGGTGTCGGGGAGGTCGGGGACGAGGCGCATGGCGGTGGTGGCGGTGGTGGTGCAGATGACCGCGTCCGCGTCCATGAAGCCCTCCTGCGTCTCCACTCCCCTGACCTTGCCGCCGTCCACAACCACCTTGTTCACCGGGGTGGAGAGGCGGATGGAATCCTTGCACTCCTCGTAGAGGGCGGCGGGCAGGGAACCGATGCCGTGCTTGAGGAACTTCAGCCCCGGCATCAGCCCCATGAGCAGGGCGAGGATGTGGGCGGCGCCCACCTGGTCGGGCTCGCCCAGGGTGAGGGACGCGGTCATGGGCTGGAAGACGTAGTCCAGGGCCACCTGGCCGCCGTAGCGCAGGGCGTACTCCTCGATGCTGAAGTCGCTGAGGTCCAGCACCGGCCCGGCATCCATGCTCTCGAAGTCGAAATCCTTGCGCCGCTTGAGCATGTGGTAGCCAGCCCTGGCCATCTGGGGGTAGCCCCTCCAGGGCAGGCCGCGGAACTTGAGCAGCTCGCGCCAGTGCTTGAGCGCCTCGCGGGCGTTGATGGTGGCCGGGATGGGGTAGAGCTTGCCGTTGCGCCACATGGCCCCCATGAAGGCGAAGTCCTGCACGGCGTCCTCCATGCCCAGCTCGTCGCAGAGCCGGAAGGTGGTGGTGCACAGCTCGGCCGAGAACTGCGCCCCCAGGTCGAACTGGTAACCTTCCTTGTTGTAACCGCGCGCGCGGCCCCCGGCATGGGCGGTCTCCTCCAGGCAGAGGACGTCGACGCCCCGCTTGCGCAGCTCGTAGGTGGCGGCAAGGCCTGCCGGCCCCGCTCCGATCACTATCACCTGCATAATCCTACCTCCCTCGCCCTCTGCAACACTTTGGGGTCAGAGCTCAAAAGTTGCATTTCCACGCTCTATACCCCTGTTTTCCCCCGCTCCGTGCAAACGTCCTTCGAATCGCTTGTCTGCTTCGCTGCTCCTTTGCCTTACCAAAAAATAGGCCGATCACCTCTTGCCCCTGTAAACAAAAAGTCGGAAATTCAATACCTCCATTATGAGGTCCCCTGCCCCTTTATTCTGCATAATGCAACTTTTGAGCTCTGACCCCAATTACTCGGTGCCGAGCCTGCCGTAACCGGTAACGTTGGCCTTGAAGGCCTGGCGCATGACGAAACGGTTTACGAGATGCAGGAAAGGAAGGGTGGCCTTCATGGGGTAATTAACCACCAGTTCCTGCGGGCTGCGGTTGATGACGCGCTTGGCCGCCAGCAGGGGGTAGAAGGTCCAGTTGAGGCGCCGGAACTCGTCGTAGGCCCCCGCCGGGTCGCTGTGGGCCCGCGCCGCGATCTTCCCCGAAGCGAAGGCGCCGTGCATGCCGAAAAAGAGCACCGGGTCCATCATCCCCGCCAGGGTGCCGGCGAGGATAAGGTCCCCCTGGAAGAGCCGGGGGTTGGTGAAGCTGGCGATGGGCGCGCCCGAGGCCTGCCCCTTGGCCCCGCCCCCCAGGGCGTACCACTTCTTGAAGGGGTAGCCGTCCTCCAATTCGGCCATCTCGGCGAACTTCTCCATCTCCCATCTCGCCACTGGCCGCTCGCGGTTGAAGATGAGGCCGAAGGCGATGCCGTTGACGGAACACGTGAAGGCATAGTCGGGGGTGTAATCTCCGAAGCAGAAGGACACTCGGGGCTCCTTCCACGGCACCCGGCACTTGGCGAAATAGCCGTAGAGGTTCTGGTAGGGCACTCCCGCCGCCTCGAAGCCGTCCGCGTGCAGTCCCGTGGCCATGATGGTCCCCCGCGGCAGCTCGCGCACCTGCCGGTCGGTGCGGATATGCTGGCCGAACTCGAACTTGACCCCCTCCTGCACGGCGAGGCGGTAGAGGTAGCTGTCCATACTGGATGCGCGCGGGCCGCGCTCTATCATCCATGCCTGGCAGTTGGGCGGGAACTTCAGCTTGAAGGACTTGCCGTACACCTTGAGGACGCCGTCGGTCATTTGCACTATCCCCGGCTTGAGATCGATGCCGGTGTAGCGGGACATGGCATCGGCGTCCATGGGGGTGCCGTGGGGTGAGGGGTTGTAATACGCCATCCCGCCCACGCGCTCGCCCTTCTCCAACACGATGACCTCGCGGCCCTCGCGCGCCAGGTTTATGGCCGCCACGAGGCCCGCCAACCCGGCCCCCACCACGTGGACAGGACCCATTTTCTTTCCCATCACGCCCTCCTAGATGTCTATTTGCGCAGGATACTTATCCGTGTTCCTCAACAGCATGATGCCGGTGATCATCACGGGCATCTCCCTAGATGTCTATATACTTGGAATATCTGTCCATGTGTTTCAACAACATGTAGCCGGGGATCACCCTGGTCATGCCCCCCAGGACCGCCCTGCTCACCTGCGGGATCCTCTCCACCAACCGCATTCCCCTCTGCAGGGCCAGCTTGCGCATGAAGTCCGGCTGGTAGTTGATGGCGATGCGGCGCTGCACCCACATCAGGTTCCAGCCGCGCACGCAGTCGTCGAACATCTCCTGGGCCGTCGCCTTGTCCTCCAGGGCGATGGCCGCGATCTTGCCCGATACCATGGCGCCGTGGCAGCCGAAATAGGTGCCGGGGTCCTGGGCTCCCGCCAGGGTGCCGGCCAGGATCTTGTTGCCGGCGAAGAGCCTGGGCTGGTTGGGGTAGCGGGAGGCGAAGTATCCCTGCTCCTGGTGCCAGGTCTTGAACTCCATGCCCTCCGTCTCCTTCACCTGGCGCTCCCAGGTGGCGCGCTGCTCCTCGCTTATGGGGCGGCGGGCGAAGAAGAGCCCGGCGCAGATGCCGTTGGCGGTGGGCATGTAACAGTAGTCCTTGGTGTAGCGGTCGAACCACACGGCGCAATGCCTCTTATTGGATTTCTCCCCGCCCCACGGCCTGTATATCGTGCTCAGCGTGAAACCGCCGGCGATCTGGTAGGGGATGTTGAGCGCCTCGAAGGCCTCGATGTAGGGGCCGGTGGCCACGATGGTGTCGGGTGGATACTGCGCCAGGTCCTTCTGGGTCATGACGGGGTTGCCCCACTCAAAGGTCACCCCCATGTCAATGGCGATATCGTGCAAGTAGCGGTCTATGGCCGTGCTGCGGTTGCCCCGCTCCACGTTGTACAGGTCGAAGTGTTCGGGGTCGATGTCGAACTTCTTGCCGAAGGCGTAGATGGGAAAGCTCTCCACCCGCCCCACTTGGGGCTCGCCGATGGGCACGCCCAGGAAACGCGACATCAGATCGGGGTTGAAGGGCGTGGCGTCCACGAAGGGGTGGGCGCCCGGCATGCCCCCCACGCGGTTGTACTTGTCCACGCAGTGCACCTCGTAGCCCAGCTTGCGCGCGGTGATGGCCGCGCACAGTCCGGAGAGCCCCGCCCCCACGATGTTGACTTTCTTTTCAGCCATTTCACTCTCACTCCTCCGGGTGCTCTCAGTAGCGGCCGAAGCCGGGCAGGGACCTCAACGCGATGTCGATGGCCGGCTGCAGCAGGCGGCGCTGCTTTAGGTACAGGCCGAAACCCAGACGCAGGCCTAGGTTGCGCACGGCGTGCGGCTGGAGGTCGAAAAACTTCTTGTAAAGCCATGAATACTTGCGCGCGGAGGTGAAGCTGCGGAATAGCCTCCAGGCCCTCTCCCGGTCATCTATGGCCATGGCCGCGATCTTGCCCGAGACCAGGGAGCTCTGCACCCCGAAGAGGAAGAAGGGGTCCTGCATGCCTGCCAGGGTCCCGGCCAGGATCTTGTTGCCGGCGAAGAGGCAGGGGTCGCTCATCTTCTTCGTCGCCACCACCCCCTCGTTGGGCAGCCACTCCTCGAACTCGATGCCCTCCCACTCACGCAGCTGGCGGTCCCACTCGTCGCGCATGGTCTCGGGGACCGGCCTGGCGTCGAAGGCCAGGGCGAAGGCTACGCCGTTCACGTTGGCGCAGTAGTTGTAATACCTGGTGTAGCGGTCGAAGAAACCCATGATGCGGGGTGGCCCCTCGTAGCGCATCTTGGCGACGAAACCGTATACGTCCACGTACGGCCGCCTCAGGGAGAGGAAGGGCTCGACGTGCAGGCCGGTGGCCACGATGGTGTTGGGGGGGAGCTGGGCGAAATCCGCCTGGGACTCGAGCGAGGTCCCGAACTCGAACTGCACCCCCGCCGCCAGCGCCGTCTCGTAGAGCAGGTTGTCGATGGAGGTGGAGCGGGAACCCCTCTCCACCGAGTGCAGGTAGAGATGCCCGGCGGGGATGGGATGGACTTTTCCGTAGACGTAGACGGGGAACTCCTGCGTCGGGGTCACGTAAGGGGGCTTGAGCTCGACGCCTATAAAGCGCCCTAAGCTCCCGGGGTGCATGGGCGTGACGTCCACGGCGGGGCGGATGTACGGATCACCGCCGATGCTCTCGAACTTCTCCAGGACCTTTACCTGATGGCCCGCTGCGGCGCAGTTGATCGCGGCCACCAGGCCGGCAAGGCCCGCTCCCACGATGGTAACCTCTGCCATACTACCCCCTTCGCGTCCGGCCCCCGCTGCGGTGTTCTTCACCGACCCGGGTTGAGTCGCCCGCCGGTCCCATCATGCCGGCCGGCGACAAACAAAACCAAAATATCCCTTTTCCCGCCATGCCGGGAGCGGGTCCCTTCCGGCGGCGGTTTCCCGCCCCGCCACTGCCCCTTTTAA
>CAYPZH010000047.1:11898-16237 GCA_964415205.1 uncultured Actinomycetota bacterium | reverse complement strand
TGCAGGCCCTGCTGCACCGCCCGCGCCGTCTTCTCGTTGTTGCCGTACCGGCTGTAATAGACCACCGCCCCTTTCAATACGACCAACTCCTTTCCTTTCCTTTCCTTTCTCTACCATGCCGTCTGCCTAGTAGAGGCCGCCACCAGTCCGTTTTGCCAGTGGACCTGTCAACTTCATAATATCCCCGGCCTGCAAAGCGTCTAACCCTGTGAGATTCTGCGCGGGATAAAGGACGTGCGGGCGAAGCCGCGGGCATAGATAATCCCTTTCAAAGCTCATCGCTCCTTCGCCTATGACCTAAGGTTGCAGATCGACGCCACAGTTTCTGCAGGTACGGTTACTCTGTGTCACACCCATGCCGCGATGTGGGCAGATAACAGCCAGGGATTTCCTGCTTGCCGCCGCAGAGAAGCAAATCATCGAACCCACGATGACGAAAACCCCTCCCGCCAGGACCACAAGGATACCGATACGGGGATTGATCGGCGTGTTCGCATTGTCTACGCGTATCGCGAGCCCAAGGAATCTGAGAATTTCGATCGCTGTTCTGACCGCGCCTCCGATCATGCTGATAAGGACAACTGCCGCGGGGTTCTCAACAAACAAGGCTAAAACCCTTTGACATGATGATCAAGCCGATAACGAGGGTCACGGCGCCGACCTCTCTGTGCCGCTCGTTGTCTTTATCCCATAGTCGTAATAAGTGTCGTCCCACGGAAGGACCGAGCCGATGATGATCAGGAATGCACCGACCTCTGTCAAGGCACAGCCTACAAGCCTGTTTTGGTGCATGGTCGCCCCCATTTTGGGAATCGACGCCTTTTCTCATTATCTTATTACGGTTCTTTCTGTTCTTGCTCCTTCTTCATTGCATGGCTCCTGCAACATGGTGTACGCGAACTGATCAGCCATCAACCGTCCTTGCTGGAAATACAAACAGGGCCTTGCGGCCCTGTTTTCACTGGTGGAGCCGATGGGACTTGAACCCACGACCTCTACCATGCCAAGGTAGCGCTCTCCCAGGCTGAGCTACGGCCCCGCAAACATACCGCAAGAAGTATAAGTACCGGCCAACCCGCCGTCAACGACACGGACCGCGGCTAGGGGCGCCCGCCGGCCTCCGTCCTTACTGCCTTGCCTCTACTTCCTCGTCGGCGTCCTCCTGCCACACCACCGCGGGGGCGTCCTTCCACAACCTCTCTATCTCGTAATATTCGCGCTCCTCTTGGCGGAATATATGCACCACGACGTCAATGTAATCCAGCAGGACCCAGCGCCTGTGCTGTACGCCTTCCCGGCGGACGGGCTTCGTCCCCATCGCGGCCAGGCCCTCCTCCACCGACTCCTGGATGCTTTTTACCTGCCTGTCGGTGTTGCCGCTGCAGATGATGAAGTAATCCGTGATGACCAGCACGTCCCTCATGTCCAGCACCAGGATATCGCGGGCTTTTTTGTTCCCTGCGGCGCGCGCCGCCGCGATGGCCGTCTCCCTGCTGTCCGCCGCTATGCACCTCCTCCCGGGCCCGGGCCCTCCGACGCTTTGACGCTTGCTCAGGGGCAGTTGCCCCCACGCCTATAGATTAGCACAATGCGCTCGACGTCCCCGTACCGGCACTACACCGCCAGGTCCCTGCCTGCGATGAGGACTATCTTTTCCCCGGGGCCCGGCTCCGTCACCACGTCCTTGACGGACAGGAGCACTCCGAGGTAGCTGGCGAAGGCCTGCACCCTCGGGTCCTCGCTGCGGCAGACGATGGTGCTGACCTCGTGGGTGAAATCGTTGACCTCCTCGCCGTTGACGACGGCCTTGGCGTTTGCTCCCGTACCGGCCACGGGCACCCCCAGCGAGCTGAGGCGGACGCCGACCTTCTTCCCCAGGTCGGGCACCCCGCATCCGTTCAGTACCTCCACCGCAGGCACCGCCTTTACCGCCAGGGCGCTCTCCGGCAGCGACACGAAGGACTGCAGCATGGACGCGAGGTAGCGCCCGTCCTCCTCCGGCGACCCAGTGCCCGGCTGCAGGACATAATCTTCTCCCAGGGAAGAGAGCATCCCCTCCAGCTCCTGCGGCCCGGACCCGCTGAGCTCCCGCAAGACACCGGGCAGGTATTCCTGCGCCCGCTGCAGCCTGGCGGCGAAAGCAGGCCAGGTCTCGGGCACCTCGGTGGCGAGCATGAAGAAGAGGATGCGGTCGCTGTCCCTTATCTGCTGGCCCGCCTGGATGAGGTTGGTCTCGCCGTTGAGGGGGCTGAAGAGCACCGTCTGGGCCTCCAGGGTTATGGCGGGGCGCCACAATTCCTGCACCAGCCTCACCGCCTCGCGGAACTCCAGCAGCACCAGGTAATCGACCTCGTTGCCGGACAGGTTGCCCACCGTGGACAGCAGCAGGTCCTCTCCACCTTCCTCCAGCAGGGCCCATTTGAGCGATGTCTGCTGGCCCGCGGCGTTGTAGGCCGCGGAGGTCTCGGGAATGATGTAGACCTCTCCCGTCCCGGCCTCGCGGTCGTAGGAAAACAGCGCCAGGTAGATGATGTCCCTCGCGTCCGGACTGGAGACGGACCTCATGTAGATGCCCAGGAGTACCGATACCTCGCCCGCGAATTCCCTGGGGCTCTGGGGGTGTCTGAAATAGAGGAAGTCCTCATGTGGCTCTTCGTTATCCTGCGAGCTTTCGAACAGGCTCCCGACCCAGGAACCCGCCTTGCGCGCGATATTCATGTAGGGTATGTCCAGGACCGCGCCGACGGCGAGCACGCACACCACCACGGCGACGAGGGCGATGACGATGCGCCGTTTCTTCCTGGACTCTTTCCTGTGCCGCTTGTTCAGGCGTGAGAGCTTCTCTTTCGTGGCGGGCGGCACCGCCGTCTTCCTCTCCACCCCGTTTTCCTCGCCTTCTTTCCCGTTCAAAGATAAAACCCGTTCTTCTCGATGAACTTCGCGACACCCTCGGGTACCAGGTAGGTTATGGCCCTACCCTCCCCCACCCTATCCCTGATATCGGTCGAGGAGATGGCCAGCGCCGGTATCTCCATCACCAGCACCCTGGGGTCTGTCGCATGCCTCTTCTTCTCGGCCTCGGGCAAGGACTCCTCGAGCCTCTTCAAGTCGTAACCGGGTCGTGTGGCGGCGATGAAAGTGGCCTCCTCTAGTATTCTTTCCGGTTCCTTCCAGGTGAGAATCTCGAGTATGGCGTCCGCGCCGGTGATGAAGTACACCTCCGTGTTGCGGCCGTACAGGCGGTGGAGTTCGCGCACGGTGTCTATGGTATAGGAGGGGCCGGGACGGTCGATCTCCATGCGCGATACCTTGAAATGGGGGTTGGAGGCGGTGGCGATCACCGCCATCAGGTAGCGGTCTTCTGGGTCCAGGTTCCTGCGCCCTTCCTTGTGCGGGGGCTGGCCGCTGGGCATGAAGATCACCTGATCCAGCTGGAACTGCTTACGTGCCTCTTCCGCGGTCACCAGGTGGCCGATATGTATGGGGTCGAAAGTCCCCCCCATCACCCCTATCCTCTTCGTGCGCAGCTTGCCCATGTCAGGACCTTACCTGCCCGTCGCCGTAGATGACGTACTTGGTGGTGGTGAGCTCGCGCAGGCTCATGGGACCGCGTGCGTGCAGCTTCTGGGTGGAGATGCCTATCTCCGCCCCCAGGCCGAACTGCCCTCCGTCGGTGAAACGCGTGGAGGCGTTGACGTACACATCCGCCGCGTCCACCATGGCGGTAAAGCGGCGGGCGGACTCCAGGTCCGCGGTGACGATGGCCTCGGAATGCCCGGAGCCGTAGGTGTTGATATGATCTATGGCCTCACGCAGGGAAGAGACCACCCGTACGGCCAGGATGAGGTCCAGATACTCCTCGTACCAGTCCTGCTCCGTGGCCGCCTCCGCGCCGGGGACGATGCGGAGCGTGCGCTCGCAGCCGCGCAGCCTCACCCCGTGCTCCCCCAGTGCGCGCGATGCCCTGGGCAGGAACTCCTGCGCGACCGCCTCGTGCACCAGCATGGTCTCCATTGCATTGCATACCCCGGGCCGTTGGGTCTTGGCGTTCACGACGATTTTCTCCGCCATGTCCAGGTCCGCTGATGCGTCTATATAGGTATGGCAGTTGCCCACGCCCGTCTCGATCACCGGCACCGTGCTCTCCTCGACCACGGTGTTGATCAGGCCCGCTCCCCCGCGCGGGATGAGCACGTCCACATAACCGCGCAGGCGCATGAGTTCCCGGGCGGATTCCCGGTCGGTGAGGGGTACGAGCTGGATACAGTCGGCGGGCAGCCCGGACCCCTCCGCGGCCAGCGAGATTATATCGGCCAGGATGCGGTTGGAAAACGCCGCC
>CAYPZH010000047.1:0-11888 GCA_964415205.1 uncultured Actinomycetota bacterium | reverse complement strand
GCCGAGGAACTGCCGCGCTGGCTGTCCGGGTTTCCGGACTTCACGGACAGGCCTGCCGAGTCGACGGTGACGTTAGGGCGCGCCTCGTATATGATTCCCACCACGCCGAGGGGCACCCTCACCTTGCTGATATCGAGGCCGTTGGCCAGCTTCCAGCCCTCCACGACCTCTCCCACCGGGTCGGCCAGCGCGGCGACTTCCCGCAACCCCCGGGCCATCTCCTCCACCCTCTTCTCCGTCAGGGTCAGGCGGTCCATGAGCGCGTCCGAGATACCGTTCTCCAGGCCCACCTTGCGGTCCTCCTCGTTGGCCGCGAGTATCTCCGCCGTCCTGGAGACGAGCGCCTTTGCCATCTCCTCCAGGGCCGCGTTCTTGCGCTCCGCGGTCGCCGCGCAGAGCTCGCGTGCGGCTGCCTTCGCCCGCATACCCAACTCTTCGATCACGCTCATGCTTCCCTCCGTCGCCTATACGCCTCTGACCATCTTACATTAAAGAGGCGGTCATCATACCAGGGCTTTCTTCCCCCTCGCCGTGCTTCGTTATTCATCCCTCTCCACGATCACCAGGTAATCGCGGTGTATGACCTCCTCGCTCCGTTCGTCCCCCAGCAGCCGCGCCGCCTCGCTCGAGCGCATCCCCTTGACCCCGTCCAGCTCCGGCGCGGATAGGCCGCAAAGCCCGCGCGCGATCTTGCGGCCTTCCTCGTCTACCACCTCGACGGCATCCCCGGGGGCGAAGTTCCCCCGGCACTCGACCACGCCCGCGGGGAGGAGGCTCTTGCCGCCGTGCAGGATGGCATCCCGCGCACCACGGTCGACCACGATGGTCCCGCGCGGGCGCGTCCCGAAAGCTATCCAGTGTTTCTGATCTCGCAGCCTCTTTTTGCGGGGATGAAAATACGTGCCGACCTGTTTCCCCCCCACCACCGCGGAGAGCACCCCGGGCTCGCGGCCCGCGGCTATCACCACCCCTATCCCGGAAGCGGTGGCGATGCGCGCCGCCTCGAGCTTGGCGGTCATCCCGCCCGAGGAATGCTCCTCCACCGCTTTTCCGGCCGACTTGACCATCTCCGGGGTTATCCTCTCCACCTCGTGGATGAGGCGGGCCCCGCGGTCCCGCTTGGGGTCGGCGGTATAGAGGCCCTTTATGTCCGAGAGCATGATCAACAGGTCCGCCTCGGTCAGCACCGCCACCAGGGCGGCCAGGCGGTCGTTGTCCCCGAAGCGTATCTCCTCCACGGCGACGGTATCGTTCTCGTTCACCAGCGGCACAACGCCCTGTTCCAGCAGGCGCCTGAAGGCGTTGCGCGCGTTGAGATACTGCTGGCGGTGGGCGAAATCATACTGGGTGAAGAGCACCTGCCCCACCAGGATGCCGCTTTCGCCGAAGAGGCTGCTGTAGAGGTGCACAAGCATCCCCTGGCCCACCGAGGAAGCCGCCTGCAGGGAGGGGATGTCCTGGGGCCGCTCCAAAAGCCCGAGCAGCTCTACCCCTGCCGCAATGGCGCCGGAGGACACCAGTATGACCTCGCGCCCCTGCCCGCGCAGGGAGGCAAGCTGGCCCACCAGGTCTCTCATGTGCTTGCGGTCCAGGCGTCCCGCCGTGTCGCTCAGGGTATAGGTGCCGACCTTTACCACCACTCGCCTGGCCTCGATATCCCTTTTCCTGGGACTCAAGCGGCTCTCCTTCCGCCCTCCGTGCTCGTCCTCCTCCGTAATTCTATACCGGCCTTCACCGTTCGGGCAGAAAATCGAACACGTAGTCGCCGATGATCACGGTGTCTCCCTCGCGCGCGCCGAGCCTGGACAGCTCGTCCTCCACGCCCATCCTCTTCAGGCGCTCCTGCACGTAGGCCAGCGCCTGGGGGTTGGATATGTTTATCGCGTGCAGGAGATTTTCCACCCGCTCCCCCAACACATAAAACGCTTCTCTCTCCTTCACCACGCGGTACCCTCTTTCCTGCATGGGGTCGAAGGTGTACAGCGTATGCTCCTCGGGTATCTCGGGCCCCTTTCCGGCCCGTGCCTCCTCCACCACTTCCGCCAGGCGCCACACCAGAGCCTGCACCCCCTCGCCGCTCACCGCCGAGACGGGGAAGAACTCCCACCCGCGGTGCGCGGCAGCCTCCCGCGCTTCCTGCAGGCGTGCCGCATCGCCGGCGTCGATCTTGTTCCCGGCCACCAGCTGCGGGCGCTGTAGAAGAAGGGGGCTGTAGGACTCCAGTTCCCCCACCACTACCTCCAGCGCCTGGGCGGGGCTGTTTTCTGCGCCCTGGGAGACGTCCAGGAGGTGGAGCAGGACGACCGTCCTCTCCACGTGGCGCAGGAACCTCAACCCCAGGCCTTTTCCCTCGTGAGCCCCTGCGATCAGCCCCGGCAGGTCCGAGATGACGAAACTCCTCTCCTCGTCCACCCGCACCACCCCCAATACCGGCTCCAGGGTGGTGAACGGGTAGTCGGCTATACGCGGCCGGGCGGCGGAGACGCGCGAGATCAGGGTGGACTTGCCAACGTTGGGAAAACCCACCACGCCGACGTCTGCGAGCAACTTGACTTCCAGCCGGATCCTCTTTTCCTCTCCGGGTTCTCCGCGTTCCGAGAAATCCGGGGCGCGCCGCACGGGCGTAACGAAGGAGGCGTTACCCCGTCCTCCCCTGCCGCCGCGTGCCACTACCTCTTCCCCACCCGGCCGGGAGAGGTCGGCTATGAGCCCGCCCTTTTCGTCCCGGACCTGGGTCCCCACCGGCACTTGCAGCACCAGGTCACCGCCGTCCGCCCCGTGGCGGTTGTTCGCGGCCCCGCTGCCGCCCCTGCCGGCGCGGTAATGGCGGCGGCGCGTGTACTCCACCAGGGTGTTGACGCTGTCAGAGGCGCGCAGCACCACCGAGCCGCCCCTGCCGCCGTCGCCCCCGTCCGGCCCCCCCAGGGGGCGGAACCTCTCGCGGTGGAAGCTGGTGCAGCCCCCTCCCCCGTCGCCTCCGCGCACGTATATCTCCACCTCATCGACGAACATGCCTTCACCCCTTATCCCGGCGTGCGGCCCACATCCCGCATACGTCCTCCCTACGGCGGGCCTGAACGATATCCACAGGGCTGGCCCACTGTAAATGCTCCCCCGCGGCGTCAGGCCATAACGAAATGACCGTCGGGGGTCAGTCTTTAACGCTCATGAGCATTAAGGCAGTTACCCGCCGCTGATCAAAGTGTTAAGGCGCTGGCCCGCTGTAAATAAATAGTCCCGGCAAAGCCGGGACCATGCTCTCGATATGGCCGGCGGCGGTACAGTCCGCCTACTCCGCCGGCACCACGCTCACATACTGCCTGTCGCCGCTGCTGTGATATTTTACGTAACCGTCCACCTTGGCGTAGAGGGTATAGTCCCTCCCCAAACCCACGTTATCGCCGGGCTTGACCCTGGTCCCACGCTGGCGCACCAGTATAGAGCCCCCGGTGACGTACTGGCCGCCGAAGCTCTTCACCCCCAGGCGCTTGGAATGGCTGTCCCGGCCGTTGCGGGAACTACCCACGCCTTTCTTGCTGGACATTTCCTACCACCTCTCCGGGAACTCTCAGGCGGTCTCGGCCTCGGAGCCCGCCTCCGGACTCTCTTTCTTCGCCCTCGCCGCCCGGGGCCCACCGCTTATCTTGTCCACCCGTATCTCGGTGAACGACTGGCGGTGGCCCTGCTTGCGATGGTAACCCTTCTTGGGCTTGTATCTGAAGACGATGATCTTCTTGCCTTTTCCCTGGCGGACGACGGTGCCCTCCACCTTGACTTTTTCAGCCTCCGGTCCCGCCGCGACCTTACCCTCGTTGCTGGCCAGGATGACGCGGTCGAAGACCACCTTATCGCCCACGGGGACGTCGAGCTTCTCCACGCGGATGAGCGACCCCTTCTCCACGCGGTACTGCTTTCCTCCCGTCTCGATGACTGCGTACATCTAAACCTCCATGGCCATTTTATCACAGCTACTTACGTTAACACGGCATAAAAGACCTGTAAAGAAGATGTTGAGGGGCCGCCTGGAGAGACCAGGCGGCCCCCTTTATGAAACCTTCAACCGTTTGCTATCTCACACAGCCCTCCGCGAAGAACCATGTGGTGGAGGGCTGGCAGGACCCGACCGCGCTGTTCCCGTCTTTCATCCCGTTGAAATCGAAGTATTCGGCCAGTTCGACCACGATGGGGCTGTCCGAGGTGACCTTGGTGCTCTGTTCGCTGTTCTCCAGCCCCGCGATCTCGTCGACGTGGATGGTATACCGCGAGTGGGGAGCCATCTCGAGCTCGCGCTCCACGGTGATCCCGTCCGGGCGCATGAACGACAACTCCACACCAGCGGCCTGGTTCCCGGGATTTAGCAGGAGCACGTACTGGTCGAACTGCCCGCCGGTATATCCCTCCGCCAGGTACCATTCCTGTTCGGGGGCGGGAGCCCCGATGGTGGCGTGGCCACCCTTCCTCCCCAGGTATTCGAAATACATGGAGCGTTCCGCGATAATGGGCAGGTCCGAGTCCACCCGCGTGGAGACGTCCACCGCCTCCAGCCCCGGTATGGCGTCCACGTGCACGCTGTGGCGCCTGCGCCCCGGCACGCTCACCCTCTGCTCTATGACCGACCCGTCGAGCTTCATGAAGGTCAGAGTGACCGTGGCGGTGGTATCGTTGGGGTTCTGCAGCAGCACCCAGGTGTCGAAGGCCCCGCCGGTGTAACCCTCGGCGAAGAACCACCTGTTGGAGGTCGAGCTGGCGCCGATGGAGTCGTGCCCGCCGTCCTTGCCGCCGTAATCGAAATACATCGCCCGTTCGGCGACGACGGGGATGTTCGAGGATACCTGGGTCGATACGTCCGCCGCCTCCAGCCCCTGCAGCGCGTCGACGTGGACGCTGTGGCGCCTGCGCGGGGGTATGGTCAACTGCTGTGTCAATACCCCACCGTCAGCGCGCATGAAGCTCAGGGTGACCGAGGCCTCCGCATCGTTGGGGTTTTGCAGCAGCACCCAGGTGTCGAAGGCCCCCCCGGTGTAACCCTCGGCGAAGAACCAGGTCCTGGAGGGCGCGTTCGCCCCGATGGAATCATGCCCTCCGCTCCTGCCGCCGTAGCGGAAATACATCGCCCGTTCGGCCAGGACCGGGATATCGCTCCTGACGTCGCTGGAGAACGAGCCGCTACCCACCGTCTCCCGCACCGGCACGGTGAAGCGGCTGTTGGCCTCCACGGTGTAGGAGAAGCTCCTGTCCGACCCGTCCTCGCCCTGGAAGGTCACGTCAACCCGCGCGACCTCGTCGTTGGGGTTCATGATGAGAAGGTAGGAATCGAAGCTGTCAGGGGCCTGTGCCGGCGCCGGGGAGGCGACGCGCTCCGCGGTGGCCGGGATGGATGAAAAGCACATGAACTCCTGGCTGATATAGAGGCAGCTCCCGCCCCGCACGATGCCCACGCCGATGCAGTTGTATTCGCCACGCAGGATGTTCTCACGGTGGGAAGGACTGTTCATCAGGGCCTCGAAAGCCACCTCCACGCTGGGAGCCTTGGCGATATTCTCTCCCGCCAGCCTCCATCCCGTTATCCCCCACGCCGCGATGCGCTGTTGCAGGGTACCCGAAACCGGAGACACGTGGGAGAAGAAATCGTACTCGTACATCTCGTTGGAATAGCTGCGCGCCATGTCCGTGAGCCGCTGCTCCACGTAAAGAGAGGGAAGCCCCGCGCTGTTACGGGCTTGGTTCACGAGCTGCAACATCTGCGCTTCCTCGGAGGTGGTTATCACCGCCGCCGTGGCGACATCATTGTCCAGCGCCGGTGACTGCAGGATGGCAAAGGCGAGTGCCGCGATAACGAAGAAAGCCGTCGTGTTCTTCCGCCACCGAGTGAGTCCCCTCAATTTGTCTCTCCCCTTTTGTCCCCTCGGCTTGGTGGCAAGTCCTCCTTTTTGTCTGCCCGTTTTGCCTGCTTAAAACGAAACCGCCCTTTCCACCGGGGCAGAAAGGGCTTCGCTGTTTAGGCGGCAGCCTGGCGATCTTAACCGCTCTCGCGGCCTTAGACCCATGGCTTTGCGCCCTCTCCTTTCGGAAGAGTTTGCCTTTATCACCTCAGGGATATTCGGTTCTCAATGTTCGTATACCTTATCGACATTCTGTATGGGATGCTTGAGCATCATAATAAAGCGGGCTTGCCGGGGGGCGACGCCCGCTGGCACCTTACCGGGAGCGGGTTCACCCATACCCACCCAGACAGGAAAACGGCCCCGCATCGCCCTTGTTGTCTCCCGACAACCTTTTTGGCGTTCTCCGCCGGAACGGCCCGCTCACTCCCGGCCCGAGAGAGACTGACGCGCCCTGCCCGGGCGGGGTAAGGTGGGGCGGAGAGAGAGCTAAAGTCCGCCGCTCGGAGGGCCGATACCAATAGTGCCAAAATTTCTACGCCGAGTGAGTTTTGGCTTTGACCGGAAAGCCTGCCCACTTTCCGGTCTTTTCTTTGCGCCATCAAAGTGCCGTCGGGCCCGCTACAGTGATTCGCTCTCTACCAACCTGGCTATGACCACGATGCGCTGCGCCGCGCTGTACCAGGGATGGCATGCGGTCAGGGTGAGCTTGGGCTCGCCCGTCTGCTCCAGGACGGAGAGGTCGCTTGGAAGCACTATGCGCTGCTCGTAAACCTCGTATGTATATCGGTTTTCGGCGGTGACCAGGATTATCTCGTCCCCGGCGACCAGTTCCTCGATACGGCGGAAAGGCGCTCCGTAGGTTGTGCGGTGACCGGAAATGACCACGTTGCCGGGCTGCCCCGGATATGCGGTATCGGGGATGTGGCCGGGGCCGCGCTTGAGGTTGTCTGCATCGTCAAGGCCCCACAGCTCTACCACGATGGCATCGAGTTCGAGGCGCGGGACGATGATACGCGCTATACCGTCCCCCACTTCGACGCCTCCCCGCTCGGAAGGGGCCGGGTTCTCTTCCCATTGCTGCATCAGCTCCTTCTGGGCGGAGGCTGCCTTGCGGTCGGTACAGTAGATGTAGATGTAGACCCCGGCCAGGGTCAACAGCCCGGCGAGGATGAGGGCCGACCCCACGGCGATCAGCGTCTTGCCCCTGCGGCGCCTACCCGCGCCCCCCCGCCGCGCTGCCCTTTGCTCTGTTTCCACCGCATCCGTCTCGTCCATGCGCCGCTCGCCCCGCCTCAGGGTTCCCGGAATACGACGCCCCGCCCGTGGCACTCCGGGCAGGTCTCGCCGAAAGCCTCGATCAGGCCCTCGGACACGTTCTTGCGCGTCATCTCCACCAGTCCCAGCTTGGTCAGCTCCACCACATAGGTCTTGGTGCGGTCCTTTTCCAGCTCCTGGTTGAGCGCCTTGAGCACCGCGCGGCGGTTCTTGGCTTCGTTCATGTCGATAAAGTCGATGATGATTATCCCCCCGATATCGCGCAGGCGCAGCTGGCGCACCACTTCCTTCACCGCCTCGATGTTGGTACGCAGCACCGTCTCCTCCAGCGATTTGCTGCCCACGTACTTTCCGGTGTTGACGTCTATAGCCGTCAGCGCCTCAGTGGGATCGATGACGATGGAGCCGCCGGAGGGGAGCGGGACGCTGCGGCTGAGCGCATCCCTTATCTGGCGGTTTATGTCCAGGGCATCGAAGACGGGGATCTCATCCACATAGCGTTCCACGCGGTCAACCAGGTCTGGGGCTACCATTTTAAGGTAATGCTTTATACGCCGGAAAGAGCGGTGAGAGTCGACCAGGATGCGGTCGTAGCTGGCGTCCATGATGTCCCGCACCACCTTCACTTCCAGCTCGGGTTCCTGGTAGAGAATGGCAGGCGCGCGTTTCTTTTCCGCGGCTCGATGCACCTGGCGCCACAGCTTGTTGAGATAGGTCAGGCTCTTGCGCAGCTCCGCCGCCTCGGCATGCCTGGCCACGGTGCGCACGATGATCCCCACGTCCTTAGGCCTGACCTCCTCCACCACCTTGCGCAACCGCGCACGGTCTTCCTCGCTTAACTTGTGGGAGATGCCCACCGAGGTAACCTGGGGTAGCAGCACCAGGTATCTCCCGGCGATAGAGATGTATGTCGTGAGGCGGGCTCCCTTGCTGCCCATGGGGTCCTTGGTCACCTGGACCACGATCTCCTGCCCTGGCTTGAGGATCTTGGTTATATCCGGACGTTCCCTTTGCCTGGGGCCGTCCATGAATATGTCCCCCACGTAGAGCAGGGCGTTGCGGTTGTGCCCTATGTCCACGAAGGCCGCCTCCATGCCCGGGAGGACGTTCTGCACCCTGCCCTTGTATATGTCCCCCACGATGGACCGCCGGTCCTCGTGACTCACGAAGATCTCCTGTAGTACTCCGCCCTCCAGTGTCGCCACCCTGGTCTCGCGCGGGTAGCTCGCTACCACGATCTCCTTCTTCTCTTCCTTCGCTTTGGCGGCTTTGCGCTGTCCCCTTCTTCTTCTATCCAATCCTCTTCACCTTCATCCCTTGCGCCTGCGTACCCTTCCTGTGTTCTATCGTTCCCCCCCCACGCCGCGGCATGACAGCCGCCATCCTCGACCCGCTCATTCCGTCATCTCCCTCAAGCCGCCACTGACCCCGTCGTAGTAGAGCACACGCCCCGAGACGTCTTCGAACACCTCGTCCGGGGAAGCGTATAGGCCTACCCTAGTCACCGCGCAGCTTCCCGTTTCCTCTCCCCGTTGCGCCTCCAGAGCCTGCAGGGCGTCCCTGAGACGGCCCTGGCCCTCGCCGATGAGCGCCAACACCAGGTACGAAGTCCCCCCACCGCCCTCTATCCGGAACAACCCGTAGCGTGCCCAGCGGGAGAGCTTGGGCATAGTCGGCGCCAGCGGTTGCACCTCGCTCACCCTCAACCCCTCGGGGAGCGCCCGGTTGAGCTTTTCTTTCACCCCTTCGGGCTCCACCTCACCCTCCACGGCCACCTCAAGGTATTCCGCTTCCGCCGCTACCCCCAGGGGCAGGGCGGGGGAGAAGCTCATGCGCGGCCTGGGGTTGAAACCCTTGGTGAACGCCATGGAGAGGCCGCTGCGCCGCAGCGCCCTCTCCATGGCGCGAATAGACTCGCGGTGCGAGAGGAAAGACGCGTACCCCTGCTTGCGGTATTTCAGAAGCACCCTCCTCATGACGGGGCCTCCTCCGCCAGCCGCAAGCGCGCCCCCGGCGGCGAGCAGGCTCCGCAGTCGCTGCAGACGTCGAAACGGCAGTCGGGCGTTATCTCGCCGCGCAGAGCATTCTCGTACTCCCGCCACAAGAAGTCTTTGTCCACGCCCGCGTGGAGGTGGTCCCACGGCAGGACCTCGGAGCGTTGCCGCTCCCTCTCCACGTACCAGGCCGGGTCGAGCCCTTCCGCATACAGGGACGACAGCCAGCGCTCCCACGAGAAGAACTCGCTCCAACTGTCAAGACAACCCTTCCTCGACGCGGCGATGACCGCTGGCAGGAGCCGGCGGTCTCCCCTCGAAAGCACCCCCTCAAGGTAGCTCATCTCGCGTGTGTGCCATCTCAGATTGACCCCGCGCAAGCGCAGGCCGTCCTTGAGGATGAAATGGCGCCTGGCGATCTCCGGCAGCGACATCTGGCGCGCCCACTGCAGCGGAGTATGAGCCTTGGGCACGAAGGTGGAGACGCTTATCGACAGGCGAAGGCCCCTGGCCGGCTCCCCCCCGTTTCCCTCGCGCATGATACGCCTCACCAGCGTGCATATACAATCTACGTCTTCCTCGCTCTCACCCGGGAGCCCGACCATGAAATAGAGCTTGATCTTCCTCCATCCCTCGCGATAGGCGGCGGACACCGCGGCGAGCAGGTCCTCGTCCGAGACCCCCTTGTTGATGCTCGCGCGCAGGCGTTGCGACGCCGCTTCCGGCGCGAAGGTAAGCCCGGTGCGCTTCACCTTGCGCAGGCGGGCGGCCAGTTCTACCGAGAAGGTATCGGTGCGCAGTGAGGGCAGCGACACCGCCACGTGGCGCTGCTGCATCTCGCCGGAAAGGCTTTCCGCGAGGGAGAGGATGCGGCTGTAGTCGGCGCTGTTCAGTGAGGACAGGGAGATCTCGTCGCAGCCCGTGTTGCCCACCAGCTCCCGCGCCCACCCGAGCAGCTCCCCCTCCGTCCTCTCCCGCACGGGCCGGTAGATCATGCCCGCCTGGCAGAAGCGGCATCCGCGCGTACATCCCCTGAACACCTCCAGGCTGCAGCGGTCGTGAACGGTCTCCACGAGCGGAATCACGGGCCGCAGCGCAGGCGGCCAGCCGTCGAGGTCTGAGAGCAGGCGCTTGCGCACCGGGAACGGCGCGCCGGGAGCGGGCTCGATGCCCGCGATCTCGCCGCCGGGCGCGTAGGCCACGCGGTAGAGGGAAGGTACGTATATGCCGGGTATGGCGGCGCATTCCCTCAGCATGCCGCCGCGGTCCTTACGTCCCTTCTTCCTCCACTCCCTGCACGCGTCGAGCAGTTCGTGTATGACCTCCTCCCCCTCACCGAGCACCAGCATGTCGAAGAGCTCCGCCACCGGTTCGGGGTTGAAGGCCCCCGGCCCTCCTCCCACCACCAGCGGGGCGCCGTCCCCGCGCTCCGCCGCGGCGAGAGGGATCCCGGCAAGTGAGATAACGCGCGCCACGTTCGCGTAGGTCAGCTCGTGCTGCAGGGTTATGCCGACGAGGTCGAACTCCGCCAGGGGGACGCGGCTTTCGAGCCCGAAGAGAGGCACTCCTCGCCTCTCCATGCTCTCCTGCATATCCGTCCAGGGAAGATAAGCGCGGTCGGCCATCGCGTCTTCCCTGCGGTTGATCTCCTCGTAGAGGATGGAGAGGCCCAGGTGCGACATGCCGATCTCGTAGATGTCCGGATAGACCAGGGCGCAGGTAACCTCCGCTTCTGCGAAGGGCTTGCGCCAGGCATTGACCTCTATGCCGAGGTAACGCCCCGGGCGCGTCACCCCGTACAGTTCCTCTTCCAGGAACGACACCGTCCTCTGCTGCAAAGCTGTTCCTTTCCTCTGGCGTCAGGCCTCGACGCTCGGAAGCGTTAAGGCGCAGACCCGCCGCAAAAAATAGGCGGCCTGAAGCCGCCTCTTGACCTGTCTTAAGCCAGCTCGCAGCCGGCTCCGGGGCCGTATGCCTTTCCGCCGCGCCGTTTCAGCGACGATTACTTGTTGCGCAGAAAGACCGGGATGTCCAGCTCTTCCGATTCGAAGACCATCGTCTTCTCCGGCGCCGCCTCCGCCTTCGCCGGACGGCGGCCCGCCCTCTGCGGTGCCGTTCCGAACTCGAAGCCGGTGGCGATCACCGTCACCTTGAGCTCATCACCCAGGGAATCGTCGATCACCGCACCGAAGATGATGTTCGCATCCGCGTCCGCCACGCTGGCGATGATCTCCGCCGCCTCGTTGACCTCGAAGAGCCCCAGGTCCGTCCCGCCGGAGATGTTCAGCAGGATGCCCTTGGCTCCCTCTATCGAGGCCTCGAGCAGGGGACTCGAGATCGCCGCACGTGCGGCTTCGGAGGCACGGTTCTCCCCGGAACCCACGCCGATGCCCATGAGCGCCGAGCCCGCGTTGGACATGATGGTCCTGACGTCGGCGAAGTCCAGGTTGATCAGGCCCGGTACGGTGATGAGGTCGGTGATGCCCTGTACACCCTGCCTGAGGATGTCATCAGCCATGCGGAAGGCGTTGAGGATGGAGGTCTTCTGCTCCGCCACCTCCAGGAGCCGGTCGTTGGGGATGATGATCAGGGTGTCCACTTTCTCCCGCAGTTTGTCTATCCCCATATCCGCCTGCTGCGCCCTCTTGCGGCCCTCGAAGGAGAACGGGCGAGTTACCACCCCGATGGTCAGGGCACCCTGTTCCTTGGCGAACTCCGCCACGATGGGAGAACC
>CAYPZH010000046.1:14198-16589 GCA_964415205.1 uncultured Actinomycetota bacterium | reverse complement strand
GAAAAGCGAGATCGCGCCCCACAGGGCGGCGAGAACGAGGAGCGAGGCGATAACGCGGTTCCTCCTCACTTCAGCCCGCCTGCTGCTCGAGACACGGGCTGTTGCCGTCCGCCTCCGCCCGTCAAGGGCTTCGCCGGCCGGCCTCAGGCGGCCTCTGGCTCCCCCGCCGAAATATCGTTCTTCCTCCCGGGCGGCACCGGATTCGATTGAATTGGCCATCTCCTGCATGCTGCGCTGGAAACTCTGGGTCGTGGCGAGGGGAGATTCGTCCAGCTTCCCCCGGATTATGGGGGGGACTATGGCCAGCATGGCAATCAAGCCGAGCAGGATCAGAGCCAGTATCTCCAAGCCGATCCCCCCTGCATCTCAGGCCATAGCGGAGCGCTCCGGCCCAAAACACCACATATTGTTTTTTGCACCGTCAAACCACTCTACATAATGTATTTCCACCAGCCCGAGGTTTTTCCTTCAACTTGTTCCATCGCCTCTCCGGCGGCACGGTGTCATGGCGGTGCTGGCGTTTATAATGGCATTACCATGGAGGGCATGGATGAAGAGCGCATATTCACGGTGGGAGAGGTAAACCGCCTGGCGGACAACCTGCTCCAGGGCCTGATCGTCTGGGTGGAGGGGGAGGTTTCAAACCTGCGGCCTTATCCCGGCTATACCTTCTTCAGCCTCTCGGACGCTGACGCCTCCCTGCCTTGCATCATGTTCAAGGACGCCATGCGGGAGACGGCGTGCGAGCTGCGCGAGGGCATGGGTGCGCTGGCCCGCGGCCGCCTGGGCGTCTACGTGCGCAGGGGACAGTACCGGCTGAACGTCATGGAGTTCCAGGAGTCCGGCGAGGGCCGCTTGCGGCGCGAGTTCATGCTGCTCATGCGCAAGCTCTCCCAGGAAGGCCTCTTCGATGAGGCCTTGAAGAGGCCCCTGCCCGCTTACCCCGACCGGGTGGGGCTGATCACCTCGCTGGAGGGCGCGGCGGTGCGGGACGTGGTCACCAACCTCACCCGCCGCTTCGCGGGCACGAGCCTTTTCGTGCGGGGGGTCAGGGTGCAGGGGGAGGAAGCGGTGGGGGACATCGTGGCCGCCATCGAGCTCTTCAACCGCTTTTTCCCGGTGGACGTGCTCATCCTGGCCCGGGGCGGCGGTTCCCTGGAGGATCTGCAGCCCTTCAACAGCGAGGAGGTGGTGCGCGCCATCAGGGCTTCCTCCATAGCGGTGGTGACCGGGGTGGGCCATGAACCGGACGTAACCCTCGCGGACCTGGCAGCTGACGTGCGCGCCAGCACCCCCACCGGGGCGGCGGAGGCGGTTGTGCCCTCAACGGCGCAGATCCTCTCCCTGCTGCGGGAGAGCGAGGTCTCCCTCGCGGCCGGCCTGCGGCGGGGCCTGCAACGCCTGGAGAGGGAGCTGGTCTCGCTGGAGAAGAGGCGCCACCTCTCCGATGCCGGCGCCGTCATCGGCCAGGCCGAACAGCGCCTGGCGGAAGGCGAGGCGCGGTTGCTCTCCGGCATCCACCTCTGCCTGCAGGCGAAGGAGCGCGGGGTCGATGCCGCCGTGCTATCCCTGGCACGCTACCCGCGTGAGTGCCGGGAGCTGCCGCGAAGGGTGGAGGCGGCGGCGCGCAAGCTCGTCTCTTCGCTCGCGGCCTGGCGCAGGTGGAGGGAAAAGGAGCCCGAAGAGCACGCGCGCCGGCTGCGCTCAGTGGTCCTGGCCATGCTCGCGCGCGAGGAGGGGCGGGTGCAGGCTGCGGCCTCCCGGCTCGAGGCCCTGAGCCCCCTGGCCGTGCTGGCGCGCGGGTACGCCATCGTGACCAGGGAAGGTGAGGCGAGGCCGCTGAAGGACAGCGCCGGGGTGGTGCAAGGCGGCATGGTCGACGTGCGACTGCACCGCGGCCGGTTGCACTGCGAGGTGAAGGAGCGCGAGTTAGAGGAAGAGGAGCGGGAACGGTAACGCCGACCTATATCGGAAGAAGGGGTGATAGGGTGAGCGAGATGACCTTCAGGGAGATGATGGAGAGGCTAGAGGAGATCGCCGCGACCTTGGAGAAGGAGGACCTGGAGCTGGAGGAGGGCTTGCGCCTCTTCGAGGAGGGGGTGGGCCTCATCCGGGAGGCGAGGCAGATCCTCGCGACCGCCGGGTCCAGGGTGGAGAAACTGATCGGCTCCATGGAGGAAGGCCTGGAGACGGAACCCTTCGAGCTGAACGAGGACTCCCCCCCGGAGGAATAGGGGTGCGGGCGTCCCGCGCCGCCGCGGTCTACCGCTGGTGCGGCAAGCGGACATATAATATCCCCTGAACGGTACGGGGAGGACGTCCTCGTCCCGTTACGGCCCGGAACCGGCCCCGATGAGAAAGCGTCAAACCGGCAAATGAAGAGACAGGAAA
>CAYPZH010000046.1:0-14188 GCA_964415205.1 uncultured Actinomycetota bacterium | reverse complement strand
CGCAAGAGGCAGACCATCATCAAGGTCGCCCTCGTATTGGTCCTCGTGGCCGGCCTGGTTGTCGGCATCATGAACTTCGATGCCGTGAAGACCTGGGCGGGAAAGCACTATTTCAGGTTGCGCTGGAAATCCGTACCTCCCGATGAACCGGTCGTGGAGATCGATCCATGGGACAACGTGACCCTGAACGTGCTCTTCATCGGCATCGACCGGGGAAGCGTCCCCGGCGAGGAGGGCTACACCCGTTCCGACGTGATGATCCTGGCCTCGGTGAACGTGGAGAAGAAGAAGGCGGTGCTGGTGTCCTTCCCCCGCGACACCAGGGTGGAGATACCCGGCTACGGGGCCGAGAAGATAAACGCCGCCCACGCCTACAACGGGCCTGACGGCGCGATAGAGGCGGTGGAGCAGATATCCGGCCTCGAGATAAACGATTACGCAGAAGTCGACTTCGAGGCCTTCAAGAGCATCGTCGACGCCGTGGGAGGGGTCATCCTGCACCTGGACTACCCCATCGCCGACCCCAAGGTTGGGAACCTGCCCAAGGGCGACGTCCTGCTGGACGGGGAGAAGGCCCTCATCCTGGTCAGGAGCAGGGAGCTGCCGCGCGGCGACCTAGACCGCATCGAAAACCAGAAGAAGTTCCTCAAAGCCATGATGGAACGCCTGCTGCAGGTGAGGGGCATGCAGGCCCTCCTCGACGTGCTCGACGCGGTTATCAGGTACGTGGAAACGACCATCGAGGCCGATACCATCTTCGACCTGGCCGAGGCACTGCAGGGGATGACGGTGGAGGACGTGGAGTTCGTGACCCTGCCCGGAGACGATCCGGAGCCGAGGCCGGGCCAGCCGTGGTACTACATATACGACGAGGAGGCTGCGGCCAGGCTCTTCTACAACATCAAGAATTACTGCAGCGTCCTCTCCCCGGAGGAGCAGGCGGCCGAGGACGCCAAGCAAGCCTTGCAGGATTCCCTATCCGAAGTGGAGGGCAAGACCAGCCGCTCCGGCCTGGACCTGGCGGTGCTCAACGGCGTGCGCTGGGAGGGCATGGCCGCCCAGGTCGCTGAGATCATGAGGGACAAGGGATACGCGGACATCACCATCGGCAACACCGTCAATGCCTACGAGGAGACCACCGTATACTACAACCCGGGCTTCGAGGCCGAGGCGCGCATGGTGGCGAAGGACCTTGACCCCGACGCCACCTACGTCATCGTTGAGGACGCCGACGTGGCCATCACCTACGATGCCGATGTCGTCCTGGTGATCGGCAAGGACTACGTAAACGAGTGACCCGCGGACAGCGCACGCGCGGCGACCTCGAAGTGCCCTAGACAACTGCACCCGCAGAGCCCTTCGGAGCGTCCCGCTGACCGGGTGAAGGCTTGCCGCGCCCTTTTTTGCCCGTCGGGACTTGTGCGCGCCATGTGCTCATGCCCGGCGCCTCCCCAGGAGGCGCGAGACGGCGCCCAGGAAGAGGAAGAAGGGCAGGAGGACCAGGAAGGCCAGGGCCTGGACCTCTCTCCAGAAGACGGGCTTCTCTGATGCGGGGATGTCGCGGTAATGCAGGCATTGCCGCAGCAGCCCGGCAGTCCTCGTGCGCAGCATCTTCTCACCCCTCGCCTTCCTGTATCTTCCAGCCGTACGCGAAGAAACCGTTGCCGTAGCCGCGGTCGTTCGGTGCAGCGTCCGCCAGCTGCAGGGCCCTGAACACGGCCCGGCAGAGGCGGGGCCGGTCCAGCAGGCGGTGGATGAACCCGGGGTATATCTCGTCGAAGATCAGGGTGTACAGGGTGTGGAAGCTCACCGTCTTAACCCAGGCCAAACCGTTTTCGCGCATGAGCCCCTCCAGCTCGTCGGGGGCCAGGAACCTCTCCGGGTCGTGCCCCGCGAGCACGTCCCGGCCCTGTTTCCCCCCGGTGAGGACCTGCTGCCACCAGTGCCACGGCCAGCGCGAGCGCCGCGAGGGAGTGTAGATGAGCATGCGTCCGCCCGGCCTGACCACGCGGGCCATCTCCGCCACGAAGACCCCGGGGTCCGGCACGTGTTCGACGGCGTCGAAACTGCAGGCGAGATCGAAGACGCAGTCGCGGAAAGGGAGGGCGAGAGCGTCGGCCAGCAGGTAGAGGTTACCGCAGGGGTTGCAGGCGGCGGCGGCGCGGAGTGCCACGGGGCTGATGTCTATGCCCACGCCCCGCGTGCCGTATACGATGTGCATGGTGTTGAGCATCATCCCCGCCCCGCAGCCGATGTCCAGCAGCAGCTCGCCCGCCCGCGGTTCCAGCCCGTCCATGACCTCGCGGCTCTTCATCCCCTTCCAGTTGGACACGAGCAGCCCGTACTTTCCTGCAATATCCATCTCGAAGGCGATGGAGCGGTTCCACGCATCGGGGTCCACGTACACCGGGGCCAGTTGCCCCCCGTCCCTGCCGTCGTAGATGTCTCTCTGGCGGAGGGACAGCCCCTCCATGACCTCGCCGGCCGTGAAGTCGGGGGTGCCGCAGACAACGGGATATTCCTTCGCGCATCTCGGGCAGTAGAAGGAGTCACGGCCATGTTCCTGTCGCAGGGGCCCGCGGCATGACGGACAGCAGATAAACGGACGAACGCCTGCGCCACCCGCTCCCCTATGCGTCATGTCATCAACCGCCTTTCTTCCCGCCGTTTTCTGCCCGGCGTAAGGCCGGCGCTCTCGCCGGTGCCATAATTCTACTCTCCGCTGGCCGCGAGGGCACATCGGGGTACGCTATAATCGGCGCAGATAGCAGGCGCGAGCGAGGCGAGGCGGATGAAGCGTGGTTATGTTCTCGTCCTGGGGGCCATCGTCCTCTTCAGCACCATAGAGGTGGTCGCCAAGTACCTGCAGTCGGGCGGGGGCGCGGCAGGACAGGTCGGCCCTCTGCAGGTGGCCACGCTGCGCTTCCTCTTCGGGGCGGCATTTATCTTCATCCTCCTGCTGGGAAGGCGGCAGGGGAGTTTCATCACCGCCGCGGTGAGGGGTGACGGCCTGCCCATCGCCCTGCTGGGAGCGGTGGGCGTCTTCCTCACCTTTTTCCTCCTCCACGAGGGCATCGATTCGACCAGCGCGTCCACGGCCGCGGTCATCTTCTCCATGAACCCCGTTTTCACTGCGCTCATCGCGTCTTTGGTCCTGCGGGAACGCCTCGGGCCCGTGGGCTGGCTGGGCGTGGGGCTGGGCCTCGCGGGTGCCTTCGCCGCCGTCACCGGCTTCCGCATCTCCGGCCTGTTCTCGCGCGGGGATTTCCTGGGCGGTGTGCTGGTGCTTGCTTCCGCCGTCACCTGGTCCCTTTACACCGTCTACGGCAAGAGGTATTCGGAGCGCTACGGCAGCCTGACGCTCTCCTTCCTGACCATGCTCTCGGGCTCTATATTGCTCGCGCTCCTGCTCACCTTGCAGAAGGGCTGGGGTGAGATGGGGAGCTATGGTGCCCGGGCTTGGTGGTGGTTGCTCTACCTGGGGGTGGTCACCGTGGGCATCGGTTACATCCTCTACTTCGAGGGCATGCGGCGCGTACTCGCGTCGCGCGGGGCAAGCCTCTTCTACCTCAAGCCGGTGCTTGCCCTTCTCTTCGCCCACTTCGCGCTGGGCGAGCCCATCAGCTTTTCGCTCCTGCTGGCTGCGCTCATGGTCGCATCCGGCATCCTGCTGGTCACCTTTCCCAAGCAACGCGTTGCGAGATCATGACCGCACTCAAAACGCACCCGGTCACCCCCGCATCCCCGCACGCCGTGTCCCGCTCCACGCGGCGCACGACCGCAGAGTCGCGAAACCAAGTGCATGCTCGGGTGCTATAATGAACGCGATATGGACGCGAAAAAGACTTCACCGACCATCATCCGGAGCGTATAGATGAAGCACAAGTCCTCTCGCCTGGCAGCCGCCGCAGCTTGCCTTCTCCTCCTCGCGCCTTTTGCGGCCTGCTCTTGCTCGGGAGGGGAGGCCTCTTACCGGGTGGCGCTGGTCGGGTTCGAGCCTGGCGTCGCGGGGGAGGAGCGCAACGTCCTGGCGGAGTACGGGCAGCGCAGGGTGGAGGCGGAGCTTGGCGTGGAGGTCGACTTCATCCTTTCCACGGCGCAGGAGGAACTCGCGGGTCTCTTTGCGGCGGAGGGGCAGGGATACGACCTGGTGGTGTCCCTGGGTCAGGATTCCTCGCAGGCCATGCTCGCCTCGCGCCCCGGGGAAACGGAGACCGACGCCTGCGCCCTGGATTTCGAGTACCCGCAGCCCATAGCCGGCGAGGAAGCTGTTTCCCTGGTGCGTTACCGCGTCGAGGAGGGGGCTTATCTCTGCGGTTACCTGGCGGGCTGGTTGACCGCGCGCAACGATCATCCCCTCACCAACCCGACCCCGGTGGTCGCCTTCATCGGCGCGAAGACGGACCCCCTCCTGCCCTATTACAACATCGGTTTTCTCATCGGTGTCAGGACCGGGCTCACCAAAGAGGGCACCTTCGTCTACCACCTGGAGACGGCGGAGGACTCGCAGCAGGCGAGGGCGAGCGCGGAGGAAGCGGTGGGAAAGGGCGCCGACATCATCTTCTGCACCCCCGGACCCTTCAACGCGGAGGTCATCGAGGTTGCGGAGGAGAAAGACGCTCTGGTCATCCTGGTGGGCGCCGACCGCTCCGCCGAATCCCCGGACCACGTGCTCACCTCCCTTCTTCTGCGGGACGACAATGCGTTTTTCGCCGCGGTGGGGGGCTTCCTGGACGGCGACCTGCAGCCGGGACGCCAGGCATGGGGCAGCGAGCAGGGTACCTGGAGCCTCGCGCCCTTCCACGGCCATGACCCATACATCCGCAGGGAGCTGAAGGAAAAACTGCGCGAGCAGGAAAAGGGGATAAGCTCCGTCGAGTTCAAATAACGGGGTCTGCCCTCAACATCCGTCATTTGGTGAACCACCGTCATTGCGAGCGGAGAGAGCGCAGCGAACGAAGCGCGGCAACCTCCCCGCGACGGTCCCATCACACACGCACATCGTGGATGATGTACCGCGCAAAGCGTTCGCCGTCCCTTCGCGCGCTCGTGCCGCAGCGGTCACCCCGGGGTCGCCACGGCGCCTGCGGCGCATCGCGATGACGGATAGGTTTGGCGCAGGCGGGTCGGTCCTCTGTTGCTGTCGAAATGACGAATAAACGGGGTCATCCCTTGATGTCAAGATGACGGTTGTTAAGGGCGGACCTTAAAGGCGTTGGGGTATAATAAAGGCGTTTCGGTCTGTCAACAACCGCTAAGGAGGTCGGAAGGTGACGGAGGCTTTCTGGAGCCGCGATGAATCCGATGATATCTTCGATGCGCGCGGCGAATTCGAGCGTTTCTTCAGCAATATGCCCTACTGGCGGAGGCCTTCCGCCGTGTTCGAGAAGGCGTGGAAACCGCTGTGCGACGTCTACGAATGCCCGGAGCATTTCACCGTGGTGGTGGAGCTCGCCTGGGTGGAAGAGGAGAAGGTGGAGGTCACCCTGCAAGGCAGGGTGCTCTCCATCCGTGGGCACCGCGGTAGGTTCCGCCCCCCGGACATGAGCAACACTTACATGCTGGAGATAAACTACGGAGATTTCGAGCGGGTGCTGGAGCTCCCCACGGATATCGACGCCGACGCCACCCGCGCCGTGTACCGCAAGGGACTGCTGGAGATTGTCCTGCCCAAGCTGAAACGGGAGAAGTTGCGGGGCGTGAACGTCAGCAGCGAATGACCCTGTGATATCCAAAGACTAGGAGGTATGCTTTGCCCGACAACGACATCTCGATGGCCATGGCCGAGCCGTATATACCCGAGGTCCTTCCCGTCCTGCCCCTGAAGGACACGGTCATCTATCCCCATATAATCGTGCCGCTGCTCATCACCAGGGAGGAGTTCGTCAAGCTCATCGACGACGCGCTCACGGCGGACCGCCTGGTCGCGGCGGTTGCCAGCAAGGAGGAGATCGAGACGCCGGAGCCGGAGCAGATACACGGCATCGGCACAGCGGCGGCCATCATCCGTATGCTCAAGCTCCCGGACGGGTCTATGCAGCTCTTCGTGCAGGGCGTGCAGAGGATACGCATCGTGGAGTATATCGAGCGGCAGCCTTACCTCAAGGCCAGGGTGGAGAAAGTGCAGGAGGTGATGGAGGAGACGGTGGAGCTCGAGGGCATAGCGCGCAACGTCCTCACCCAGTTTAAGAAGATGGTCTCCCTGGCCCCTTACCTCCCCAGCGAGATATTCATCGCCGCCATGAACATCAGCGAACCCAACAACCTGGCCGATTTCATCGCCTCCAACATCAACATCGACGTGGCGGAGAAACAGGAACTCCTGGAGGCGCTGGACGTCAGGGAACGCCTGGAGAAGCTCACGCTGTTTCTGAACAAGGAGATCGAGATCCTGGAGATCGGGTCCAAGATACAGTCAGAAGTCCAGACGGAGATGTCCAAGAGCCAGCGGGAGTACTTCCTGCGCGAACAGCTCAAGGCCATCCAGAAAGAGCTGGGCGAGGTGGACGAGCGCACCCTGGAGATAAACGAGTTCCGCGAGAAGATGGACCAGAGCGGCATGCCCGAGGCCGCCCGCAAGGAGGCGGAGAGGGAACTGGACCGCCTGGCCAAGATGCCGGTGGCCGCTGCCGAATATACCGTGGCCCGCACTTACCTGGAATGGCTTACCAGCCTGCCCTGGAACGTGAGCACCGAGGACGACCTGGACATCAAGCGGGCAAGGCGGTTCCTGGACGAGGACCACTACGACCTGGACAAGGTCAAGGACCGCATCGTCGAGTACCTTGCCGTACGCAAGCTCAAGGAGGACATGAAGGGGCCCATACTATGTTTCGTGGGCCCGCCCGGCGTGGGCAAGACCTCCCTCGGCCAGTCCATCGCGCGCGCCCTGGGGCGCAAGTTCGTGCGTATCTCCTTGGGGGGCATGCACGACGAGGCCGAGATACGAGGTCACCGCCGCACCTACATCGGGGCGCTGCCCGGGCGCATCATCAGGGGCATACAGAGGGCGGGCTCGAACAACCCGGTGTTCATGCTGGACGAGGTGGACAAGATCGGCGCCGACTTCCGCGGCGACCCCGCCTCGGCTCTGCTGGAGGTGCTGGACCCGGAGCAGAACCATTCCTTTTCCGACCACTACCTCGATGTGGACTTCGACCTCTCCAAGGTCATGTTCATCACCACCGCGAACACCCCCATACCCATCCACCCCGCCCTGCTCGACCGCATGGAGGTCCTGGAGCTGCCCGGCTACACCGAGGTGGAGAAACTGCACATCGCCAAGGACCACCTGCTGCCGCGCCAGTTCGAGTTCCACGGCCTGAAGAAGAGCCAGATCTCCATCACGGATGAAGCCCTGCGCGCCATCATCCGCGATTACACGCGCGAGGCGGGGGTGCGCAACCTGGAGCGCGAGATAGCCGCCGTCTGCCGCAAGGTGGCCACCGGCATAGCGTCGGGCAAGCGCAAAAGCCGCAAGGTGAGCGAGAAGGACCTGCACGAGCTCCTGGGGCCGTCAAGGTACCGCTTCGAGGTGCTGGAGGAGGAGGACGAGGTGGGCGTGGCCACCGGCCTGGCCTGGACCGAGGCGGGCGGGGACGTCCTTTTCGTCGAATGCCAGGTGATGCCCGGGGAGGGAAACCTCATCCTCACCGGCAAACTGGGCGACGTCATGCAGGAATCGGCGAAGGCGGCTCTCACCTACTGCCGCAGCGCGGCGGGACGCTACGGCGTGGAGGCGGATTTTTTCAAGCACAACGACATGCACGTGCACGTGCCGGCCGGGGCCATTCCCAAGGACGGCCCCAGCGCCGGCGTGACCATGGCCACGGCCCTCATGTCCGCGATCACCAAGCGCAAGGTGCACAAGGAAGTGGGCATGACAGGGGAGATAACCCTGAGAGGGAAGGTGCTTCCCATCGGCGGCTTGAAGGAGAAGGTGCTTGCGGCCCACCGCGCCGGAGTGAGGAAGGTGATCATACCCGAGGAGAACCGCAAGTACCTGGAGGAGATACCGGGCTTCATCCGCAAGGAACTCAAGTTCATCCCGGTTGAGCACGTAGAGGAAGTCCTCAAGGTGGCTTTGCACAAGGACGGAGAAGCGCCGCGTACGCAGAAGAGGAAAACGCCCACGGCGGTGGCCAGGAAGCGCACGGCGGTGAAGGCGTCAACGCCTGCGGTCAGAGAGACGCCCGGCGGCGCGACGGTTAAAAAGCGCCCGGTGGCCAGGAAGGTCACCGCGAAGGCCCCCGCCTCCGCTAAGAAAAAGCCCGCCGGGAAGAAGGCTGCCGCGAAAAAAACCTCAGTCAAGAAGCACGCCGCGAAGAAACCCCTGGCGAAGAAGCCCGCCGCGAAGAAGGCGACCACGAGTAGAACTACCGCGCGAAAGCCCGCGGCGAAGAAGTAAACCGCGGGCGGGGTGAAAAGCAAGAGCGCGGCCGGGAAAGAGTGAACCGCTGAAGCAAAGGTCTAACCTGCGGGAAGGGTCAGGGTACCCCGCCCATATCGACGTCCGGCAACCACAGTCCCGCTGTCTCGGACAGGGCGACCTTCCACTTCGTCCCCACTCGCCGCGCGACGTACGGCAGTTCCACGGACTGGCCGTCCCAGCAGTAGCGCACCGCCACCACGGCGCGGTCCCCCTCGATGCGCGGCTCTTCCAGCTCGTAGGTGACGCCGCTGGCATAGAGGAACGGCTCCCCGCCGATATGTTCTCCCAGGTCCCCTTCGACGGTGAGCTCCGCCGCCCGGTCGTCTTTTCCCGCGATGCGCGCCGAGACGAAGTCGCCCACCGCACGCTGCGGCGTGGAGGCGGAACAACCAGGCGCCTGCACCGCTAAGAACAAGGCGCAGAGCAGAGCGGGAGCAACCGCCCATGCGCGTCCTGCGCGCGAGACCGTCATGCCTTACCTCGCCTTTTCTGCCGTCCTCCACCGCCTGCACGACCCTGCCCGCCGGAACGGGGGGAGGTGCATCACGGTAAAAGGAATCCCAGGTCTTTCTCGATGAACTCGAGGATGTCGTAGTTCATGCCCCCGATAAGCCAGTCATCGCCCTTCTTCTCCAGGTACAAGACCAGTTCGCTGCCGGAGAGGTCAAACCAGGCTGCGGGCATGCGTTCATCGTCCCGGTCGTAGATGGTGAGCCTGCCTCCCTTGAGCGCGACCTCGGCGGTGTTGCCCTGCGCGCGTGTCGCGAGCCTTAGAGAAGAGAACTCCAGCCGGAAGTCCTCGAGCAGCGACAGCAGCATATCGCGGGCCCCTTGCGTGTTCTCCTCCCAGAGCCTTCCCCATTCCCCCTCCGGGTCCACGCAGGACATCAAGCCTTCCGCGTCGCCCGCCTCGACCATGCCGAAGGCTTTCTCCACCACCGACTGCGCGGGATGGGTGCGGAAGATGGTGAAGTAACCTACGATGGCCGCCGCCGCCACCAGGCCCAGCACGAAGGCCCACTTTACCGTCTTCCCCGCTTTAGCGGCCACTTTCTCCGCCGCTTTCTCTGCGCCCCTGTGTTCCATGATAATAGTATATAGGTTAAGCGCACGGTTTTAGGATGATCATGGATCATGAACGGCCTTCCGCCGGCGCGGTGTGCGCGTCGTGCGGATCAGCGTCGACCAGCATCTCGGGTGTTCTCGGGCTCTGCGCCGCCTGCATCAGGGCCGGCGGGGAAGGGGTGGAGGGACGCATAGTGGCCGCCCACGCCGGGGTGCGGCGTGTTTTCGGTTTGCCGGCACTGCCGCCGCGCTCGCCGGGCGGCCGGGTCTGCCGCATCTGCGGCAATGACTGTTCGCTTGCCGGGGGGGAGCGAGGCTACTGCGGGCTGCGCGTGGTCGAGGGCGGGTCGCTGCGCCATCTCTCCGGCACCGCGCGGAGCGGCATCGCGGAATACTACTACGACCCCCTGCCCACCAATTGCGTGGCCGACTGGGTGTGCGCGGGCAGCGGTGACCGAGGGCGAGACAACCTCGCGGTCTTCCTGGGCGCCTGCTCCTTTGACTGCCTATTCTGCCAGAACAACCAGTTCCGTATGCTCACCGCCTGCCTGGGGCCCGTATATTCCCCGCGGCAGCTCGCGGAGGCGGTGAGGGAGTCCACCGGCTGCATATGCTTCTTCGGCGGCGACCCCTCCCCCCAGATGCCCTTCGCGCTGCGCGCCTCCGAACTGGCGCTGCGGCGCCGTGAGGGCGGGGTGCGCATCTGCTGGGAGACCAACGGCTCCATGCACCCCGGCTTTCTGCGCCGCGCGCTGGACCTCTCTCTGGAAAGCGGAGGCTGCATGAAGTTCGACCTCAAAGCCTTCGACCCCGCGCTGCACCGCGCCATGTGCGGGGTCTCGAACCGGCGCACCCTGGACAACTTTTCCTATGCGGCGTCGCGCACCGGAGAACGGCCGGAACCGCCGCCGCTGGTCGCCAGTACCCTGCTGGTCCCCGGATACGTGGAGGCGGAGGAGGTGGGGCGCATCGCTTCGTTTATCGCCGGGTTGGACAGGGACATCCCATATTCCCTGCTGGCTTTCCATCCCCAGCACGCCATGCACGACCTGCCCGTCACCACCCGCCGCCAGGCCGACGCATGCCTTACCGCAGCCCGCGAGGCCGGCCTCACCCGCGTGCACGTGGGCAACCTCCACCTGCTGGGCTGACGGCGGCTCTCTTCACCTCGCCTGTCTGCTACGGCCTGATCTCCCGCCGCCAGGCCGACGCATGCCTTACCGCAGCCCGCGAGGCCGGCCTAACCCGCGTGCACGTGGGCAACCTCCACCTGCTGGGCTGACGGCGGCTGTCTTCACCTCGCCTGTCTGCTACGGCCTGATCTTTTATCAACAAGGCGGTTGCGTGGGTAAGCAGGGATGTTCATGCTGAGAGCGCTCAAAGACGCGGCCGCATCGACGCAGCGGGGCGATGACGATAGAGCTGTCTCAAGATCATGTCGCGGGGATGGAAGACGGCGGGCAAGGTCCCCTTATGCTACCCACGCTCCTGTGGTTCCCGGTCCTTCCCGCGCGGCGCTGGATAGAATCCGTAGGGCAGCTCCAGGCCGTGTTCGGAAAGCAGCACCTCGTCCGAGAGGATCGAGAACGCGTCCCCGTCCGCGGCTATCTTCCCCCCGCTCATGACCACCACGCGGTCGCAGTTCTCGAACACGAAGGGAATGTCGTGGGTGACCAGGATCTTGGTTATGCGCATGCCCTGCAGCAGTTGCGAGAACTCGTTGCGGGCGCGGGGGTCGAGGTTGCTGGAGGGCTCGTCCAGCACCAGGAGGTCCGGGTTCATGGAGAGCACGGTGGCTATGGACGCCCGCTTCTTCTGGCCGTAGCTGAGGTGGTAGGCGGAGCGCTTCTCCATGCCCGCGATGCCCACCTCCTCCAGCGCCCGGGACACGGCGGCCGCGACCTCCTCCCGGGGGAGGCCCATGTTGGTGGGTCCGAAGGCCACGTCGTCGAAGACGGTGGGGGAGAAGAGCTGGTCGTCGGGGTCCTGGAAGACGAGGCCCACGCGCCGCCTTATCTCGCGCAGGTTCCTCTTCTCCACCGGCAGGTCGAAGATGCGCACCTCCCCCCGCCCGGTGAGTATGCCGTTGAGGTGCAGCAGCAGGGTTGATTTTCCCGCCCCGTTGGGTCCGACGATGCCCACCGATTCCCCCTCCTCGATGGTGAGGTCCACGCCGCGCAGGGCGATGGTGCCGTCAGGGTAGGCGTAATAGAGGCCCCTGATCTCCACCGCCGGCCTGTGGTGCATCTTCAGCCCCCCACGATAAGCCGCGCCGCCAGGGGGAACAATACCGCCAGGGCTACGAACCCCCACTCCGTCACGCCGAAGTCGTAGAGATAGACGGTGTGCACCCCCCCGTCGTAACCGCGCGCCAGCATGGCCGCGTAGACACGCTCGCCCCGTTCGTAAGAGCGCAGGAACAGCGCGGCGATCATGTGCCCGATGACTTTGGACTGCCAAAGCCACTTCCCGCTCCACCCCCGCGAGTCCCGGGCGCGTCTCATGCGCTGCAGCTCGTCTGTGAGCACGAAGATATAGCGGTACATGAAGCTCATGATGGTGGTGAGCAGGCGGGGCAACTTGAGCTTCTCCATCCCCTTCAGGAGCTCGGGGAACGGGGTGGTGGAGGACATGATGCTCCCCGCCAGCACGCTCACCGTCGACTTGGCGGCCACGTTCCACAGCACCAGGAGGCCGTGCGCCGAGAGCGCCAGCGGCCCCAGGTTGTAGCTGCCCCCCCCGCGGTCGAAGAAGGGCAGGAACACCGCCACCGCCAGGATGAAGGGGAGCACTATGAGCATGCGCTTGAGCACGTGCCTCCAGGGCAGGCGCGACAGGACGACCAGGACGATCTCCAGCCCTAGGTAAGCGGCGAAGGCGGCGTAGAGGTCGGGGGGCGTGGTGACGCAGATAATAACGAGCGCGATGCAGCCCACCAGCTTGGCCCGGGGGTCCAGCCGGTGGACCGGGCTGTCGATGCCGCTGTATTGGTCCAGGAATGCGTGTTTCATGCTCTATTCAACCGCGGCCTCTCCCGCCGCCCTCGCTTTCGTGCCGCCGCCTTTCTTTTTCAGCACCAGGGCCAGGCCCCAGGCGATGAGGAATATGGCCACGGTGCCGATGAGGCCTGCCAGCGCGGTGGCCAGCTTCGTGGGCTCCTCCGCCGACTCGCCCGTCTCTTCGTCAACGACTTCCTCGGTCAGGCCGGGCACCGCATAGTCTGGTATAGGGGCGCTCTCCCAAGCTGGTTCGGTCTCCTCTGCGGCCTCCAGAAAGCCCTTGTCCTCGGCCACTTTCTCCAGGCCGTCCGGCGAGGACGATGCCCAGGGCGAGACGATCAGGGCGAGGGCGACGGCTACCGCCAGCCCCGCCAGGGTGAAGACGATGATGCTCTTCTTGCGCGGTTCCATCACTGCTTCACCTCCGCTTCCTCGAACCTCGGCAATTGGGCCTGGTGATCGTAGGTCTTTACCAGGTCCGGGCGTACGGCGAGCACCGCCCCCACCACCAGCACGGTGATGACGGCCTCGCCGATGCCGATGATGGCGTGCACCCCCAGCATCGCCGGCAGGGTAACGCTCAGCGGGGTGGTACCGGATATCGCCAGCTCGAACGCGCAGGCACCGGATGCAAGCATGACAGAGAGCCAGGCCACTACTCCGGTGGCCGCGAGGAACATGGTCTTGTTCTTGGGGAGGAGCGACTTGATCCCGTACCAGATGTAAAAGGAGAGGATGGTGCCGATGACCGCCATGTTGAAGACGTTTGCCCCCAGCGCCGTGAGCCCGCCGTCGGCGAACCCCAGGCACTGCACCAGCAGGACCAGGGCGATCACCAGGCTGCCCAACCATGGCCCCAGGAGTACCGCGGCGAGGACGCCCCCCAGGAAATGACCGCTGGTGCCGCCCGCAACGGGAAAATTGAGCATCTGGGCGGCGAATACGAATGCGGCGCAGAGGGCGAGCATGGGCACGGACTTTTCGTCCAGTTCCTCCCGGGCCTTGTACAGGCCGTAACCCACCGCACCCGCCGCCACCACGCCGGTAGCGACGCTCACTCCGGTGTTCAGAAAGCCGTCGGGGATGTGCAAGCTATCCACCTCCTGATAGTCTCGGAAAAAACACCACGGCACCCGGCGCTTTCGCACCGCCCGAGCCTCCGCGGCTTTTCCGTTCGCTTTACCCTGGGCCTTCGTGACCGCCGGGTCGTTCCGTCTGGACCGCTATATAAAAACGCCACGGTACCCGGCGGTTTCGCACCGCCCGAGCCTCCGTGGCTCATTCCAGTTAACCGGTCTTCGTTCCGGCCTGCCCGGCCGTTTTCGCATCTATTAATATAATGTCACGGTCGCCGCGGCGTCAATGCAAACGGTCATGGGTGGAAAACCGCAGGGTTCCCGGTCTGAAGGCATGATTCCCGCATGTCCCGGCCGTCGCGGCGTCAATGAAAACAAACAAGAGGCCGTTTGAAGGCGCTTTCCCCGCGGGCTATAATTCTTGAGGTGTAAGGCGCTCGCGGAGAAAGCGGGCATCCGGGCCCCTGTAGCTCAGTGGACAGAGCAAAGGATTCCTAATCCTTGTGTCGCCAGTTCGATTCTGGCCAGGGGCTCCACTATATAAAAGCAGGACAGGGTATATATTCCCTGCCCTGTTTTTCTCTGTAGTTTTTGACGGCAAACCCCATGACCACAAT